>JAGFJE010000446.1 GCA_024103175.1 Phaeodactylibacter sp.
GCGCTGACGCCGGTGCTCATCACCATCGCTTTCGGCGTGGCCAGCGCCATCCTGCTGGAGGCTTTCCTTTCTTTCCTCAGCGTGGGCGTGCCGCCCGAGCAGGTCACCTGGGGGTCGCTGCTGCGGCTGGCGCGCTCGCAGGTGTCGGCCTGGTGGCTGGCCATCTTTCCGGGCTTCGCCATCTTCCTGACCGTGACGATCTTTAACCTCCTGGGCGAAGGGCTGACCGATGCGCTGGACCCGAGGTTGAGAAGCTGAGGATTTTTGATGTTTGATTTGGAATGTGCGATTTTTGATTCGTCGGGCCGGTACTGCTAATGGGCAGTCGGGCGCAGATCAAAAACCGAGTATCCTCGATATGCTATTATTCGCGGAAACCATTGAATTTTTCAACTTTTCGCGGTCAACAACTTTTTATTGCTCGCTAAAAGTGTTATTTTCAACTACATTTCGCGAGCAATAAGCCACTTTTATGACAAATGCTCCATTAATTGGAAGAATTGAAGAACGAAAAATACTGGAAAAAGCCCTCCAATCCCCAAAAGCAGAAATGGTTTCAGTGATCGGCCGGGGAAGGGTCGGGAAGGCCTTCCTGGTGAAATCAGCTTATGAAGGCCGGATCGATTTTGAGATCACCGGAATACAAAACGCCACGCGCAAAGAACAGCTATCACACGGCGCATAACATTAAAACCTTTTACCCTTGCGGAAACCGAAGATTTCCTGAAGGCAAAAAACATTAACCTGGACCGGTATCAGATCCTCCATTTGTATATGGCAATGGGAGGCGTGCCACACTATCTGGATGAAATCGAAGCCGGTAAAAGCGCTGCTCAGAATATCAACCAGATCTGCTTTTCCGAAAATGGGCTGCTGAATGATGAATTCTCAAAATTATACAGTTCCTTGTTTGAAAACTCGGAGGTACACGTAAAAATAATCAGGACATTAGCCGCAAAGCGAAAAGGGCTTACTCGTTCTGAAATCGTCCGGAACAGCAAGCTGTCGGCAGGAGGAGGTACGACAAAGGTACTCGAGGAATTGTTGCATTCCGGTTTCATTTCCATGAATTACCCTTTCGGCAAGAAGAAAAAGGATAGCTTATACCGTTTATCCGACGAGTATTCCCTTTTTTATATCCGGTTTATCGAAAAAAAACGAAGCGAAGGCCAGGACGTTTGGCAACAGCTCAGCCAGACACAGGCTTATACGAGTTGGGCAGGTTATGCTTTTGAAAGTATATGCCTCAAACACCTGCCTCAGATCAAGAAAGCACTGGGAATTTCCGGAGTGTATTCGACCGCTTCTACCTTCTTCAAAAAGGGAAGCGAAGAGGAAGACGGCCTTCAGATAGACCTGCTAATTGACCGGAAAGACCATGTGGTAAACCTGTGTGAAATGAAATTTGATAGCGCGGAATTTTCTGTCACGAAATCAATGGCAAAGGAATTACGCTATAAAATAACAACTTTCAAAGAGGCGACAAAAACGCGAAAACTAGTATTCCTGACCCTCATCACCACTTTCGGCCTGAAGCAGAATCAGCATAGCCTGGGATTGGTTGACGCCACCCTGACAATGGACAGCCTTTTTGAGAAGGAGATACCGGGCTGAAAAAATGCTTATTGGCTTTCTAACCCAGAAGAGCTAATTTTATCCACGTAAATGTAGCGCCGGGGGTTGCCGTTCAATCAACCAGTTAACCAATCAACTAAATCAACCAATCGACCAATCAACTAAATCAACCAATCAACTAAATCAACCAATCGACCAATCAACCACGAAATGTACAGCCAGCAAGAACAACGCACCCTTTTCAGCCTCTCCAAAGCCTTCCTCGACGGCGGCGGCGCCCTGGAAAAAGAATCCCCCGACGAGCAGATCAACAAGCTGCGGCAGGTCATCGAGTACCACGAGTACCGCTATTATATCCTGAACGACCCGGTAATCAGCGACCCGGAGTACGACCGGCTGTACAAGATGCTGGAAAAGCTGGAAGAAGAGCACCCCGAACTGGTGACGCCCGACTCGCCCACCCAGCGCGTCTCCTCCGACCTGTCGAGCGATTTCCCGTCGGTGGAGCACCTCACACCCATGCTCTCCCTGGCCAACTCCTACAACGAGGAAGACCTGGTGGAGTTCGACGCTCAGGTCAAGCGTTACCTCAACATACCCGAGGAGGAGGACATCGAATACGCCGTGGAGCCCAAGTTCGATGGCGGCAGTATTGCCGTGGTATACGAAAACAACCGCCTGGTGCGCGCCGCCACCCGCGGCAACGGAGTAGAAGGGGAAGAAATGACCAACAATGCCCGCGCCATACGCTCCATTCCGCTGAAAGCCGATTTTTCCGGCCTGGGCATCCACAAGGCGGAGCTGCGGGGAGAAGTGCTCATCCGCAAGGACGTCTTCAAAAAGATCAACGAAGAGCGGGAAGAGGAAGGCCTCAGCCTCTTCGCCAACGCCCGCAATACCGCTACCGGCGGCCTGCGCATGAAAGACCCGCAGGAGGTGGCCAAACGCGGCATGGAGGCTTTCATCTACACCCTCGGCTACGCCGTAGATAAGGAGGGCAATGATGTACTCTCGGGCATCGCCACCCACCAGGAAAGCCTTGATAAGCTGAACCAGCTCGGCTTCAAGGTGCCTGTCAAGGACAAGGAACGCACCGTATGCAAAAACATCAAGGCCGCCCTCGATTTCTGCCACGAATGGCAGGATAAACGGGAGGACTACCCCTACGAGATCGACGGTATGGTCGTAAAGGTCAACAGCCGGGAGCTGCAGGAGCGGGCGGGCTCCACCAGCCACCACCCGCGCTGGGCCATCGCCTTCAAGTTCAAGGCCAAGCAGGCCACCTCCCGCCTGCTACGGGTGGAGTACCAGGTGGGCAAGATCGGTTCCATCACGCCGGTGGCCAAGATAGAGCCGGTGCAGCTGGCGGGTGTGACGGTCTCTTCCGTCTCCCTCCACAACGAGGATTTCATCAAATCCAAGGACCTGCGTATCGGGGATATGGTGCTGGTGGAGCGGGCCGGCGACGTGATACCTTACATCGTAAAGGCGCTGGAAGACCTGCGCGACGGCTCCGAAGCGCCCATCGAATTCCCGAAATACTGTCCCATCAACGACACGGACGAGCCGGTGGAGCTGGTCCGCATCGAAGGCGAGGCGGCCTGGCGCTGCCCCGTTTGCGTCTGCGGCGCGCAGAACCTGCAGAAGATCATCTTCCACGTCTCCAAAAATGCCATGGACATCGAGGGGCTGGGCAAGTCCATCGTCGAGCGCTTCTATGAGCTGGGCTGGCTGCGTACCATCGCCGACGTCTACCGCCTTGACTATGACAAGATCGCCGAATTGGAAGGCTTCGGTGAGAAATCCGCCGCCAACCTGAAGGAATCCGTCGAAAAGGCCAGGCAGAACCCCATCCACCGCCTGCTGCACAGCCTGAGCATCCACCACCTGGGGCAGAAGGTGTCGAAGATACTGGCCGCCGAGGTCGATCACGTGCTCGACCTGAAGGGCTGGGACATGGAAAAATTCACCCACATCAAGGACATCGGCCCGGTGGTGGCCGAGAACATCATCGCCTTCTTCAGCAATGAGCACAACATCAAGCTGCTCGAAGAGATGGAGGAACTGGGCGTCAATATGAAGCAAACCGAGGAAGACCTGCCCAAAACCGCCAGCGGCGAGGGGCCCTTCATGGGTAAGGCCATCCTCTTCACCGGTACCCTGCAGACGCTGAGCCGCAAGGAGGCCCAGGCCAAGGCGGAGGCCGCCGGCGCTAAGAACATCTCGGCGGTGAGCGGCAACCTGGATATCCTGGTGGTGGGGGAGAAAGCGGGCTCCAAGCTGAAGAAGGCGAAGGAGCTGGGGACGGTGGAGATCATGACGGAGGAGGAGTTTCTGGAGCGGGTTAAAGCCTCCCCCAACCCCTCCGAAGGAGGGGAGTTGGCTTAATGGGGCTGCAGAAGGCGCTGATGCTTTCTTTGAAAATTGAAAGTTTGAGTTTTGATTTTCCTGAAGATGCGCTTCAAAATTATTGTGCACTATCAGGAGGAGTGAAAGCCATAATCACAAGGAATATTAAAGACTATTCTAAAAGCACCCTGTCGATTCATACGCCGGAGAGTTACCTGAGAATTATCAAAGAGAAATTGAAGAAAGAATAAACCCTCCATTGATTACCCCCTCCCCTTTAACGGCGTCTATTTCCTTTAAATACAGGCGGAAGGGGGGCCGTATGAGGTTTCCAAGAAAGACGCTGAAAACTTGCAAAACAAAAAGAAAGTTTTTCAATACCACACCAAAACGAAAAAACACCTGTTTATTACCCTCATCACACCTATGGGTGTTTTAGAAAATAAACATAAAGTAAACTATATAGACCAGGTAGTGGCCATGGAGGATCTGTTCTTACCTTAATTTCCCTATTTTCGCCCATCCAAATTTTCAATCCGAAACAATGATCAAAAGCCTCTTTCCCCTTCCAATAGCCATCGTTCCCAGATTAGACATCACTGGTGGACAAGCGGTTGAAGATGGCCCTGCGCCATTCCGACTTCCGATTTCCGACTTCCGACTTTTGCCCAGGGCCAGCAGGTTGCTCATCCTCCCCCCCTTCCTCCTCCTGGCGCTCTCCCTCCCCGCCCAGCCCTCCCTCTACATGCCCCGCGAATTCCTGCAGGCAGTGGAGAACGGCGCCCGCACCCTCACCGGCCAGCCCGGCCCCAACTACTGGCAGAACCGCGCCGACTACCGCATCGACGCCCTGGTAAAACCCGCCGAACGCCGTATCGACGGCCGCGCCACCATCACCTATACCAACCACAGCCCCGACACCCTCTGGGCGCTCAACCTGAAGCTCATCCAGAACGTACACCTCCTGCAGGCCCGCAAAGCCTCCTATGTCGACCCGGCATTCTATACCCAGGGGATCAGCCTGTCCAACGTCCGGGTGGATGAAACGGCCGTAGACTGGAACAACGGCGCCATCTTCCAATCCGAAGACCCCACCAACGCCTGGCTGTCTTTGCCTGAGCCTCTTCTGCCCGGCGCCGATGTAAGGGTAGAACTGGAGTGGAACTACCAGCTCCAAACCTCCCGCCGCGAGCACCGCGAAGGCATGGTCGACGAATCGGCCCTCTTCGCCGGCTACTGGTATCCCCGCATCGCTGTCTACGATGAAATCAGCGGCTGGGACCGCATCCCTCACAACATACAGACGGAATTTTACGGTGACTTCAACGACTACGACGTTACCATCCGTGTACCGAAGGGCTTTGCCGTATGGGCCACCGGCGAGCTGCAGAACGGGGAGGAGGTGCTCAGCCCGCTTACCCTGGAACGCTTTCTGCAATCTAAAGAGTCCGATATCATTGTTCATATTATTACCAAAGAAACACTTGCCGCCGGACAAGCTGTACGGCCGGCCGAAGAACTGGCCTGGCATTTTACCGCCGAAAACGTCACTGACTTCGCTTTCGGCGCCAGCGATCATTTCCTGTGGGACGCCGGCAGTATAGTGGTTGACTCCACCACCGGCCGCCGGGCCAGCGTACAGGCCGCGTACCCGCCCGAAACGCGGGATTTCGACGAAGTAGCCCGCATCGCCCGCGAGATCATCGGCTACTTCTCTGCTGAAAAGCCCGGCATCCCCTACCCCTACCCCACCATGACCATCTTCAACGGCCACGGCCAGATGGAGTTCCCTATGATGGTCAACGATGTGGATATGTACACCATGGACGACACCAAAGCCCTCACCGCCCATGAGATCGCCCACACCTACTTCCCCTTTCTGACGGGTACCAACGAGAGCGCCTACGCCTGGATGGACGAAGGCTGGGCCACCCTGCTGGAGTACTTTGCCTGCACCGAGCTGTATACGCTGGAAAACCCGGAGCAGTCCATCTATCCGGGATACTACCTGCGCAACTACGTGGGCATCAAGGGCGCCGAGGTGGACGTGCCCATGCTCACCCCTTCCCATCAGCTGCTGGCGCCGGCCTACCAGCTAAACTCCTACGGCAAGCCGGCCGCGGCCTACCTGTCGCTCTACCACCTGCTGCTGGAGTACTACTTCCTGGAATGCGTGCAGGAGTATGTCGAACGCTGGCGGGGCAAACATCCGCAGCCGTTCGACTTTTTCTTCACCATCTCGGAATGCTCCGGCGAGGATCTCGACTGGTTCTGGCAACGCTGGTTCATGGAATTTCACACCATGGACCTGGCCCTGGTAAGCTACCGGCAGGAGGATGGAGCGCTATTCGTCACCGTGCGCAATGAGGGCGGCCTGCCCCTGCCCATCCCGTTGGAGGTGGAACTGGAGGACGGAAGCTCCCGGCATTTCAGGTTCAACCCCGTCCTCTGGAAAGAAGGGGATGAAATAGAACTGGAGGTACCGGTGGAAGGGAAGATGCGCAGCATCTACCTGCGGTGGGAAGACTTCCGTGATGTGGACCCGTCGGATGACCGCCTGAAAAAGAAGTAAGTACTCTGTCAAATTAGTTTTGCGAGGCCGCTCGTGCGGCGGCAGGATGGCCGAACCATACGCACGCCCCGGCCGCAGGCCGAAAAAATTTCTCGCCTATATTCCTGAACAAATAGAGAAAAAACCTATTTTTACCAGGCGGGTGCAAGCCTTGCCACCCAACAGGTTTACCCTCCCCCCGTCACCATCTCTGATTACTCAAACGGCTGTATTCTGAACAACGCTATCTACATCCAACCACTACCGCCGCTTGTCGGCAAGGGCTTGCATAGCTATGCCTGGCAACGCCGGAACTCAACTGAAAGTCTTCATCAACACTGTTTGAACATATAAAATCGAAACCAATGCAGAGATTGTTCTCTACCCTTATCATTCTGTTCACCATTGCCCTGGGCCTGCAGGGGCAGCCCACCACCTTCGGAACGGCCCTGGTGGACGGCAGTTATGCCTCTTATAACCTGACGGACCGCGGCGCTTTCCGGCAGGTGCGCCTCCAGGCGGCCAGCAGCGCCGGCGCTCTTACCCGCAACTGGAATTTTTCAGAGGGTACAGCCGGCAACCAGAACTTCTTCAACAACTGGCGCCCCTACAGCGGCGCCTGCAACGGGAACCCCAACCTGTCCATCAGCAACTACAACCAGGTCATCGCCCCGGCAGCCGGGTTCCCCGCTCCTACCGCCTCGGCTACCTTCAACACCAACTTTGGCGGCTGCGACGGCTTTCTCCCTCTGATATCGTTCGGGAATTACTACACCGTCAACGTGACGGAGAATACCGGCGACAACTTCATGGCCATCCTGGAAACCGGCTACGCGCCCGCCTCTGTGACCAGCGTCACCGGCCCGGTATGCGCCACCGACTGCGGCTATGAGGTCACGGTGACATTGAGCAACGCTCCCGCTGCCGGGGAATATGCCTATGTGCGCTACTCCACCGACGGCTTCGCTACCTCCGGCCTTGTTCAGGTGAATTTCAGCGGGCCTACCGGCACAGCCGCCATCCCCGATCAGGGAAGCAGCACAGTGGCTTACTATGTTTACACCTCCACAAACACCCTGGCGCAGATCAACAGCGCCGTCGGCAATTACGGGCAGCTGGCCCACGATATGCTCGCCCTGGAACTGGCCAACAACGGCGGCAGCAACTACAACTACAGCCCCTGCACCACCTCCAACCCGGTGGCCGTCTGCCAGAACACTACGGTGCAACTGGATGGAACGGGCAACGCCAGCATCACCACTGCCGACGTCGACGGCGGCAGCTTCGACAACTGCGGCCTGCCGGCCCTGAGCGTTGAACCGGCTTCTTTCTCCTGCAGCGACGTGATCACCACCGCCCCGGTGGACCTTTTCTTCTCCGAATACGTGGAAGGCCTCGGCGACAACAAATACCTGGAGATATACAACGGAACGGGCGCAGCGGTCAACCTGAGTAATTATCAGGTAAGGTTATATACTAATGGCAATACCTCGCCTTTCCGGACAAACACATTGAGCGGAACCTTAAACCCCGGAGCGGTGATCGTCCTGGCTAACTCCGCCGCTACTATTTACAACGGCCCTGTGACAAATGCCACAGCCGCTATTTTCAATGGCAATGACGCAATCGAGCTGTTTAACACCGCCCTGAATGCTCCGGCAGATATTATCGGCAGGATCGGCGAGGACCCCGGCACACAATGGTC
>JAGFJE010000620.1 GCA_024103175.1 Phaeodactylibacter sp.
AACTGCTGTAGTAGTTTTCGTAGCCTCGCAAATGTCACATCCTGTAAGTCAACTCTTCCGTACATCACTTCCTTTCTCAAGTAGGTAAAGAACAGGTCCGTCAATACAACCACCTTCCCGGGCGGGATAGCTGCCCGGTAAAAACCGGCCGCCCAAAGGATAAGCATGCCATAATAACGATCGACAACCCACTGGAAGGCGCTTTCCTTTTCCACATCCCATAACTCGCCTTCCCCTTCCTCTTCCTGGCCCGACAGAGCGGTTTCGCCGGCAGAACCGGCGCTGCGCTCCTTATTCGCCAGGAGTGCTTCGATGATCAGTAGTATGTCTGTTCGGTGGCACATGCTATAATAAGACGGATCTCACCATGCCATTCTTTCAAGGCCCCCGTTATTTTTTCACTTTTTTTTTCAGCTGAAAGAAAAGGCGCCCGGCAGCCGTCTACCAAGTGAGGACGATAAATAAGCAATAATTAACAGGCGAAAAAAGAGAGCATATGGAAAACCTGGCCCCCTATCTTATTCTGTTGCTTTCCGGTATTATTCTGGGTGGGGCTGCCGTTGGTAGCCTTATGGCCCACACTTATCGCCCCACCCCGCCGGAGTATGCTTACCGGCGCCCCGCCTCCGGCGCATTGGCCAGCTTGCTGGTATTCAGCGGATTCCTCCTGCTGTTGCTGCTGCTTGGCTCCAGGTACCTGGACAGTTCCGGGCCGCAGGAAGGCCCCATCCCGCCCCCAACCAGTATGAGCCTCGCGCCCGGAATGGGACAGGCACTGGCAGCCGCCAGGTACGAGAAAAATGCCATTGACGGCTACTACATTCAAACCGGAGCCTATGAAATATGGGACAGGGCCGAAAGAGCGGCACAGGCCATAGAAAGCCATTGGCCGTTGCCAGCCGCTGTCCTTTACTTTAGTCATACCGAAGCCCCCTACAAAACCGTGGCTGGCCCTTTTCCCACCTACCGTGAAGCCGCGGCGCAAATGGAAAAACACGGGCTTGAAGGGATCATATTGGAATATGTGCACCACCAATAAGTGCAAGCAAGATAACTTAAAAGGAAAGTATTCCATTCCCGCAAAAGCAGGGCAGGAACCCCTGCGCGCAGCAATTCTTTGAAGTTGGAGATAATCGCCCCGCCTTCTGACGCTACGGAAAACCATCAAGGCTTTACTACCATTTCAAAAATAACCATTCCGCTCATGACAACCATTCCCTACTGGTTCCTCATCCGAACCTTTCTCGCCCTGTTCATTGGATTCTGGATCGCCAGCCGCCTGCGCGGCGTACTGCGGGCCATTGTCATCCGCAGCATGCCGGTGCGCTACCGCATGTCCGAAGAATACTTCAATACCCAGACGCGCATCAGCATGGCCCTGGCCGTGGCGATCGGCCTGAGCATTGCCGGCCTGTCCTACTGGGGCCTCGGCAAAGCCCGCAACGCCATCAAAGGCCCGGTAGTCAGCCGTAGTTCCACGGTAGAGATCGAACCGCTCCCAGCGCCGCCCCCCACGCCGGCGCCCCTGAAGCTGGCAAGCCCGCCGGCAGACAGTTCTGCCAATGAAGAAGCCCGGCCCGAAACTTATGAAACGCCCGAGCCGGTTCGGATACAGCCTCCGGCGCCGGCGCCTCTCCGCGGCCCCTATTATTACCTGCAGCTCCACGCCTTCCTGTCCGAAACCCGCGCCTGGAACCAAAAGGAATACTGGGCGGCGCGGCTGCCGCTTCGTAAACCTACGACGAAGGGCATCTTGCGCCGCAGCTCAAGGGCCGCTACCTTTGCGGGTTGGGCCCGGCCGATTGTTTATTCCCCTGCCGGTTTCCAGTTTTGCGGGAAGAGTTCGTGTAGTTGGTTGGCCTTGTGGTTATGAATCCGGTTAAGCACATCGGTGAGCCATTCTTGAGGGTCGACGCCATGGTGTTTGCATGCGGCGAAGAAGGTATAGAACACTGCGCTGCGT
>JAGFJE010000449.1 GCA_024103175.1 Phaeodactylibacter sp.
GAAGAAACCGAATTGCTTTCGGCTATAAATGAAGGCTTGCCTGATAAGGTACATTTTCGGTTTATGGAACTGCAGGCGAAGCAAAAAGAAGGCGGCCTTTCGGAAAAAGAACACCAGGAACTGATGGGCCTTGTTGACCAGGTCGAAGCGTCTGAGGGAAAAAGGTTGGAGCGTATGATAGCCCTGGCCCAATTGTGGAACATTTCTCTCGAAGAATTGAGGGAACGCCTGGGTATTAAAGCTCCTGAACCGCATGTCTGGTAGGTATATCCCTGAGAAGCTTAAAAAGGCTGTTCAAAAAAGGGCCAAGGAACGTTGCGAGTATTGCCAAAGTTGGAGGCGGAATGCCATCCACACTTTTAATATTGACCATCTTAACCCGCTTGACAAAGGAGGGGAAACTGAATTAAATAACCTCGCTCTTTCCTGCGGCGTTAATTTTCCCCATCTGTTATAACCGAAAGTAGACATAACTATCAACAATTATCCTCTGTCATGAAACGTCCGGAGGGTAATACATCCCGAAAACATGATTAAAAACCGCATGCTCGCCAGCCTCTTTTTTATCTCCGCTGTACTGATGCTTTTAAGCTGTAACGAAGAAACCGATCTCCCGAACCTATTCGAGTCCTTCCCTTTAGAAAATTATATAGCTGCCAGAATAGACGGGCAATATTGGGTGGCAGATGGCGGTGGAGGCCAAGTTGTCGAGGGCTTCCTGGCGGTCTCGGGGCAATCCTATAGCGGCGGATCCTTGGTTATTAATATGCCTGCCGGGCTGGTCCAGGGTGGCAGCGTGGAATTTCGATATGGCAACCCCTACTATCTGTTGTGGCAGGGCGCCCCCGGAGGGCAGGGATTTATCACTTTGTTTACTCCCAATGACCTGCAAAACGGAGGCTCTGTTACCATCACCGATTTTGATATCGAGGGAAGGTGGGTTAGTGGCACTTTCCATGGCGTCGGTACAGCATCTGCTGGGAGTGGGCAACTCGAAGTTACCGATGGAGTCTTTTATAAAATTCCCTACATATTCCCCGACGTGAACAACCCCTCGGCTGATTACCTGGAAGTGAGGATCAACGGAGTGGCATGGGCAGCAGAAATTGTAATGGCAGAACTTGTTCAGGACATCATCATTATCCGTGGTGAAAGTGCTGCTACCGAGCGTGCAGTGGAAATTCAACTGCCATCCGGCGCAGCTCCGGAAAACGCCGAAATCCTCGGGGTTAAATGCATCCTTGTTTTTGATGTCCGACGGCAAAAGGTTTAGGCCGCCTAAGTGATCTGATCCGGAATAATAGGCCCGTCGGCGCCCTTTGCGCCTTCATCTGCACGACATCAGTCCAATAAGGCTTCACAATTTCGTTGGTCAGGGAACTGGGGACGGTGATGGAACCAGTAGGTACCTGCCTGCCGTTCAATATACACCCTTTACCCGCTCGTTTTATTCCCATACACCCTCCTCACCACCTCCAGCTTTTCCCGGCTTTCCGCCACCGCCCTCGTCGTAAACATCATCACCCCGCCGGAGCAGGCGGCCAGCCCGCCGCGCAGGGCCGTTTCAAAGGCCTTAGCGGATACAACACCCGGAGAATCATGTGCCTGCACGATGGGCCACACTTTGGGAGAAGCCCCCTCGCCGATGTCCAGCCGATCGCAAAACCACCTTATATTCTCCTCCACCCAGGCGGGCTCGCGCCCCATGCGTTCGTGGTACACCATCGGAGAAAACACGTCGATCGTTCCTTTCAGCATATCGTAATCCAGGCCCAGGATGCGCCGCCGGGCGCCGTTGAACTCCTCATCATTCCAGGGGCAATGGTACAGGCCCAGGAGCGCCCCGGGGCGGATCTCCCGAATGATCTTTTTCATTTCCGTGGCCCATTCCAGAATGACCCGGCATCGCCAATCGCGCCACCTTTGATCCTCCCGGCTGAGTATCCACTCGGCCTTTTCAGCCGTAGTTCCGGCGGGGAGTTCAATGCCGTTTTCGCTCGAAAAACGCTGCAGGCAGTGATCGCAGAAACAGGTTTCGGGCAGGATGGGCTCGGGCTCTTCAAACTGGGCGTGCCAGTGTACGTAATCCATCCAGGCGCCATCCAGTTCAAAATCTGTAAGCAGGGTTCTCAACTGATCAAACCGGTATTGGCGAAAACCCGGTTCGGTCGGACAGACGCCCATGAACCAGCCGGCTGCCTCTACCCGCTCTCCTTTTTCGTTGATCGCCCAGGCTTCGGGGTGTTCCTCCACGTAATTTTTGCCATTGAGCGTCGCAAATTCGGCAAACACTTTTACGCCTTCCGCCCGGGCACGCTGCATCATCTCCGGCTCAATGGAGCCACTGTGCACAAAAATGGCGTTCACCCCGATCTCGCCGAGGCGGTATCCCTTGTCCCAGAGCGGTTTCGGGTCTCCGTAAATGCCCCGGATCTCAGGCTGGCTGGGTCCGGAATTGGCCGGACGGCGTCCGCAGGAACCGGATAGAAGGATACTCAGGAGAAGGAAAAAGAAAGGAGTACGGAAATCTCGGATCAGGTATATCATTAGGTTAATTTGATTGTTGGCTTATTTTTCAGAGATAGGTTTCACTGCTCTTGAGCGCTGTATCTTCTTCTCTGTCAGTAAGTACATGGACTTAGGGGCTACCATTCTAGCGCTGGACAAAGTCGGAAATCGGAAATCGGAAGTCGGAATGGCTTGGGACGTTCCGCAACATCTTGGCTATCAATAGTGTCCAACGTTAGACGGGGGGCCAAACCTGCAACACCGATACACTACAACACCGATACACTACAACACCGATACACTACAACACCGATACACTACAACACCAATACACTACAACACCGATACACTACAACACCAATACACTACCCGATCTCCCAGCTCCACGTCACCTTCGCCGTCTTTTCCAGTATTTTCTTCACCGAGCAGAGTTTTTCCATAGACAAGTCCACCGCGCGTTGTACTTTCTTGTCGTCCAGCGGGCCGT
>JAGFJE010000637.1 GCA_024103175.1 Phaeodactylibacter sp.
GGGAATTGAGCGTACTGGGCCGTGTTGTCGGCCCTCAGCGTGCTGGCCTGCTGCAGGCGGTGGATATTGGCAATGGCCTTTTTCAGGTTGGCCAGGTTGTTCCCGGTGATGGGCTTTCCCTTGTAGACGGTAAAGGTTTTTATTATAGTGATCTTAATATGCAGGTAGTTGTTGTCGACGACATCCTGCAGGGCGGCCTTCAGGTCTTCGCGAAAGGTGCTGTCCGGGGAATTCCTGGCAACGGAAGCGATCTTGTTGACCCGGTTGATGAAGGGGCGGGCTTCTTTTTTAGCCTTGCTCCTGCCGGGCTTTTTCCAGCCCTCGGTATTATTATCTATGGTAGAATTGATGGTTTTGACGATGCTGCGGCACAGGGGCGGCAGGCTTTTGCGTAAGCCGTTGACGCTAACCTCAGCGCCTTCGAATTCCGCGATGGCGGCCTGCATGCCCTTGTATGCCTGGTCTACACTGCTTTCGGCTATGTCCGCCGCCGCTGCCTCGATGGTTTTTTTGAAGAAGGCGTTCAGCTCCTTGCCGGGATAGAGCAGGGCCCGGGCGGTAAACAGTTGGCCGTTCCCGCCGGGCAGGGTGACGCTCACCTTCCCCTCCAACCCCTGGAAAACCCAGCCGAAACCGATCGTCACTCCCTCCCCATCGATCTGCAGAAGGGCGCTGTATGCATTGGCCCTGCCGTCGTGCCCCCAGCGAACCTTGCCTTCCATGAGGAACCGCTCTTTCCCGATCTCCAGCAGGCCGCCGATCGAGAAGTGTTCGCCTAAAGAGAGGACGATCTGCGCCGCAAAGCGCCTGGCATCCACTTCGATCATCCCATCGGTACGGATGAGGTTCTTCTCCTTCCACATCAGCTGTATCGCGCCGTCGACCCGGACGCGCTCTCCTTTTTGAGCGTCATGAGCCACCAGTACCTTGCCTCCCACCCTCAATGTGAGCGCCTGCGCGATAGAACCCGAAAGCAGGAAGCCCGTTTCAAAGCCTCCGGAAGTGTCGCCACTAGCTTGTTTCTGCCCGGTGAGGGCCAAACCAAACTGCGCCCGCAGGCCAACGATGCCGCCCAGGCCCACTGCCCCGCCCATCAGGATGATGAAACCTTTGTCGAAAGCGATCGCCGACTGGCCCTTCGGCAGGCTCGTCAGCACTTCATTGCTCAACGCCCGGGCGAGTTTCGGGTCGTTCCGAATTGCCGGCAGCACCTCCTCCTCAAACTCCTTCTGGGTAGTGATGCACCAGTTGGCGCCGATCTGCAGCACGGGCCCGAAATCCAGAGCGATGTCGCCTACCCTGATCCAGTGGCCGCCGGCCCGCAGCGGCACGGCCTGAATGATGTAGGCCGGGTTGCCGGTTTTGAAAAAGTCCATGGCGCCGCCCACCAGCTTTCCGGTGTCGAGGCTCACGTCGCGCATGTTAAGCTGGAGCTCCTTCCCGCCCAGGAAATCCGGCATCCGGAAGCGCTGTACGCCGATGCCCAGGCGGGTGTTGAGCACCTTGTTAAACTCGTTCTCGGAAAACAGGTATTCCTTATCGGTAAGGAAGGAGAACAGGCCGGTGAATACGCCCAGGTAGTTCTCCAGCCCCCAGTCGGGGTCCGGGTTCTCCCAGTGGGTTTGCAGCTCCGTCCCCAGCACATCCCGGTAGTCCCATTCGATGGTATCGAAAAACAGGGGGATGGGCGCCGGCAGGCCCGCCGGTAGCAGAAAGCGGGTATTGTCGAGCAGGAAGCGGTTGCGAATGCTCTTCCTGCCCAGGGGAATGGCCAGGGCCAGTTCGAGCAGGTTGAAGCGGTCGATATGGCCGTCGAATTCAATGGTGATCATGGAGCCGCCGGCTTTCTGGCCCAGGTGCAGCCCGCGGACGGACAGGCCCAGCCACTCCAGCCCCAGCGGGAGGAGCATCTTTACCGGCTGAGGAGGATTGCCGCCCGCCTGCTCCGTTTCCTTCAGGATGCGCAGGCCGCAGCTGCCGCCGCCAAGCGTATCCACCTCCATTTCCAGGATAAGGCTGCGGGGAACTTCTACCTGGAAATAGTCCTGCAGGTTTTCCGGAAGGGAGCGGATGGCCGTAGCGATGGCGTCCAGGATCAGGCCCAGGGCCGCCTCCACCTCCGGGGGCGCTTTGTCCAGGGCGTCTCCCAGGATCATGTTCAATTGTTTTTTGAAACTTCCGTCTTCGAAGTTGATGTCCACAAGTGGGATGCCGTCGGGGAAAAGGGATAAGAGGGCCTCGGGCACGCCGGAAAGGGCGAGCAGCCGCTTGACGGGCGTGAGGGGTATGCGGGTTTGCCCGATGCGTTCGAAGCCGCCGCTGGCCTTCCAGCGCGTTTTGTCGTATTCAAATTCCGGTACGCGAAGATCGAACCGGCCAGCCTCGCCCAGGTCCCACTGCGTCCAGTAGGCGCCGGGGTCTTCTTCCTTTTCCCGGTATTGCAAGGGCGCCAGGGGGGAACTGCTGGTTTTCAGGTTCAGCTTGTCGCCCAGTTCCAGGCGCAGGCCGAACTGCGGGTTGAACAGGGTGTGCTTCGGCCGGCCGTTCTCCCTGCCAAAGAGGTAATTCAGCTCCGGGGGAAGGCCGACAGTAAGTCTTTCGGTAAGCCGGGGCTTATTGCTGAGGTCCAGCTCGATGGCGTCGACGGTAAGGGAAGGCTGGCCCAGGCTCAGAGCGGCCCCCTTTGCCGGGCGGAACTCCAGGGGCGGTATCCGGGGCTGCAGGGTGGAAGGGACGTCGAAGCCCAGCACCGTATTTTTACCATCGGCCCGGAAGTAGCCCTGCAGTTCTTCCGGCGGCAGGTACTTTTCCAGCAACGCGGGGATATGCAGGATCTGCAAACGCGCCCGGGCGCCGGCTACCCAGCCGGCTTCCTGTCCGTCAGCACGCACGTACTCAAGGGCGAAATCGTCGAGGCTGAGCTTCAGCTCGGGCGCCCGAGGGAAAGCGCCGCCCAGGTTCAGCGGTATATTGGGAATGCGGGGCGCGCCGGCGGAAATTTTGAGCCTGCCGCCGCCCGCGCCCGTTTCCAGCGCCAGGGCGCCTTTCAGGTCCAGCCATGCCTTTCCGTCCGGGCCGGGTTGTAAAATCTCGGTGGCGCCGCTCAGGCCCCAGCGGGTGCTTTTTTCCCCGGCAGCTTCCACTTTTTCAGCAAATACCGAAAGCTGGCGGATGGCCGTCTTACCGCCGCCGCTCAGCCGCACCAGCACGATCTCGTCCTCATAACTGAGCCGCAGGTGGCCGTTGCCCAGGCTGACGGCCAGTTCCTTTTCTATATCATAAATACGGATCTTTGCCCGGCTGTCGGCCGCCCAGGCTTTGGTTCGCGCATCAAAACGCAGGGTGAGGTGATCGAACCGGAGTTCCATACCTTCGGCGATTTCCGTTTTGCCATTCAGGGTCATCGAAGCGCTTTCCAGGGAAGCGCCGGCGAGCCGGATGGCGGCGCCGATGATCTCCACTTTCTGGCCGGAATTGTGGAGCAGTGACAGCCGCCGGACAGAACGGAGTTCCAGGTTGAGATCCCTTTGGGGAAGGTTGCCGCTGAGAGAAAACGACTGGAGCGGGAAGTTGCTGATGGTATCCGGCAGTGGAATATTCCAGGCCAGCGCCAGGTTTTGAAAATCTACTTCCAGGCTGCCGTTGAGGCTGAAGCTGCCGCCGGATGCCAGGTGCAGTTTCCCCTCATTGATATATACCTCCGGCAATTCGGGAACGGATAAGCCCGCCAGGCGCTCCAGGCAATCGTTCAGGGAGAGGTTGGAAATGCCCCCGAATACCTCGGGATCTTTTCGGAACAAGGCGCCGAGCGAAATTTCCGTTTCGCCTATGGCCAGATCTGCCTGAACCATGGCCGAAACCGCCCCGGCCCGGCCCGACAGATACAAAGTGGATACGGCCTGGGCGGAAGGAAAATGCGACAGAAAAGCCGGCGGCGTCCGGGTGGAAACCAGGCATTTCAGCAAAAAAGCGCCGTTTTCCGTTTCGATCTCGCCGCGGGCCTGTTCGATCAGCAGTTCGGGAACGCTCTCTGCCGGCAGGAGGCCCCGGAGCAGCTGCGCCGCCGGCACGGGCTGCCCTCCTTCCAGGCTCAGGTTCAGGCGGGTGTCGGGCAGGCTCATCTGCGCGCCGAGAGCAACTTCCCCTAAGCGCACCCGGCCGTCAAGAGAAGCGGAAAGGAAGGGCGAACCGGGCAGGCCGGTGATCAGCAGGTTGAGCTGCTCCACTTCGAAGCGAAGGCCGGAAGGGCCGAACCCGGCCGGTTTGCCGAACCCCACGCCAATGCCCAGGGATCGAACGCTTTCTTCATCTGCCGACAGGAAGCACTGGAAACGGTTCAGCTGAAAAGGGCCCTCCGGCTGGAATTTTTCCGGTAAAGGAGGGAGGCCGAATTCGGGGAAGAATTCCTGTAGCAGGCCGACAGCGCTCTGGCGGGAAGCCAGGAAGTTGCGGAAGGCCCGGCGCCCCTGTTCGATGTCCTGGCTGAGAAGGGCAGTGAGTTCGGTGAGGGTCATAGAAGCAGTTTTGGTGATCATTGAAAGTCAAACCAGCACCCCGGCCTGAGCCTTCCAGGTTTGCCCGCTTTGCTTGAAAAAGTGGTACCTGGGGAACCAGGTGCTTACCCGGCGGCCGGGTGGGATGAGTTGCAGCGGAACCTCCCGTATGGTTTGTTTAAACCCGTCAAGAGAAGTAATTCCCAGATCGGCAAACAGCTTGCCGTCGCGTTCCTTTCTTTTTTTGTAAATGATCCCTATCTCTTCCTCCCTGGCATCCCGCAGGATACTTACCAACTGGGGGATATTTTTCTCCTCCCGGATCAGGTTTCTCAGCAGGCTGAGGATGTGAAACTTTTCGACCCCCGAAAAGGAATCCAGATCGAAGTCTCTCAGGGCGTCTTCGTCAAATTTTTCAATGGGCTCAAGGGGCAGCCGGGCCAGTTTCTCATTTGCCTGTTTGAAGGCGGATAAAACCGCATGAAGGAACCGCCTGCCGTAAAGGGCGAGCGCCTGGCCGCCGATCAGCTTTTCCACCTGCGCCTTGATGAAGCAGGCCGCCAGGAGGGCCTTGTAGGCATTGGGGTCCTGGCCAATTGCCTCTTCGAGTTCTCCGAGATCGATCCTTAGCTTCTCCGGAAGTAAAAGAGCGCGTACCTGTTCGGCAAGATAATGTTCCTCATTATTCATCAGGTTTTCCACCTCCTCGATCTGATCTTTGGGCCAGTGCTGCCGGCAGTGTCGTTCCATGCCGTCGTAATCCTCTCCGAAAACCCGGATCAGCCCGTCCTTCACCGACCAGTCGACCAGTCGGCCGACGACATGGTCCTTCAGCTTATCTCCCTTGCAATAATCGCCTTGTTCTTCCGGCAGTATTCTCCAGGCGCCCTCCGCATTTTTTCCCCGGGCGATATGCCTCCACCTGGCGATATATTGCTCCATGCCGGAAAACAATACCGCGTCCTTTGGCCGGGCGGCCATGGCCCAGTATTCGACGGCGGGAACCCGCTGGGCCGGCGGTTTGATCCTGTAGGGGACATGAATGTATTCCATCTGCTGAAAAAGGTGGTTCGGCCCGGCGGATGGGTTATTGAGCACGAATAGGGGAAACAGGGTTTCGCGCTCCAGCGCGTCAAAAAACAGCCGCACTTCCGGGACAAAAATGGTCGTATCGAAGTAAAAGCCGCCCTCCAGGTACAGGACGAACAGCTGGGTGAGGTCCTTCATGGCGGAGTAGGCGCCGTAAAAATGCAGGCTTTCCAGGACTTTGGGCAGGTCCTTGGCCTTCTCCGCTTGTTCACGCCGGAACGCACGCACTGCGGGCTTGTCCGATTCACAGGCGGTGAGCGGGTCGAAAGCCGTAATCGGCCGCCGGATAATGCCCGGCCTAAGGTACTTGTTGAAAGTCGCGGAGTGCTTTGCCTGGAACCAGTAGTGGACTTCCAGGTTGCTGCCGGTGGGCATGGCCAGCTTATTGGGCCCGGTGAAGGCGGCGTCCATGTGCTTTTTGCGCCGGTGAATGTCCTGATGGGCGGCGGGGTCGCCCCACCAGATGAAATGGATACGGTGCATCGGTTTCGGGTTTTGG
>JAGFJE010000455.1 GCA_024103175.1 Phaeodactylibacter sp.
AATTCTGGCAAATTAAAAATCAAATGAACTATGGCAAGCAGGATTTTAGCGTTCCTTTACGGTATTATTTCCTATCTCATTTTTCTGGGGTCCTTCCTCTACGCGATCTGCTTCATCGGGGGGTTCCTGGCGCCCAAAACCATCGATTCCGGAGAGTCAACGGCCTTTCTGCCGGCACTTCTCATCAACCTGCTCCTGCTCGGCCTGTTCGCCGTTCAGCACAGCGGCATGGCAAGGCAGGAATTCAAGGAATGGTGGACGAAGATCATCCCCAAGCCCATAGAACGCAGCACCTACGTCCTGCTGTCGAGCGCCGTACTCATCCTCCTGATGTGGCAATGGCGGCCCATGCCGACGGTGATCTGGAGCGTAGAGAACGAGATCGGCCAAAACCTCCTCTGGGGCCTGTTCGCCCTCGGCTGGCTCATCGTCCTGGCATCGACCTACATGATCAGCCACGCCCACCTGTTCGGGCTGAAGCAGGTACGCCAGTACCTGAACCGAAAAAAGCTTTCCGGCCCCCGGTTTCAGACTCCCGGCTTCTACCGTTATGTGCGCCATCCGCTCATGGCCGGCTTTTTCATAGCCTTCTGGGCAACGCCGCACATGACCCTGGGCCACCTCCTATTTTCCATCGCCACCACCGGTTATATCCTGATCGCCCTCAGGCTCGAAGAGCGCGACCTGATCCGCCATTTCGGCGACAGGTACCGCCTGTACCGGCAACAGGTGCCTATGATATTTCCCCTCCCGGGGCAAAAAGCCAGGATAAAGGAGCAGGTGGATTGACTTTGCTCAGGCTTAAAATAAATTCTTGATTATCAACAAACTACATCAGTAATAACTTTTCTTTCCAGCTTGTTTCCCCTATTTTATGAAGGAGCTGCGCCAGCATGCCTTCAGTTTGGTATGAATTAAACCATCAGGCAGCCCTGATCGAGGAAATGCGCGGGCGCGGCGTCCATTTTTTAAAACGAAAACAGAAAACAATGAAAGGCCAGTATGATACCGTAGTGATCGGCGCCGGCCAGGCGGGCCTGGCCGCGAGCTACTACCTTATGCAACAAGGCCGAGAACACATCATTTTTGAACGAGAATGGATCGGCGAATCCTGGCGCAGCGGAAAATGGGATTCGTTTACCCTGGTAACCCCTAACTATATGTTGCAACTGCCCGGTTTCACCTATGAGGGCGACAACCCCGAGGGATTTCTGAAAAAGAAGAAAATCATTCAATACCTCGAGGATTACGCAGCCCGGTTCAGCCTGCCGGTGAAGACGGGCGTGGAAGTCTCTGCGGTGAAAAAGCCGGACAGCCGGGGCGCCTTTCTTGTGGAAACCAGTGACGGCCCGGTGGCGGCTTCTAATGTGGTAGTCGCAACCGGGACTTTTCAGGAGCCACGGATCCCGGCCTTCAGCTCCAGGCTGGCGCCGGAGATTCACCAGCTCCATTCCAGCGAATACCGCAACCCGCAGGAATTGCCGCCCGGCGCCGTCCTGATCGCCGGTAGCGGCCAGTCGGGCTGCCAGATCGCCGATGAGCTGAATGAGGCGGGCCGCGAAGTATTCCTCTGTACCGGCCAGGCAGACCGGCTGCCCCGGCGTTATCGCGGCAGGGATTCTTTCTGGTGGGCCGAAAAACTGGGCATCTTCGAACATACCGTGGAAGACCTGCCATCGCCGGATGCCCGTTTCAAGGCCAACCCGCAGGTGTCCGGCAAGGACGGCGGTAAAACCCTCGGCCTGCACCAGCTGGCTGCCGATGGGGTGAAACTTCTGGGGCGGTTGGAAGGCATTGATGGAACGAAAATCTACCTTGGCAATGACCTGGAGGATAACCTCGCCCAGGCGGACAACTTCGCCGCCGAGTTCAAAAAGGGAGTGGATAAATACATCGAAAAGGCCGGCATGGACCTGCCGAAAGAAGAAAAGCCCGAACTGAAGGCCGGTTACGAAACAGAGGCGGTGGAGCAGCTCGATCTTGAAAAAGCGGGCATCACCACTGTGATCTGGGCAACGGGCTACGATTTCAACTTCTCCTGGATCGATTTCCCCGTTTACGACGAGGCGGGCTACCCCGTGCAGGAACGCGGCGTAACCAAAGAGCCCGGGCTCTATTTCGTAGGGCTGCACTTTTTGCACGACCGCAAATCCGGCCTGCTGCTTGGCGTAGGCGACGATGCCGCTCACGTCGCAGAACATATTGCCAGCCGCCCGGTAGAACCAGCATTAGTGAACCAAAAGTAAAAAGCATGAACCTCTCCCATGAACTACAACATATCGAACCCAGGGCGCAGAATTCCCCATGGCCCGGCTACGAACATTACCGCGGCTACGGCGTGATGATGCTCCCCTATTCCTCCGGCCACCTGCTGGGCCTGCGCGTTTTTCCGCAGAACGACTTTGCGCCGTACCGCTCCGTCTGGCACTGCACGCCCGAAGGGGAATGGTCGATATACAACGACGGCCCTTCCCTGCAGACAACCTGCCCGCGCTGGTGGGGCCCCGCCCTGCGGCACGCCGAACTTACCTATATTGAGCTGAACTGGGCCGGCCCGAACGAACTTCAGGTAAAAATGAAGGAGCCGTCTCTGGAATGGACAATGGAGATGGCCGCCCCTCCACTGCTGAAGAGAGCCAATGCGATCAACGCCGGCATCCCGCTGCGGGCCTGGAAGCTCCGGCCTTTCATCCGCCTCCAGGAATGGCTGGCCAGGCAGGTGCTTGACATGGGCAACGTCCGGTTTTCCTTTGTAACGCCCAGCGGTAAAGAGGCCGTTGTCATTCCGCAAAAGATCTTTCTTATCCGGTCGTCACGCGCCGTTTGGCGAGGGCATGA
>JAGFJE010000662.1 GCA_024103175.1 Phaeodactylibacter sp.
GGGTAACGTCTTCGACCCAAATAAATTTGGGGATCCGGGTTCACGTCTTGGGTAACGTCTTCGGCCCCAATAAATTTGGGGATCCGGGTTCACGTCTTCAGGGCAGCTACGCAAAACGTTACAATTATACTCAACGGCAATAGGTTTTGTGCATTTGTGGGTGGACTTCCCCTTTAGGGGATTTGAGGGGCTGGGAGGGCTAATGCACAAAACCTATTGCAACCAAGTATAGCATAATTCCAAAACTCCGGGCCTGGAGGGCCGTCCGGCCACCGCCCCTATGGAACAACATTGTTATGCCCCATGAAAATGGGGTTTACAACCGCTTTTTTTTATTCTACCTTTGCCCCCGTAAACTTACTAGATGCTAATTTCTTTTGTAGCAGCATGGCTGTTACATAAGGGGGAATCAAGGTGCGCCCACCAGGAACTTAAGAACCTGGGGGGCGTACTTCTTTCGGGCGGGCTGCCCCGTCCTCCTATCTCGGCCGGGCAAGCTTAAGGCGGCCCGTAGTATTTCGTAAAAAAAAAGAGCTTCAATGCCTACCCGCCGGAAATCAGCCCGGGCATCAGATTTTCAGCGGCAATGCTTGGGGTAATACCTCTTCCCTGTTATTTTTACAACATGATAAAAACCGACGCCTGCATTGTGGGAGCGGGGCCGGGAGGCGCAGCTGCCGCGCTCAAGTTGAGCTACCTGGGCATCCCCTCCGTGCTCATCGACAAGGCCACCTTCCCGCGGGATAAGGTCTGCGGGGATGCCATCAGCGGCAAGGTGACCACCCTGCTCAACCGGCTGGACCCCGATATTCTCGAACGCTTCAATCAACGATCGATACAAACCGATGTATGGGGCATCCGGTTTGTCGCCCCCAACCGGAAAGAGCTGGATATTCCTTTTCAGCCCAACTACGTCCGGGAAGAGCGAACCGCCCCTGGATATGTCGCCCGCCGTTTCGATTTTGACAACTTTCTGGTGGATGAGGTCCGCCGGCGGGAAAATATCCAATTCTTTGAGGGAGTGGCCGTGGAGGCTTATGAGCGTACCGACAGGGGGTGGCTGATCTCGGGCGCCGGCGGATCAGTACTGGTGGATGCCCGCATGCTCATCGTTGCCGACGGCGCGCATTCCGTTTTCAGCCGTAAAATTGCCGGCCTGGAAAAAGACCTCCGCCATCACGCCGGCGCTGTGCGGGCCTATTTTTCCAACGTGGACGGGTTGGCCAAAGACAATTTCATCGAGCTGCATTTTATTCACGCTATCGCCCCCGGCTACTTCTGGATCTTTCCCCTGCCCGGAGGCCGGGCCAATGTTGGGCTGGGCATGCGCAGCGACATCCTGAGCCGGCGGAAGATAAACCTCCGAAAGACGCTCTTAGAGGTGATCGAAGAACATCCCGTTTTGCGGGAGCGCTTTAAAAATGCCCGCCTGGACGGAGAGGTGAAGGGGTATGGCCTGCCGCTGGGTTCAAAACGGAGGGCCATTTCCGGCAGCCACTACATGCTGGTCGGCGACGCGGGCCACCTGGTAGACCCGCTGACCGGCGAAGGGATCGGCAATGCTTTCTACAGCGGCTTCATCGCAGCTGAGCAACTCCAGCAATGCCTGGCGGCCAATGACTTTTCAGCGGCTTTCCTCAAAGCTTACAACCAACGCGTGAGCCGGGTGCTCGGTTCGGAAATGCGCCTGAGCTACCGCCTGCAGAAAATGCTGGCCTATCCGCGGCTGGCCAACCTGCTGGCCAATATAATTGCCGGCAACCAACGGGTTGTGGCCGTCCTGTCTGGCATGTACAACGATTTTTCATTGCGGGAGCAACTGGTGAAGCCCTGGTTCTGGCTGAAGATGTTGAGGAGGCGGTGAGGAACGGGCAAAAAAATTATTTTTTTTCTATGATTTTTATGAAACTTTTTGCAAGATATCGCCGTATACTATATTGCAATTGCCCTTAAGGATAATTTAACATTTTTCCGGGCAATAAAAAACCGAATACAAAGGTTAAGTGAATAACAATTGTTTTTGACGTTGGCTTAAAGTTTCATAAACTAGTGAGTGTAAAGTTGCAGCCTTCGGCATCTGCCGGAGGCTGTTTTTTTTCGGACGGGCTACCCCGTCTTCGAAACTCAGCCGGGCAGGCTTTATGTGGCCCGTAACCAGGCGCCTCCCCCCATACAGGCTCATAATCTATTTTTTACCCGACACCCTACTCAGTTACCATTATTACCCTTATTTTTCCGGATTGCAGGTTTTTTTAAATCTTTTACCGGTATGAAATGGAACAGCTCCGCGGAGCAGATGCTTCGGCTGGACATTGGCCGTACCCCAAAGGGCGCCATCCGTTATTATTGGTTACACATCATCAACAACGGCATCGGCGAGCCGGTCCGTATCCCTGTTATTGTCGCCCGGGGCCTACAGGACGGGCCGGTGCTGGGGCTCACAGCGGCCATCCACGGCAACGAGCTCAACGGCATCCCCGTCATCCAGCGCCTCTTCCGCGAGCTCGACGTACAACAGCTGCGTGGCACGGTGATCGGCGGCCTGGTGATGAACGTGCCGGGCCTGCTGCTGGAGCAGCGCAAGTTCAACGACGGGGCCGACCTCAACCGCATCGCCCCCGGCAACGAATCGGGCAGCCTCAGCGAGGTTTACATTTACCGCATAGTAGACCGCATCCTGAAGCCCATGGACTACCTCGTCGACCTGCACACCGCCAGCTTCGGGCGCGTCAACTCCTGGTACATCCGCGCCGATATGTCCACCCCTGAAACCGCCCGCATGGCCCGTCTGCAAAACCCGGACATCATCCTCCACAACCCGCCCGGCGACGGCACCTTCCGCGGGGCGGCCAACAGCCTGGGCATCCACGCCATCACCCTCGAACTGCGCGACCCGCACGTCTTCCAGTCCGGCGTCATCGAAGACGCTCTGCTCGGCATCCGCAACATCCTCTACGACCTCGGCATGCTCGATGGAGAGGTCCTCTGCCCCGCCACCCACACCACCCTCTGCGAGCGCTCTTACTGGATGTACACCGACGAGGGCGGCATCCTGGAAGTGCTGCCCAGAGTGCGCGACGTCGTGCCCAAAGGCGCCCGCATCGCGGTAGTCCGCAACATCTTCGGGAAGGTGAGCAGGGAGTACTTTGCCCCCGACGACGGCATCGTCATCGGCAAGAGCATCAGCCCCATCAACCAGACGGGCAGCCGCATTCTGCACCTGGGGATTAACCCCCGGCAGATCCCCTGCGTGGCGAACGGGGATTGGGAGGTGTTTTTTTAGCGGTATTGTCCACAGAAAGCAAACAATACCCCGCCTGAAAGCCTGCCGGAAAGTGGGTATTTTCCGGCCGCGCCATCGTTAAAGTTGAATTTTTTTGATGCCTCAAACGTGAAAAGGAGTATTTTTATGCGGCAACACTGTCAGCAACACTAACCTCAGGCGCTCATTACTGGACTTTGGACGTTCCGGCGTCGAAGGCGGAAATCGGAAGTCGGAAGTCGGAAAAGCAGGCGTTGTGCGCCCATTTAGAGCCCTATTCCGACTTCCGACTTTTTAACCGGCTGACCAGACGGTCGCACTTCCGACTTAAATTGGTTGCACGTCCAAAGTCCAGGCTCATTAACCAAAACCGATTTATATGACACGCTTTTTTTCCCTGTTCCTGCTGGCCGCATTGCTATCGGCGGCCCTCGGCGCCCTGCTGTGCGCCCAGGTTCCGGCCCGGCTACTTCCGCTGTTTTTGACGGAGGAGGGCGCTTTGATCCGCCCAAGCTCTGACACACACATTTATCCGCCGAAGCCTTGGCGAATGAGGACACATTCACTCGCCGGCCCAATAGCCATCGGGTTGGCGGCGGCCGACACACACACACACACACAAATGTTGAGATCCGGTATATCAGCATCCATTGCACCGGCTCACCCGCCGTTTAGCCAGGCAGCCGGTGAATCATCCTTGCCTGAGAATTGCCGCATCTGGCAGGGCCTTCCCCTAGGCGCCTCTTCCGGCAGCGCTGCTTTTGATACCTGTAGCTTAAGTACAGTGAGCATTACCGAACAAAAACCGTGGAGTTCCTACATTACCGACGATTACTTCCTGGTTTTTGCCGAAATGTGCGGAAATGGGGAAGTAATTGCCGAGATCAATACCGCGCCGTCCAATGGCGGCTGGGCAGGACTGGAAGTGCGGGAGGATACTTCTGCCGGTGCGCGGAAGTACGGAATGAGGACGATAACCGGCACGGTGGTTCAATTGTTTACCCGCAACATTGCCGGGCAGGCGGCGAGCTTTTCCTCTTTAATTAAGCCTCCTCACAAATGGCTAAAGATAAGCCGGTACGGT
>JAGFJE010000667.1 GCA_024103175.1 Phaeodactylibacter sp.
TTTGCTAAAGTCCATGTTCGGTATAATGAGTGAATGAATAGCGATTTTCAATTGGCGTCAGCAAAACCGGCCGGATGGCTTCAGTTCAGATCGCTGGCATCTTCCAGGATCTTTTTGTTCTCTTCCAACTCCTTCTCATATTCTTCGGGAGTAGTAAGGATGAAGTTGACGCGGCGGTTTTTTTGCCGCCCTTCGGGGTTGTCGGTACCATTGGGATTGGAGTTGGGCGCCACCGGCCGTTCTTCCCCCATGGATTCCACCACAATTTTGGCATCGACTCCCAGGCTCCGGAAGTAATCGCGGGCGCTCTGAGCCCGGCGCATGCCCAGGTCGAGGTTGTAGTCGGCCGAGGCAATGCTGTCGGTATGGCCAACGATGCGCAGGAGCGCCTCGGGGTTGAGGTTCAGATAGGTTTTCACCGAATCGGCATACAGCTTGAACGGTTCGCCGGGCTTGAAAACATCGGAGTTGTATTCGAAATTGGCATCCGAAAAGGTCATGTTCCGGAAGGTAAAAACGACCTTCTCAAAATCGCGGGGGATGTTGTTCGGGTCGTAGAGGCTGAACAGCAGGGGTTCTCTGAGCCTGGCGTCTTCGCTCAGGCCGTGGTCCAGGGAAATGCGGTTTTGCTCAATGCCCCGCTGCATGAGCAGTTTGCGCACCTGGTCGGCGCGGGCCAGGCCCAGGTTTTCGAAGAAGCCGGGCCGGATGTCTTTTTCGCTGTCGCGGTAGAAGGCCGTGATGGTCATGTTGCGTTCCGGCCTGGCCTTGAGGATGGCGGCCACCGTATCCAGGAAAGCTTCGTTGTTGGCGTTGAGGCGGGGCCGGTAGCTGGCCGAATCGAAGGCGAACTGGTCGTAACCTTCCAGGATCACGGCGTCGCCCTCCAATAGCTTTAACGTTTTCAGCCGGGTATCTTCCACCTGCTGCGCTTCACCGCACAGCCCCCGCACCTGGCAGACAAAGTACCAGCGGGCCACCAGGGCGTATGCGCAGAATAAAAGGAAAATGAAGAGGGATAGAAACCTCATACGTTTTTGCGTTGGTTCTTTATCTCCTAAAAGTAATTAATATTACGGTTTTTTCCATGAAGGGAGCTATTACTTTGATCGTTTGGCAAGGAAAGTTGTTATATATTTCTAAACAAACACCTGTAAAGATGAAGATCCGCTGTACTGCCAACCACCTGCGCTTCCGCCTCAGGAAATCAGACGTAGAGGAATTGTCCGGCCATCAAAGCGTAAGAGAAACCATCAGTATCGCGCCCGGCCAGCGCCTGGCGTTCGAGCTGGCCGCCGCTCCGGTAGACGTTCTGCAGGCTTCTTACCAGGAAGGCGTGGTAAGGGTCAGCATACCCACGGCTACTGCTCAGAATTGGATAGATACAGACGAAGTGGGCATCGAAGGGCAATATGCTTTTGGAAAAGGTGAAACCCTCAGTATTCTGATCGAAAAGGATTTCCCCTGCAAGCACCAGCCGCAGGAGGAAAAAGGGGATACCTTTCAGGAACTGGCGCGGAAGGAACGATAGATGAACGGGCCATTGCTATAATGTGTGCCGGGAGTGTTCGCGATTCGGGGTACGGTGTTCGGTGTTCGCAAGTAGCTGAAAATCAAAGGTTTTTTTAGGAGACAGGCCACCATTCTAGCGTTGGACAAAGTCGGAAGTCGGAACGCGGAAGTCGGAATGGCTTTGGACGTTCCGCCATCCTTTGGCTATCAGTAGTGTCCAGCCTTAGGCGGGTGGCCAGGAGACAGGCTACCAGCCTAGCGCTGGACAAAGTCGGAAGTTTACCCGGCTGAGGGGCGAAGACGGGCTTGCCCGGAAGAGCCCCGTACTTCAAAGAAGCCGGGGCGAAGACGGGTCGGAACACGGCCCTTCCTCTCCCGATAGTTTTATCGGGATCGGCCGGGTAAAAGCCGGAATGGCTTTAGGCTTTCCGCAACCCTTTGGCTATCAATAGTGTCCAGCGTTCGACTGAGCGTTCGATATACTACTGGACATTTGCTCCTAACGGCGGCCCTTTTTTGCCACTAAGACACGAAAACACGAAGAGTACACTTCCCGATGGCTATCGGGATTGTGGGCCTTTGAGCCTTGGTGTCTTGGTGGCTAGACTGCTCTATGTCCATTTTGTCCAGTAGTATGAGCGTTCGACTGAGCTCACGCCGAAGTCTCACGCCGAAGTCCGGGTAAATTTTTGATTTTTGATTTGCTGCTACAAAAGGCCTGTCATGAGCCAGCCATACATCAAAAATCACACATCACACATCAAACATCACACATCACACATCAAACATCACACATCAAAAATTATTCTCCCCTCTCCTCACTCCACTTCCCTCAACCCTTCCACCTCCAGGCCTTCCCGGCCCTTATTCCTTGCCTTATACTCCTGGAAGCGTTGCCGGTATTCCCGGACCTCCTCGTCGGTCATCTCCGGGCGCAGCCGTTCCGGGATGCTGATGATCTCGGGGACGTCCTCGGGCGCCATATCGACGAATTTGTTGGAGCCGTCATTTTTTTTGCGCAGTTCGAAGGCATCGTAGAGGGTTCCTGTGGTGGTGTAGGCCTCATAAAGGAGTCGTTCTCCGTCTACCCTGATGATCTGATAGAGCTGGGTATTGGAAGCCGCCCGCTCCAGCCATTCCTCGAAGTTGAGGTTGTACATTTTCGGCCCGCTGACGGAAACGACGTAGATGGGGCCCTTATCCTTGCGGCTGGCGCCGAACTGCAGGTTGTAGCCGCGGCCGTAGGTATGGTCGTGGCCCTGCAGGACGAGGTCGACGCCATACTTTTCGTACACGGGCTGGAAAGCTTCTCTGACCTCTTCATTGTCCCGCCCGCTGGCGGTAGAATAGACGGGGTGGTGGTGGGTGACGATCGTCCAGCGGTTGGGGTTATTCAGCAGGATGCTGTCCAGCCATTCCACCTGGGGCAGGATGGTGGATTTATCGGCATAAATGGCCGCCGTATTGAGGCTGATGAAGCGCGTACCCTGATAATCGGTATAGAAAACCGTTTCTTCCAGGCCTTCGGGGCCGTTCAGCGGCAGGGTGAAAGTAGGGCGCCAGAGTTGGGAAAGCTCGCGCTGCCCCAGCAGGTTGCGGCTGTATTCGTGGTTGCCCGGCGTGGCGATACTGGGTTTCATGCCGTAGATCCAGCCGCCGGCGTAGAACCATTCGCCCCACTCCTCATCCCGGTTGGCGCGGTTGATGAGGTCGCCGGCATGCAGCAGGAAATCCACATTCGGCATGGTGCTGTAAGCCTGCCGGATACAGCGCGACCACATGGATTTGAGCTCATTCTGCGCATCGCCGAAGTAGAGGAAAGTGAAGGGCTTTTCGGTAGCGGCCGCCGTTTCGAAATGGAACCATTCGCTCCATTCGTCTTCACTGCCCACGCGGTAGGCGTACATTGTTTCGGGTTGCAGCCCGGTAAAGGTAAGGCTGTGGAAATGAGCGGCGTTGTTATCGGTGACCAGCAATTCCGTAGTGGCGGTTATTTTTGTGGCCTTGCTCCGGAAATCGGGGGTGGGATCCGCCGGAGCGATCTCCGCAAAGGCTTCCTTGACCGAGACATCCGTCCGCCAGGTGACGGATTGGGTGGTGGCGGGGTCGTCGCTCCAGCTCAGGATGATGCGGTCGGGTACCGGGCGGGGAGGGTAGGGGTCATCAGACTGGCCTTCGACGGTCGTAAAGGATAGATAAAGTACCAGTAAAGTAACCGATACCGCTCCCAGGCAAAAGAAGAAGAGGCGAGAATGCTTCATGCTATGGCCAATTTGTGTTCGTATCCACAAAAGTAAGGAAAATAACAGGCCATATTAAAACCCGGAGCGATTCTAAAATCAGAGAATTCAGGAAGAAGGCCGGTGGTGATTATTTTATCCCGAGGAGGGGGCTGTCTCAAAAGTGATGGAACACTGATCTGATAAGATCTGGCTGAAAGGCGATTTTGAACTAAATTTATTCCAACAAACCCTAAAGGGCCAGTGTCCCATCTTTTTGGGGTTTATGATACAGCCTTATCTTCTCATCTGGCTCGGTTTCAGGGCCGGTGCCGACGCTCAGAAAGCCAGCTGGATCTGAACCTGCAGGATATCATTATCGATCTCATGCGTTTCTTCTCGCTTGAACGTGTATTCCGCCTGCACTTTGAACGTATGGCCGCGGATGTAATAGTTGGCGCCGACGGAGGTCCACATAACCTTGCCTCCCATGATGTCATGGGCCAGGTCGTGGTCCTGGTCGAGTTCCTGGTAGCGCAGGGCAAACTCCAGCTTGGGCAGCGCCATATAGGCCGTCTGTACGTAGAACCCATCGCCGTTGATATCGGGAAGCGGCCCGTTGGCCGTTTCAGTGAAGTGTTCCCGGTAAGTATCGTACTCTCCTTCTACGGAGAAGGGGCCATAGTTGAAGAAGGCGTCAACCCCCCAGCAGAAGAGGTTGAAGACATCGTCGCCCAGTTCGGTTTTGACCACATTGGCCACGTTGGCGCCGATGGTCAGGTGTTGGCCTTCTCCGATATAGGAACTCTGGTAGTCGTCGTAGGAGCCGTTGGGGCTGGCCGGGTCCAGCAGGTCAAAGGCGACGCGGGCGACCGTCATGGCGCCCTGAGACTTCCGGGCGATGGCATCCAGGCTGCCGGCATTGTTGAAGCCCAGGTTGTCAAATATGCCCGCCGAATAGGTGATGTGGCCTCCCGCCGGCCGGCCATAGATGAGGGCGCCGATGGTGTTGTCGGTCACCCCCAGTACGGTCAGGGCTTCCTTGACCTGGCTGCGGTCCATGAACAGCAGTTTGGAGTCGGAAGTGAGGGCATTTCTGGAGAAGACGTCGTCCTCGATACCCACACGGAAGGTGAGCAGTTCATCGACGATGGGCACAGTAAACCAGGCGTGCTCCAGGAGCGCCCGGGGCGCCTGGTTAAATTTGCCGGTATTGTCGACCTTAACCTCAAAGTTATAGCTGGCTATTCCATAGATATTGCCTTTGCCTTTCCAGCGCAACCGCTTGATGTAGAAGTCGTTGTTCTGGTCGATGTCGTTGTATTCGTATCTTACCTGCATGCGCACTCCCGGAATGAAGGTGATGTTGCCTTTTCCATCCGGTGTTACGTGTTGTGACTGTGCCCACAGGGGCGCGGCAGACAGCAGAAAAACAAGGGCCATTAGCAATAGCCTGATGGCCGTGGCTTGCCTTTTATTCTTTTGCTTGTTAATGCTTTTCATCATTGAGGGTTTAGTAGTGGTTAAAAATTTTAGGCTCAGCTCCAGGCCATACGCAACAGAGGCCCCGGTTATTAACAGAAAATGCTTTCCCTGTCCCCACGCCGACGCTCTTAGCGGCCGGCGAATTGCAACGCCGGCACATGGTATCGAGCGTTCGGCGGGGAACAAGCTGCGCTGTTTCCTTCTGTCCGGCGCTGTGGCATAGCGTGGGCATCGGCCGGAGCGCCATAGCCAGGCCAGCGCAGTTATCAGCAGGAAACCCAGCTGTGGGGCCTGTTCTTTTCAAATGGCAATGTCCCCGGTCCGGCGGGCGTCTTTGGCCGCAAAACGCAGATACAAAGACGGCATCACCAGCAGGTTGAGCAGGGTGGAGGTTACCA
>JAGFJE010000676.1 GCA_024103175.1 Phaeodactylibacter sp.
AAAGAATTGGCAGGATTGTCTGTCGGCGTTTATTAAAATTTGCCGAAAGGCTGATCCGGCGGCGTTTTCCCGTTTCTAATTTCAGGATGTACCTGTCTTTTGGTTATATTTACCGACATTGTAAGGATAAAAACGTCATAATGGCAAATGAAACAAAGGTCATCACGTTTGAAGACCCCGATTACGGTATCGTTTACATCGAAGTCGAGAAGGCGCCGGAAAGCAAATATGGAGATGCAGCCGGAGATGAAGAACTCCCCGACAGGCTTGAAGGAAAGCTCACTAAAGTTTTGAGTTCACTCAAAAGCTTTGGCAAAGGCGTGTTGGATACTGTCAGCGAGCTCAAGCCAAGTGAAGTAGAAGTGAAAACAGGCCTCAAGCTGGAGGTTAAGGAAGGCCAGCTGATCGGAGTTTTTGCTCGCGCCAAAGCCGAGTTCCCCTTTGAAGTGACGCTAAAGTGGAAACTGGATGATCAAAATACCAAAGAAAACACTTAACTCCGGGATGGAAATAACAAGCCTGGTTCGTTCGATTGTAAAGGTTACCTGTGGCGGCAAGACAGGCAGCGGCTTTCTGCTGAAAGGCGGCTATATCGTCACCGCTTATCATGTAGTTGATGGCGGCAACCCTGCACGTTTTTTTGTTTGCGACGATCATTCCTGTTTTGAACAAGAAGTAACCGTATTGGAGCAGCCTGCATTTAAGCTTACCAAAGAAGAAGGAGACCTGGCCGTTTACAAAATTGAAGAGGAGGAGAAATACGAAGGCCGCTACCTCTCGCTGGCCCTGGATAAAGCTATGCTGTGTGGCAGGGCCTTCAGCACCTTCGGTTTTCCGGAAGGCAACCGGATAAATGGCAATCCTTACCACAGCGCCAGGCTGGAAGATAACAACTCTGCTAATGACTATGGCGTCAAAAAACTGACGCTTTCCGACCCCGGCAACGTATCCAAAGGGTACAGCGGCGGCCCGGTGTATATCACCGGTTATGGGGTTGTGGGCGTCATTACCCAGAAATGGGAAGAGATCGCTATTGGGTTGCCTTCTTCCGTTATTGCGGAAAAGATTCCGGAGCTGAAACCGGAAGAGCGCTTTTTCCCGGTGGAGAGTATTGACAAATACCGTTGCCTGGTGGTGCACCACGGGGAGGAAAGCCAGGCAAAAGTTTTCTTCGACCAAGAAGTGGAACTGGCGCTTGAAATCATGGAGTTGTCTGATAAACTTTTTCTAAAACGCTACCATTTAGGGGCGGAAATGGTCAGTTTGAAACAAGCCGTTGCCGAAGCTTCCTGCGCTTGCCTCTGGTTTGATAACGCAGCAGATATCCTTGCATTCAAAGCAGAAGGCTGGCTTAGATACCATCCCATTTTTTTGTTCAATTATGGTTTAGATGATAAGGTCAAACTCAAATATTTATTGGAATTTTTCAAGCCGGCGCCTTGCTTTCCAGCAAAGTATGGCCTGCTTCCAGGGTTTCATTATTTCAAAGCCATAGAAAATGCTTACGGCAGCTCTTCGGAGGCCTACAAAGGATGGTTTGAATTTCTGAATTCGGAATTTGTCAGTTATGACGACAAATTGAGAGCCCTGCTGATGGAATTTGACTTCACGGCTGGAAGAGAAGCCATGAAGCGCGCCTGCCGGTCGGGAAAACGCTTTCTTTTCCACTGCCTGGAAGGCACCCGCGACTGTGGGGTGGAAGTACTGGCGCATCATGGGGTGAACATCGTAAGAGACAGAGGCAGGGAAGCTAAAGATGTAAACATCCAGGTTCTGGATTGGGAGAACCACGCGCCGGCTACGCCGGAAGAATTTCTGGCGGCCCTTCATCTTTCAACCGATAATTGGTTCGCCAGTGATGCTCAGCGGATATTCATCCTGCAAAACTTCATCCACCCCGGCATGAGCGAAAGCATGGTGGACGCCAGGGTTATGCTCATCAATCAGCTCATCACCAAGTGCAGCAACCGGACGGCCCCGGAAAACTGGAATGGCGCCCTCCATTTCTTTTTGCTGAATACAGATAAGAACAGCAGCCCACTTCACAGTAAGCTTAACCAACCAGGCAATTCAGGCAACTGGTACATCACCGAAGCCCAGGTCATTAGCTTGAGCGATGACCCGGAGCCCGTTGATAAATTCCCGGATGACCTGACGAAGGAAGCCGTGCCTGGCATCATTCGTCAAAAATTAGAAGGCCAGCTGCCCAAAAAAGAAGACTGCCCCTACGTTGGCGCCTTTCTTCGGGAGGTCTGTAGCCTGCTGGATGCACCACATATTTACCATCAAGAATTGACGCGACTATGATGAATGAAAACAATTATAAAAAGTACGAGGGCGATGTACTGGACAAGTACCGGCCTGAATTTGGGCTCGATGCTTATATCCCGGCGCCCGAGCTTGTTCAGGCGGTGGAAGCCGCCCGCCTGCTCGGCCGGCCCTTGTTGCTGCGTGGGGAGCCAGGCTGTGGCAAGACCCGCCTGGCGGAAGCCATCGCCGTAGAACTGCACGGGGAGGCGTATCGGGATTTTTACTTCCCCTGGCCGATCAAATCCACCACCAAGGCGCAGGACGGCCTGTATCGCTTCGACCACCTGGAGCGTATGCAGGATGTATATGCGGCCAAAGAACAACCGGATGATCCAACGGCTGAAGCCGGCCTTATGCAGTACGTTAAGTTGGGGCCCATAGGAAAAGCATACGAGCGCATGAACAAATTCCCGGAAGCTCCGCCTCCGGTCATATTGATCGATGAGATCGACAAAGCGGACATCGATTTTCCCAATGACCTGCTCTGGGAACTCGATAAGCGGGAGTTTTTCATTACGGAGGTAAAGGATCAGGCCGGTAACGATACCCGCATTGGGATTGAAGATAAGAACAGAGCCCCTGTCGTCATCATCACCAGCAACGACGAAAAGGAATTGCCCAATGCTTTCCTGCGCCGGTGCTTGTTCCACTTCATTGAATTTCCGGGAGAGGAGCAGCTCAAAGGCATTGTGAAAAAGTACCTGGAGGGGCTTACTCAGCGGGAAACGGATAAGGGCGTTTCCAGCATATCTATCGGCTCCGGAAAAGTGGTGGATAGCCTGGAGGCGGTTTTGGAGCATTTTAAAGGCATACGGGGAACGCTCCGCGACAACCTCAATGCCTCCAAGGCGCCATCGACCAGCGAACTGCTGGACTGGGCGCGCATTCTGGCCATTTATCTCGGTAGAGCGGATTGGTCGGTAGACGAACAGATGAACCTGGTGCAGAATGGCGAGATACGCCTGCGGCCGGAGCAGATCCTGCTGAAAAACCGGGACGACGAACGCCTGGTTAAAAATACCTGATGATGAAGGACTGGCTGAATATCCACCTTTTCCAGGCTTTTTTTCAGGAACTACGCCGCGGCCTGGGCATGGAACTGGACCTGCGGCAATACGAGCTATTGCTCCGGGCGCTCCGGCTGGGCATCGGTGCAGATGAAGAAGGCCGGTACAGCGAGCAAGCTTTTCTCAGCCTGTGTAAGCTGCTCTGGCTTACGCACCCCCGCTACGAGCGCGGCTTCGAGGAAGCCTTTCACCTATGGGTTGGCAATGCCAAAGAAACCTGGAAAGATGGGCCGGAAGAGTTGGAAGAAAGCGAAGAGCTGCCTGTACCTCCTGCGGGGGAAAGCGACAGCCCTTTGTCGCCTATCGTACGCGAGGAACCTGTAGAGCCTTCTCCCGAACCGCCGCCGCCTCCCCAGCCGCTACCTCCTCCTGCGCCTTCTGCGGTGTCGCAACAGGAATGGGAAGTTTCCTTTGAAACGATTGCCGGCGAAACCGGCGTTCCGGGCTTCGCCGCAAGCGGCCCGGCCCGGCACCGCTTCATTTTTGCCGATCACTACCTGCCGTTTGTACCCCGGCAGTTGCAACAGCAATGTCGCCACCTGAGGTCACGGGCAGAGAAGCGGCCCGGCGACGCCATCGATACGGAGGCTACCATGCTGGCGACGGCTGAAGCGGCGGGCTTTCCCCGATTGTGTTACACGACGGAGCGCTATTACCCCGGCGACTTCGTGGTGTTTATCGACCGGGGCCTGGGGATGGCCGCCTTCGATAAACTGGCGGACATTTTTACGCAGTCTTTATGCGCCGGCCTGGGCATGTCGGCTCCTGCGCCTGCTTTCAAAGTGTATTACTTCAATGAGGCGCCCCGGCAGTTGGTCTACCTGGATGCCACCCTGTCTGTCTCCAAACCCTGGCGGAGGGCGCAGCGCGCACTTTCGGCAGACAGCCAGGTGTTTATCCTGAGCGACGGCGGCGCCGCCAGCCGCCGCAGGGAGGACAAGCGGGAAAGCCGAACCTTGGAATGGATACTGGAAATTCAGCAGCGAACCGAACACTTGCTGTGGCTCAACCCAGTGCCCAGAATGCGATGGGCGGGGACGCCGGCCTATTCCATACCGCTGCTGGCAAACTGCCTTCCGCTGACCCGGGAGTCTATGCCGCAACTGACCGCTTTACTGAGGCATTTATAATTTCTCCTATTATGGCTCCTGATCTGAGCGAAATACTGGAATATATTGAGGAGCGTGGCGCCGACAACCGTAGCCGCCTCCAACTGTTCCTGCAACGGTACAGCCGGGAGGGCTGCGCCTATCTGTATTTTGCCGCCCATGCCGCCGTGCCTGCGTTGTTTACAGCGGATATGCTGTACAAAATACGGCTCAACTTCTCAAAGAATGAAGCCGGGCAAGATATTAATGTGCCCTACATCGCGGTATCCGACCTGTTGCAATCGTCTATTTGCAAGCCGGTGGGGCCCCGAATATTTGCGCTTTATACACCTGTAAGGCGAGGCCTGCGGAAATGGCTGTCCCAACAACCCGAATTGGGAGAAAAGCGCCGGAAAGATATCGCCCAGTTCGCTTTATACTATCTGGAAGCCTGCCCGGATCAAATACGATTGCCCGGCCTGCGGGAAGCCCTGCGCTGGGACGCGCAGACAATCACCGACACCGCCTACGCCGGACGGGTGCTGCTGGACGCCGTGAGCCGCAGCCTGCGGCTGCAGGAACCATCCCATGCGGTTCAGAAAATGGTGGAGGCAGCCGAGGAAAACCTCCCGGCTCACACCGGTACTACGTCATTAGACAGCGGGCTGAGCCGCATGGCCTTTGCCGTAAAATTATTCCGCGGCAGCCAGGCGTATCGTTCCGGCCACATTGATGAGGCGATACAATTCTTTGAGGAAATTCACCCTCAACTCGAGCAGCAGGAGGGCGAAGATACCTTCAGAGTTCCCATACCCGAGGAGGTCCTGCGGCGGCTGGGGCTTCGGCGGGAAAGAAAAAGAAAAGCGGAGCAAAAAGACACCTATCACTACGCCTTCAGCCTCTATGTAATACTGGATGAGGGCGTAGCGGCCGCCCAGGCCGCCCGCCTGCTGGGCGTCAAACTGGAGCAACCCGATGCAGCCCTGCCCTGGGCCGAACTGGATACGCAGCAGGAAATAGAAGGAGAGGCCCGGAACATTCACTTCAACGTTTTTTTTATTCATTTTACGGATACCCCCCGAATACTGGACCACCTGTTATTTTCCAGGCAGGGGATATACCTGCTGGCTGTTCAGGCTGAAAAACCGGAAGACCTGCATGCCCATATCAACGCCATGCTGTGGCGGATTACCGCAACTGCCGGGCCAACTGCTTTCCATCTGTGGCAGGTAGGCGGTAATTGGGGGAGTGCTTTTGAGGAGATAAAATCAACACTACATGATCAATATTCACAGCTTGGCGCGCTTATTTTCTTCGAAGAAGAACCACTGCCAAAAGTGCTCGCACAGCTGGATAAAGTAAGCGTAGAAACCGGGCGCTATATGGAACTGCCCTGGGAAACCTGGCGGGAATGCCGCCCCGAACCGGGCGCTCTGCGGTCCATCAAGGAAATAGACGACAACATGCAGCAGGCGGGCGGCGTTTTTCTGGCGGAGGAACTGCTGGAAAAACTCGCGGCGGCCGGGGAAATTTTCTATGAAAAGGAAATGGCGGGCGAACCGTTTCTGGTAGCGCATAAGCCCTTTTTCATCAACCTGCTTTTCGAAGGCGCCGCCCGGGTGGATAAAATAGCTCCGGAAGGAGAATGCCGGCTGAAAGATTTTATTTCTGTATTGGATATAGGCCTGCCGCCAGAGTGGGTGGAAATATTGCTCCTCGCCCTGGAGAAATACGGCCTGGCCTTCAGAAAAATAGAAGATCAGGAGACCATTATTATCCCTCACCTCCTGCCGAAAAGAGCCCCTGAATTCGGCATCAACCTGCACGAAACGGCCTATCAGCAAACTGCGCTACACTTCAGCGGCTTCCGCCCGGCTACACTCTTCAACCGCTTCACCGCTTTAATGGGCGCCTCAGGTGCCCACCTGCGTTCCTGTACGCGTTTTGGGCTGGTGTTGGAAACCGAACAAGAATTCGTTCGTGTACTGGAACGCTCCGGCTCGGAATGGCAGGTGGTGCAGGTGCAGAAGGGGAACAAATCGGGCTACGACAAACTGGAAGGGCTCTACCGGCTCCTCGATGAAATATTGAAAGGCTATTATCAAGTATTTGTTAGTCTTAGTCCTGCTAAGCCGCTACAAATCCCCGCCTACGCCACGCCGGAAATGGTAAATGTGCCCGGCGGGACCTTCACCATGGGCTGGCTGGATGAACAACGCGACGGCGACGGCTTTGGTGACGAAAAACCTGCACATGAAGTAAAGCTGAATAGCTTTTCCATAGGAAAGCACCAAGTCACCTTCGAGGAATACGACGCCTTCTGTGAAGCTACCGGCCGGGAAAAACCTAAAGATGCAGGCTGGGGCCGCGGCCGCCGCCCCGCCATTTACGTCGACTGGTATGACGCGGTGGAGTACTGTAACTGGCTCAGTGAGATCTGGGGGCTGGAACAAGCGTACAGGATCGATAAGAAGCGGAAAGACCCGAATAATAAGTATGAAAACGATCCTAAGAAATGGCTGGTGACGGCCAATGAAAGTACCAACGGCTACCGCCTGCTCACCGAAGCGGAGTGGGAATACGCGGCGCGGGGCGGGCAAAAAAGTGAGGGCTTCCTCTACGCCGGGAGCAATGAGTTGGACGAAGTAGGGTGGTATGATGGCAATTCCGGATCAAAAACGCATCCGGTGGGGGAGAAGCAACCGAATGAACTGGGCCTGTACGATATGAGCGGAAACGTTTACGAATGGTGCTGGGATTGGTTTGCCGGCGATTACTACCGGTCTTCGCCTGAGGATAACCCCAGAGGGCCTGATCAGGGCTCTAGCCGCGTGAGCCGCGGCGGCCGCTGGGGCTATACCGCGCGGAACTGCCGCGCCGCCTGCCGCTATGACTGGAGCCCGGCGTACCGCTACGACGATGTCGGCTTCCGCCTGGCCCGCAGTTTGGAGGCGGCCCCTTCCTATGAGCGAAGGTGAAGTAGCGTAAGCGGCCTGAACAAGGTGGGTGCGTAGCCCCACCGGTGAAGGATGCGGCGCTACGGAGCTCTGTTAGAGCGGAAATGCATAGGGCTTGCCCTGTGGAACCCGCCTTGCTCAACTTTCCTTCCCCTATTCTACAGGGCGGGAACCCCGGGAATTTTTTAAAAATACGATATGCAGATTAAGATCATAAGTGTGCCGGTGGTAGGTGGCGAAGCCTTCAATGAGGAACTGAACGCTTTCCTGCGCGGGAGGAAGATCCTGGAGGTGGAGCAGCAATTGGTTGAGAGGCCCGGAGGAGCTTGCTGGACTTTTTGCATCCGGTATGTTGACAAAAAGGCGAGTCCAGCAAGCGCCGGGAAACAGCGCAAGGACTACAAAAAGGGCCTGTCGAAAGAAGCGTTCGATCGTTTCGCCCGGTATCGCGCCATCCGGAAAGAAGTGGCGGAGAAAGACGGTGTGCCCGCCTTTGCCGTATTTACCGATAAAGAGCTGGCTGGCCTGGCTGAGTTGAAGGAACTGACGCCCGCCAGCATGAAGACGGTCAAGGGCATTGGAGACAAAAAGGTGGAAAAATACGCAGCGCGTTTCATAAAAGCCATAAAGGATGAGAAGAGCAAATAACTTGATGCCACAGATAATGGACATGGACAACCTCCGGCTGGCTTTCTGGAAGGCGGGCAAAGGTAAGCGCTATGCCAGTTCTGTTCTTGCTTATCAGGAGAAGCTGGAGGAGAACCTGCGCGCCCTGCGGGAGCAGATCCGGCGGGGTAAGGTGGAGGTAGGGGACTACCGCTATTTTTTCGTATACGAACCCAAAAAGCGGGAGATCTGCGCCAGTGCTTTTCGGGAGCAGGTGCTGCACCATGCGCTGATGAATGTGTGCCACCCTTACTTTGAGCGGGCTCAGATCTATGATAGCTACGCCAGCCGTATAGGCAAAGGGACTTATGCGGCGCTGGGCCGGGCCAGGCAACACACCCGGCGGTACGATTGGTTTTTGAAGTTGGATGTGCGGAAATTCTTTGCCAGTATCCAACATGATGTATTGAAGGGCCAGCTGGCCCGGCTGTTCAAGGAGGAAGATCTGCTTAGCATATGCTATCAAATCATTGACAGCTATGAGGCGAGCCCGGACAGGGGCCTGCCGATCGGTAATCTCACGAGCCAGTATTTCGCCAACCACTACCTTTCGGGCCTGGACCATTTTATCAAAGAGGAGCTTAAGATAAAAGCTTATGCCAGGTATATGGACGATATGGTGTTGTGGAGCCAGGATAAGCAGGAGTTGCAGACGGCCCGCCTGGCAATCACTGATTTCGTGGAAGAGAGGTTGTGTTGTGCTTTGAAACCTTTACAGTTGAATAGGACAAGGCTGGGGCTTCCATTTTTAGGTTATCGGGTTCATCCTCACTACATGCGCCTCCTGCAAAAGAGCAAAGTGCGTTTTATCCGGAAAATGGAGCGGATATACCGCTATAAGGTGGAAGGCTACTGGAGTGAAGAGGATTGCCAAAGCCGGGCGTTGCCACTTATCGCCTTTACCCAGCATTCGGATGCCGGGTCCTTCAGAAAAAGTGTACTTTTAAGGCTTGAAGGTCAAACACCGTAGGGCTCTAACCGCGTGAACCGCGGCGGCAACTGGGGCAATACCGCGCAGAACTGCCGCGCCGCCTACCGCAATAACTGGAACCCGACGAACCGCAACAACAATGTCGGCTTCCGCCTGGCCCGCAGCTCATAGGAAGGTTTATCCGGACAAGCGTCAGCGAAGACGGGCCGGATAGCCGCCGATGAACAGGTGTTTGCCCTGTCCCAAAAGGGCAAAAATGGCCTTGTGGAATCCGGCGAAGCCGGAATGCCTTCGGCATTATTCCACGGGGCCCGAAGCGGCAGTATTGGTAGCCCCTGGACGGCGAAGGTTCTGCCGCTTCACCTTTCCTATGCCCTAAACTGCAGATCATTCGTCACCTTCCCCCATTCCAACCTCCTCGTCTCCTCATCCGTTTTAATCTCCTCTTCCAGTTTTCTGGCGTGCAGCTTCCACCAGTAGATCGCCGGGATGATGTTGCCGCAGTGCTTTTCCAGCCGGTAGGCCAGTTCGACATTGGGGTTTTCCCGGCCGCTCAGCAGCCGGCTCAATTTGGTGGGGTGCAAGCCGATTTCGGCGGCGAAATCCTTCTTGCTGCGGCCGAGTATGCTAATGTATTGTTCCAGTTGATTGGGAAAAGAAAATGCCTCTTCGAAGTGGCTTCTTTCGAGATAATCCTTCATCAGCAGTTTCATCCGCATCAATTCGGACAGTAAGCGCTGTTTTTCCGTTCTCTCTTTAAGCGACTTTAACCTCAATTTCCGGAATTCTTCTTCTATCTCTTTCCTTTCCTGCTCGCTAAGGTCGTCGGGAAACACGTATCTCTCGACGATCTCCTCGTCCGAAAACTGCTTTCTCAGTTCTTTATAGATCTTCTCGTTCTTCAAATAAGTCGGAGTGCAATGGCAAATTGCACCCCGACAAGGCGCCGCAGATAACAATATAACCATTTTACCCTGAGCTTGCCGAAGAGCGAACAATATAACAATTCCATCCATCCAGAGTAGCCTATAAACGCTACGCTTCCAAAACACAATGGCTTGGACTTGGAAATTTGTACGCTATGCTCATCGCCCCTCCTTCACCTTCTTCAGCATCATCCGCGCATTCGCCCCCACGCTCCCCTCCGGATCCATTTGGATCGCTTTATTGTAATACTCGATGGCCTTTTCCGTATTCCCCGCCTTCCAGTTGGCCTCCGCCAGGCTGTCCCAGGCGTTGGCCGAATCGGGGAAGAGCTGGGTGTTGAACTGGAAGACGTAGAGGGCGGGCTCCAGTTGGCCGCTGTTCATCAACTGGTAGCCGGCGTTGTTGAATTCCTCTTCGAAATCGAAGAAGCGGTAGGCCGGGTCTTTTACCATTTTTTGAGCATCGGCCTGTAGTTTCTCCATCTGCCCGGACATGAACAGCTCCGTGAAGTATTCCATGGGGTCCAGTACAAAATTGTCGCTGGAGAAGTTGAGCGCCGCTTCCAGCACGGGATCCCGGTTGGAGCGGTAGTCGTCGAAGCTCATGTCGGCGGCGAGGTGAGGGGCGAGCCAGGGGCCGTTTTCCCACTGCGGCTTGTCCTGCCACCAGGCGAAGGAAAGGTAGGCTACGGCCTTGCTGTTGGGCAGTTCCACGGGGTTATTGTCGCCGTAGAAGTTGATGTTCTCGGCGGTGGGTTCGCCCACGAAGACGGCGTTGGTGTAGTTATCGAGTTCATTGACGAGGTTCTGGCAGGCGGAGAAGGTGCGCCGCCCGATGATCACGAACAGCTTGCCCACCTGGTTGACCTTCTCCGTGCGGATGATGCCGGTGACGATGGGTTTGTTCTTGTAGTTGTTGCCGCCGCCGTTGAGGCGCACGTCGAGCACCAGGCGCTCCACCTCGTTCTCTTCGATGAACTTGAACACCCGCTCGTAGAATTCAGGAATGGCCTCTTCGGGATCGTCCTGTATCTGGCTATGGCGCACGTACACGGTTTTGTGCTCGGGCAGGTACTCGTAGTAGTAGATCTTATCCAGGTTTTTCAGGTAGTATGGGGTGGCGCCCTGGTCGCGGGTGGCCAGCCAGCCGTTCTCCGGTTTGGTGAAGCCGTACGCGGTGGGGGCGTCATGGCCTTTGGCGGCCACGGCGGTAATGGTTTGATCGAACACCTTGCCGTCCTTTTCGAGGGTGAGCGTGACGGTATTTTTCAGCTCCTTCGCCACCCCTTGTGCATGCAGCACTTCGGGGATGCACAGGAATCTGAGCCCGTAGGCTTTGAAGAACTGATCGTTCTCCGCCGGCACGACGGGGCGGATGGCCTTCAAGGCCTCTTCTACCGGCATGCCTTCTACTTTAAGTACCTTGGCGCCGAGGGCCGCCTCGTAGTCTTTTTGTATGCCCTCGATGTACACCCCGTCGCTGAACCAGTACAGATTGACGGGCAGCCGGCGGTACTTTACCGGGCTGCTGTGGAAACTGACGGTGGTGTGCCCATACTGAAAGGAGGAGACAATTCGCGAAAAGCCGGCCATGATCTCGTGCTCCTGCAGCTTGGGAATTTCCGCGTAGAGCTTGTCTACGGCCGCGTCAAACTCCCCGGCGGTGGTTTTCTTGAACAGGAAGGGGTAGTCCTTGTGGACGGTTTGCTGCAGGAAGCGCAGGTCCTCCCGCCAGTCTTCGGCGGTGAGGGCAGATTGGGTGTAAGCTGTGGAAATAGACAAACAGGTGATGAGCAGTAAAGTCAGGTTTTTCATAGTCGGGCTTTTGGGAATAAAGATACGAGGGATGAGGGAAA
>JAGFJE010000468.1 GCA_024103175.1 Phaeodactylibacter sp.
AACAGCCGGGAGGCAGCCGGGTTGGGAAAGACGGATACGCTCCCCTGCCCTACCGGTTGAATGCCGGTCACGATCGTAAAGCTGAGCGCATATTCCAGGGTGGCGATGCCGTCCTCCGCCGTCACCAGAACGGTGGTAGTTCCCGGCAGGCCCGTAGCATCGTTGATATCGACGGTGGCATTTTCGTCATTGGGCGTGGCGCTCACCGAAGGAACGCCGGTAGTACCGAAGGGCAGCCCCACCTCGTAGGCCAGCGTCGCCGGCTCAAAACCGGGCGCCGTTGTTCCATCTACTTGCAGGTTCGCCAGGGTGGCGTCGTTATTCAGCACCCGGAGGGCACAGCTGGCCGTCAGGCCGCCGTCCCGGGAGGTGACGGTGATGGCGGCGTCTCCTTCGCTGATGGCTTCCACCGTGCCGTCCGCGGCCACCGTCGCCACCGTTTCATCGGAAGAACTCCATTCCACGCACCAGTCCGTAGCATCGGCCGGCGTAAAAATGGCCGACAGGGTTTCCGTCCCCCCGATGGGCAGAGAGAGGCTCGTACTGGAAATGTCCAGCCCTTCCAGGGAGACGGCCCCGGTGCGCAGGTTCATGTTGTCGGCGTAAACGGAGTAAGCTTCCGTCGACCCGCCTCCTACCTGGACGACAACCTGAGCGATGGTAGCGCCGGTAGCGCCCATGGCCTCGATATCGAACTCGGCCGTATTCCAGGCGTTCGGAGGCAGGTTCAGGCCGGATAGAGTTTGCTCGCCCACGACGTCCCCATCCGGGTTCTTCAGCTCCATGCGAATGTCCCCCACTTCTTGTGTGGTGTAAAACTGCATGGAGATCCTGGCAAACCCTTCCAGGGAAGTGGCCGGGAAACCGACGCCGAAGCCGGCCCAGGCCGTGCCATTGCGTTCCCAGTGGAGGACGTAATCGGAGCCGTTGTCCGCATCCACCGACGGGTTGTCCGTTTTCTCTACGACATTCGACCCCCAGGCGAAAGCGCCGTAGCCCTGCGACCAGTCGAGCGGATAGCCCTCAAAGTCGAGCACCGTCTCCTCTGCAAAGGAAGGCGCCGGCGGGCAGCCGCCCGACACCACCACCTGGCATTCCGCTGCGTCCCCGTACAAAGGCGCTACCCTGATGGCCGCCTGCCCGTCGGCATACCCAACGATATTGCCCTGCTGGTCGACGGTGGCAATCTGAGGATCGGAAGAAACGTAGGTATAAGGATGGCCTTCGGCCGCTACCTCCAGGGTAACGGTATCGCCGGCAGCCATCTCGATGTAGGTGTCGCTCAGGGAAAGGCCACTGTACCAGGCGGCCGGCTCTCCCGCCAGCTTGATGTCATCAAAGAAGCACGCAAAGGCGGCGCCTTCCTGCGGGTTGACGAAGATGTTGACGTTTTGCAGCGTATCCGCAGAGGACAAGTCATAGGCAAAAAGCTGCCAGCAGCCTTCTCCTTCCACCGAAGCGTTGATCTCGATCTGAGAATCTCCGGTAAGCTTGAGCTGTATGTAGAAATCGCGGAGTTCCTTTCCAAAGTACTTAAACTGCAATTGCGCATACCGGCTCAAGTCCTGCAGGGAATCCGTAGGCAAAGCAAAGCCGATCAATTTCCAGTTGCCTTCCGGGCGGAAGTACTTTACCGCCTTCGCCGAAGGGTTGGCGCTGCCCACCAGGGGGTTGGCCGCTTCGATATCCTGATCGCCGCCGGGCGCATACACCTGGGTGCTGTCCGGGTTGAGGGAAGCCGTGACGGGAATAACCTCATCAAAATCGGCGATGATGAAATCCGTTGCCGCCAGGACGATAACGTAGAGCGAGTCCTGCCGGCCTGCGTTCATGGAAGTGGCGTAAACCGTCACCGCGCCGGGCGAAAGGGCCCTCAGCAGCTGCGTTTCCGCATCCACAAAGACGATGCCCGGGGCGCTGTACGACCAGTCCACAAATCGGTTAGTGACGCCATCGGGGAAAAAACCGATGTTGAGGCCCTGGCTCTGCCCTTCGATCAGGCGCAGGGTATCCGTATCGATGTCTATACTTTCCACCTCTGCCTCCGTCCAGGAGCAGGTGACATCGCAGGTAGCTACTACCGACCCGTCCAGCGTGGAGCAGGTGATGGTGGCCGTTCCCGCTGTGACGCCGGTGACGTAGCCGATGCCGTCCACATGGGCGATCCTCGGCTCGGAAGAGGCCCACTTCAGCTGGCCGAAGGTGGGGGATTCGATATCCAAAGCAGCGATCAGGGTGTCCCTGTCGCCGATGGTATCCAGCGTGATGGCCGTCTTGTTCAGGGTGATGCTGCCGACAGCCTGTTCGGCATCGGCGTTCTTATTGTGGCGGGAATTCACGTAGCCGTAAGTCAGAAGGATGTAAACGGCCTGCTGGTGCACCGTATTTTCCGAGGCCAGGGGAGCGTGGATATTGTGGCAATAGCGCTCGTGGCCGGGCCAGTCTTCCATATCGGGATAGACGGAGAAGTTGCGCCAGTCCTTGTTCCAGGGGCCTTTGCCGCCGGACAGAACGCGGCCGTCAACAGTGAAGGTTACGGGGTCGTAGCCGAAGGCCATGGACCAGGGGCCGTAGGGTACAAAGCCCGGATACACCTCCCAGTTGTCGTTGATGAACCGGGAATCCAGGTGGAAGCCCACCCTTGCCGGGCGGGGCCCCAGGCCGGTGGCCCAGGTGGTGTGTTCCGGATTCGTGCCCAGGAAATAATCGGCCGTAGTGTGTATCACGTCTTTGATGTGCTCATCTCCCGTCAGCTCGTAGGCGATGATGCTTTCGAACACCCATGGCGTAGTGCCCTGGCCCACGAGCATGGGCATCGTCCAGACGCCGCCCCAGCGCATGGCCCGCCGTTCGGCGGCGTCGAGGGCGGAAAAGCGGGCGTTGTTGACGGCGGCGGCCCGCAGGCCGGCCTGCAGCAATTTATCCACATCGTACGCATCGGCGAGCAGATAAGAATAGACGCCCAGCTCCTGGATGTCGCCCAGCTGAGCGGCGCCGGCAAGGCCGGTGAGAATGCCTTCCGCCACATCGCGGTAAGCGGCATCGCCCGTCAGGCGGTACAGGTTGGCCGCGGCATAGAGCTGGTAGTAGGCTATGCCGGCGTTGTAGTTGTTGTTGCTCTCCGGCTGGTGAGCGGGATCGGCCGCCCAGGCGTAGGCGGCCTTGGCCTCTTCTGTCCAGTTCACCATGTCATACGTCATCTCGTCGAAGGCCACGGCGTCCAGCATTTCCACGGGGAAGGCGGTGGGGTCCTTGCCAAGCTGCCGGAGAATGTAGGCCAGTTGAGCCGCCTGCCCGGCGTAGTAGTAGGTCATGAACGCATCAGCCTGGGTGACGACGTAGCGGCGGTGGTCCTGCCAGGAAGGCTTATCGCCCTGCCCGCCCCCATCTTCGTCATCGTATACATCGGGGCACACCCGGGCGCCGCCGACGCCGCCGTCGCTATACCCTTTAGCCATCAGTTCCTTGCGCAGGCGGTAGTTGAACTTGACCAGCCAGGAGGCTTCATCGATGATGTCGGGAATGCCGTTGCCGCTTTCCGGCAGGTTGAGGTCGCCGTCGGCGAAGCGCTCCGGGGCGTATTCGTAGACCAGCATCAGCTGGGCGGGGATCTTCTGATGGGTGTGGTAGGCGTCCCAGTCGCCGGCATCGTGGTACCAGCCGGCTACGTCGAGGGTGTTGCCTTCGGCAGCCGCTTTGATGGCGTCCTGGGCGTCGCCCCCGTCCTCCGCCGTCCAACCGGTGAAGGGGAAGCCGGAATAGAGCAGCAGGCCGGAAAAGTCCGTTCCGTCATCGCTGGTAACCTGCGTATTCTGGGTTACCGGGCGGATGTAGCCGCCGTCGGTATAGGGCGGCGCCATGCGGATGCCACTGCGCTGGTAATACAGGGCGCGCCCGCAGGTATAGTAGGCATCCCACAGGGCATCCGCCCCGACCCGGAAGGGATAGGAACGGCCGATGCCTTCCACCACCAGGATGTACTCGCCATCGGCGGTAATGTCGGAGAAATCGCAGTCATAGACATCGGCGCCGACGAAGCTTTGGCCGGGCGTATCGTTGGGCTGGCCCGTCTCGGCATTGGTAGCAAACTTTCTTTTGGTTACCAGGCCGGTTTTTACCGGGGTTTCCAGGTTTGCGGTTTCGTACACCCAAAAGGTATTGCCTTCGTAAGCGGAAAGGTCGAGGCTGCCCATGTCGCCCATCCACTGATAGAGGTACCCGTACTTGGGCGCATCGGCAGCGTAGCCAATGGTGTTGACGTGCACCGCCTCGCTGCGCAGGGCTTTCTCATCAAAGGTGAATGTCCACTCGCTGCCGTTGGCGGCCAGCTCTCCCGTATGGACGGTATAGGTAAGGCCCGGCTGCAGGGGGTGGGGCAACTCCAGGTAGAGCCAGTGCTCAGAGGCCCATGGTTTCCCGGTGGGGTCGAATGCTCCCTGGCCGAAATGCCAGGGCGGGTTTCGGATAAACTCCGTCCCCTTGGTTTTCCTGCCGATGCTCAACGGGGGTACGCCCCCGCCGAAATTGGGGTCATCGGAGCTGAAAATGGTATAACTGCCCACGTCTCCGGCGGCGGCCAGCGACAGCCTGTCCACCACCAGGGTATTGGGATAGTCGACATAGCCGTCATCGAAATGGAGCAGGATGACCCTGTCGGTGAGCGGTAAAGCTTCCACTATATTGGAGGCGAAAGCGCCGGAAAGCGGGAAGAATAAAAGGGGAAGCAGTATTTTATATTTTTTCATGACAACTGTTTTTTCGCATAGAAAGCTGAGAAGCTGTCAATTGGGATGTTCCGTTCTTGTTCAAAGAAAGGGCTTGTCGATGGAAAGGAGGTTTACTATTTTGCAGAATAATTACTGTATTTTCATTAAGTACACTGTAATTTAAATAAGTTGATACTGCCAGCGCCGCCTCCCAGTCTCCTAAAGGAGGAGCCGCCACCCGCAATTAACATTAATACTGGTTTTGCGGGAAGGGGTTCTCCCTTTAGGGATTCATAGGGCTGCGAGGGGATGTAAAAGAACTTAAATTACATAGTACTTATTTTTCTCCGGCCCCTAAGCTTTCATTGCCGGTTTACTCCGGACAGGCTTAATTTGCAGATAATTTACCCCCCCTTCCCCCCATATGCATCAGGTTTGTATTTTAACATATATTTGATAAGTGAGTACTTTGTCAATCAATTAAGTTTTATAACGTCAAGAAAGACTTGACAAGTTTTCAGCGGAGCGTCTGCCGGGAAACTTGTCAAGTCTAACTTCAGGCAAAATCTGTTATAGCATTTAATTGACACAGTAGTGAGAGGTAGGCATAATGAAATTTTGGAACGCGGATTAGCGCCGATCAGGCGGATCGTGCGGATCGCAAACCTGCCCCCAGACGGGCCCTCAATCCGCGCAACCCGCCCAACCCGCGATAATCGGCGTTCTATACCCAGTGGTTGCCGCTTCGCACCACATCCTTTCCCCCCTCCAAAAATCCCCTCCATCCTGTAAATCCTCACATCCTGTCCCTATCTTTGCCCCTCAAAAAGAGCATGTCCACGCAAAGCTCCTCCGGTTCTCCCCGGGCCATCAGCATAGAGGATTACGATTACGACCTGCCGGAGGGGCGCATCGCCCGCTTCCCGCTGGAGGAGCGCGACGCCTCCAGGCTGCTGCTCTACCGCAGCGGGCAGGCCAGCCATACTTTTTTCCGCAACATCACCGAGCACCTGCCGGAGGGCGCCCTCCTCGTTTTCAACGACACCCGGGTTATCCACGCGCGCCTGTATTTCACCCTGCCCAACGGTTCCACCCTCGAGATCCTCTGCCTGGAGCCCCTTTCTCCGGGCGAACACCAGCAGAACTTCAGCAGCAGCGGCCCCGTGCGCTGGCGCTGCCTGGTTGGCGGCAACCGGAAGTGGAAAAGCGGAAAGATCGAAAAGTTGATCCCCACCCCGACGGGGCATGCCATCCGCCTGCGGGCCACCCGCCTGGGGCGCTCCGCCGACGCTTTCGATATACAGTTTGAATGGGATGAGCCGTCTCTGGCCTTCGGCGAGCTGCTCGCCCTGGCCGGCATCATCCCCCTGCCCCCTTACCTCAACCGGGAGAACGTGCCCGAAGACGAAGAACGCTACCAGACCGTCTATGCCCGCGCGGAAGGGTCGGTGGCCGCTCCCACCGCCGGCCTGCACTTCACCGATGAAGTGCTGCAGGCCCTGGAGGAAAAGGGCGTCGGCAAGGTGTTCGTCACCCTCCACGTCGGCGCCGGCACCTTCCGCCCCGTAAAAAGCGACACCATCGGCAAGCACGAGATGCACGAGGAAACGGTTTTCATCCGGAAAGAGGCCATCGCCACCCTGAAGGAGGCCCTGCAGGCCGGCAGGCCCATCATCCCCGTAGGCACGACCAGCACCCGCCTGCTGGAAAGCTTGTACTGGCATGGGAGCGAAGTGGGAAGGCGGAAGTCGGAAGTGGGAAGGCGGAAGTCGGAAGTGGGAAGGCGGAAGGCGGAAGTGGGAAGGCGGAAGGCGGAAGGCGGAAGCTTGCCTGGCCGAGGGACGAGGACGGGTGCGAACGGAGAGGCCCAAGAGCGCTCCTTCCGACTTCCCACTTCCGCCTTCCCACTTTCCATCCCCCAATGGCGCCCCTACGAGCGCCCCTCCACCCTGCCGCCGGCCGAGGCTTTACAGAACGTCCTCGACGCTATGGGCGCCCACGGCCAGGACGCCCTGCAGGGGCAGACCCAGCTGATCATCGCCCCCGGCTACCGCTTCCGCATCGTCAGCGGCATGATTACCAACTTCCACCAGCCGCGCAGCACCCTGCTGCTGCTCATCGCCGCCCTCATCGGGGACGACTGGCGAAAGGTGTACCGCTATGCGCTGGATAATGACTTTCGCTTTCTGAGCTATGGGGACAGCAGCTTGCTGCTGGCGGAATGAGGGGAAGGTGGAAGTCGGAAGGCGGAAATCGGAAGTTTACCCGGCTGAGGGACGAAGACGGGCTTGCCCGGCTGAGCGCAGCGAAGACGGGGCGGAAGGCGGAAAGGGCTAAATGGAGCTGCCGTTGGGAACTGCTCAGGAGGGCTCCCTTACCGTAGCCCTCCTGGAAGACAATTAAAAGCCGCCCCCTCCAGCCATTCCGACTTCAAACTTCCTTTTGTTGAGGGAGCTCCATTTTTTATGGTGCAGGCCCCTTTTGCCCTCTTTCCGCCACCCCCGGCGAGACAATGTTCCGACTTCCCACTTCCCACTTCCGACTTTTTTATAGCACGATCCTGAACTCCGTCCATCCATCCTCGCCGGTGCGGAGGGAGAAGCCGAAGCCGTGGTTGACGAGGATCTCGCGGCTGAGGGTAAGGCCTACGCCCTGGCCGTCCTTTTTGGTGGTGAAGAAGGGGGAGAAGAGCTGCTCTTCCAGCTCGGGAGGGATGCCCGGGCCGTTGTCGCGGATGTAGATGTGGCCGGAGGGGGTGGCGCCGAGCAAAATAGTGCCAGCCCCCCCCAGCCCCCCCGAAGGGGGGGAGATGCCCCCCTCGGCCTCTCCAAAAGGGGGAAGATGCCCGAGCTTGGAGGGTTCGTGGAGGCTTGAACGGATAGGGGGGGCTAGGGCCTCCACCGCATTCTTCACCGCATTGACCAGCACCTGTTCCATCTGCTGCACGTCGATGCTGGCGTGGAGGGGCGGCTCGGGCAGCTCCAGGGAAAGGGCGACGCCCTTTTGGGCAGCATGGGCGCTCATCAGGCGGGCGGTGTCTTCCAGGAGGCGGTTGATGGAATAATACTCGCGCTGCGGAGGCGGCAGGCGGACAATGTCGGCGAAGTTGCGCATGAAGCGGTTAAGGCGGCCGTTGCGATCGATGCAGACCTGCTGGGCCTCGCGGAATTCCTGCCCGTCTTCCGGCGGCAGCTGATCGCTGTAGCCGATGGTGGCCTGCAGGATGGAGTTGATCGCCCCGATGGTGTTGTTGACCTCGTGGGCCATCATGCGGATGACCTTGCCGTAGGCGTTTTTCTCGGCGCGCAGGATTTCGGCGGTCAGCTCCTCCACCATAATAAAAGGGCGGGCGAAGCCGCGGTCGATAAACTCCGCCTTCAGGCATTTGTAGGTTTCCAGGCCCTGGATGCTCACCGTCTTCGACTCGCCGGAGGGCAGGGCCGCCGCCACGCGGGCCACCGGGTGACCAATGTCTTCCAGGGGTTTACCCAGGACGCCCGCCTCGGGCGGTAGTTGCAGCAGCTCCCGCGCCTTGGGGTTCAGCTCGGTGATGCAGCCGTCGTAATCCAGGATGATGATGCCGGTGGGCGAGGTATGGATGAGCTTGTCGAGGAAAAAATGTTGCTGTTCCTGCAAGGTGCGCTCCTCCCGCAGGCGGTCGATCATCTCGTTGTACACGTGGATCAGGCGGTCGGTTTCACGTTTGCCGGTAGGGACGAACTTGACGTTGAAGTCGCGGTCCTTGATGGCGTCGATGCCGGTAAGCAGCAGCTCCACCGGCTGGCTCAGGCTGTAGAAGGCGCTGAGGCAGAGCAGGAAGGAAGCGATGACGGCCATCTCGGCGGCGATAAAGGCCACCCATTGGCCACGGAACAGGAAGTAGGACAGCGCCAGCGCTCCCAGGTGGATGGGCAGCAGGAAGAGGATAAACTTAGTCCGTATCTTCATAGGAAATGCCGTATTTATCGAGCCGCCGGTAGAGGGAGCTGCGGGTCAGGCCCAGAGATCGGGCCACCTTGGCCACCTTGTTGCGGTGGAAGGCCATGGCCTTTTTGATCATCTCCGCCTCCATCTCCTCCAGGGTCATGGCGCCGACGGGCGGCAGTTCGTCGCCGGCAGGGCGGCGCGGCGCCCCCTGCCATTGGTTTTCGAAGTCGGCGGCGCGCAGCTCGTCGTGTGGAGATACCAGGACGGTGCGCTCTACCAGGTTCTTCAGCTGGCGGATGTTGCCGGGCAGGGGCAGCCCCTGCAGCCATTGCAGGGCTTCGCGGCCGGCCTTAAGGCGAGGGCGGTTGTAGATCTCGCGCAGGTTGTTGAGGAAGAACTCCACCAGCAGGGGAATATCTCCCGGCCGTTCCCGCAGGGGAGGGATCTGAATGGTGATGAGGTTGATGCGGTAGAAGAGGTCTTCGCGGAAAGCGCCCTGGGCCACCATCTCGTCGAGGCGGCGGTTGGTGGCGCTGATCACGCGCACGTCTACCCGGCGGGTACGGCTGCTGCCCAGCACCTCGTAGGTGCGGTCCTGCAGCACCCGCAGCAGTTTCACCTGGCTGGACAGCTGCAGGTCGCCGATCTCGTCCAGGAAGATGGTTCCGGTATTGGCCATTTCGAAGCGCCCCACCCGGTCGGAGCGGGCGTCGGTAAAGGCGCCCCGCACGTGGCCGAACATCTCGCTTTCGAACAGGGAGGAGGAGATCCCTCCCAGGTTGACCTTGACGAAGGGCTTTGCCCGCCGGTGGCTGTTCTGGTGGATGGCCTCGGCGATCAGTTCCTTGCCCGTCCCGCTTTCGCCCATGATCAGGACGGGAGCGTCGGTGGCCGCCACCCGCCCCACGGTTTCCAGCACCTTGAGAAAGGCGGGGTCCTGCCCGACGATATGGCCGAAGTCGTATTCGGCCTCCAGCTTCTGCCGGCCCAGCTTTTGCCCTTTGAGCTGGGAAAGCTCCAGCACCGTGCGTATAGACTGCACCAGGTACTCATTATCCCAGGGTTTGTTGATAAAATCCCGGGCGCCCAGCTTCATGCCTTCCACCGCCAGGTTGACCGTCGCCCAGCCCGTGATTAGAATGACCGGCGCCTCGGGCTGCAGCCGGCGGATCGCTTCCAGCAGTTGCAGGCCTTCTTCCCCGGAGGTATCCAGAGAGAAGTTCATATCCAGCAAGATGAGCTCCGGCTTTTCCCGGCCCAGAAAATCGAGCGCATCCGCCGGCATGGCCACCCCGTGGGTAGTATACCCTTCCTTCTTCAGCAAGAGGGCCAGCGAGGCCCGCACCGCGCTGTCATCGTCGACGATCAGGATCATATAAGTCGTTTAGGGCCAGCCCGGCAGCAACCTCAAGCCCCTTCGATCCCCCCGAACCACCTTCGCCTTAGGCTACGGCGGCCGAGGAGAGGGGAAGGAGGCTAAATAGAGCTGGCATGAACAGAGCTTGCCAGAGAGTGCCCCTTTCTGCATCAGAAGCGGCCCGGCAGTAAAATACCAACTATTCTACAAATAATCGCAAAATGATAGCCACACCATAAAGAACATCCCGAAAGCTACGCTGAAACTTCCGGGAGCCGAACCAGTCAACTCGAGGGGATGGAAGCCCCCTCCAACTCCCCCAAAGGGGGAGGGTCGGCAAGCGAATGTCTCTGCGGATTGGAGGCACCGGGCAGGAACTCCTTCAAAGCAGCCCCATTTCAGCCACTTCCCCCTTTCGGGGGGACTGAGGGGGGCTTGCCCTCTGTTAGCCACTTCCTCCCTTCGGGGGGATTGAGGGGGGCTGCTACTCCTCATGCAGCACCATCGCCGGCTGCACCTGCGCCGCCTCGCGGCTGGGCACGAAGGCGCAGGCCGCTACCAACACCAGCAGGATGGCCACCGAGGCCAGGGCGGCGCTCAGGTAGATGCCCGCGTCCAGGCCGAAGACGCCGAGGAGGGGGAACTGGCCGGCGAAGAACAAGCCCACCACCATGGCGAAGGCAGAGATGACGACGGCCTCGCCCACAAAGTGGGACAGGATGCCGCTGCGGGTGGCGCCCAGCGCCCGCCGCAGGCCGATCTCCTCCCGGCGCTTGCGGATGTTGAACCAGAGCACGCCCAGCAGGCCCAGGCCTGCGTTGAGCAGGAGGAACCCGCAAACGGCCGCTGCGATGATCATGGGCACCCGGGTGATGGACAGCTGGCTGCGGCGCTGCCCCTCGAGGTACGACAGCTCGATGTTGGCGTCCTTCGCCAGGCCGTTGAACTCCTTCATTAACGCCGCCTCGAAGCTGGCGTCCGCATCGGCGTTGACCTTCAGCAGGACCACCTCCGCAGGGACGCCATGCGCCCGGTGGTTGAGGAAAACCATCGGCTCAAGCTCCTGGAACTCTCCGCTGATCTTGAAATTGCCCAGGATGCCCACCACTTTCCATTTTTTATCGCTGTCCGAAAAGCCCACCATCTTACCCAGGGCCGGCTCATCGCCGAACAGGGCCTCCTCCGCCTGACGGTTGAGCACCACCACCGGCTGGCCGCTCTCCACTTCCGCCCGTTCCATCCAGCGGCCTTCCTCCAGCGGTATGTTCAGCACTGAAGCGTAGTGCTCATCCACCATGATCATCTGCGAAAGCAAAGTCTTATCCTCATGGGTGATGTTCCACTGAATGGTGGTCTGCGAATACGGCGTATTGAAGGAACTCAAAGCCGCTTCTTTCACCTCGCGGTGGCTCAGGGCCTGCCGCCGCGCCCGCCCGACGGCGTCGTGAAACAGGCTGTCCGGCATATCCTGCTGGGTGAAATACACCGCCCAGACATCCTTATAGTCGTAGCCCAGCGGCTGGGCATAGTTGCCGTAATTGTAGAACACCAGGCTCATCACCCCGAACAGGACGATGAAAGAAGCGAAGATCTCCGTCGTCAGCAGGAAGTTGCTCCGCTTCTTGTTCCAGATCAGTTTTATGAGATGCTTTATCATGATTCTTTTTTGTTTATGCCACGAAGGCTCGAAGTTTAGTTCGGGATTCGGGTTTCGGGATTCGGGTTTCGTACACCGTACACCGTACACCGTACACCGTCCCCCCCTCCACCGCCTTACCCTTCCCCTCCCCGCAGCGCATCCACCACATTCATCCGGGACATGCGGTAGGCGGGGATCACGCCCGAGAGGATGCCGAAGGCCAGGCAGGCGCCCAGGCCCACGAGCAGCACCTGCGGGTTGACGGCCAGGTCGGCGCCGGGGATCAGGCCGCTCTCGTTGAAGATCTTCAGCACGATGGCGGCCAGTGCCACGGCCAGGATGCCGCCCAGCAGGGTGATGAATATGTTCTCGATGAGGAACTGCACCACCAGTTTACCGGAAGACGCCCCGAAGGCCTTGCGGATGCCGATCTCCGAAGAGCGCTCCATGATGCGGCTTACGTTGAGGTTGACCAGGTTGATGGCCGGCAGCAGCATGAACAGCAGCATAAAGATGCCGACGATGGTGTAAAAAACACCGGGCGACCCCAGGTTGAGGAAGCCCAGGTTGAGAAAGTACTCCAGGTAGGTGCGGGCCTCGGAATCCAGTTGTTTGAAAACGAAGCCATCGTCCTCCATGGGCAGTTCGATCTTGCTGAGCACATGCTGGTACTCCTCCCGGATGCGGGGGAAGTCCGCCGGGCTCTTCGCCATCAGGATGCCGACGTAATTGCCGACCAGCCCGGTGCCTCGCGCCTGGCTCTTGCCGGCCGTATAGGGCAGGTAGACATCGCCGGACACCATGACCCGGGTGATGGGCACGTCGCGCACCACGCCGATGACACGGTAGGAGACATTCTCCACCACAATGGGCTGCCCAACGGCCGGAAAACCTTCGCCGAAGTAGTTGTCGCGCGTCCGCTCGTTGATGACGGCCACATAATCGCCGTTGCGGATGTGCTCTTCATTGTAGGGCTTTCCCTCCAGAAAATCGAAGGCAGTAATGGCCCAGAAGTTCGAGTCGGTAAACTTCAGGTTCAGCTTCAGCCGCCGGCTGCCCACGTAGGCATTGGCAAAACTGGGCAACGAAGCAACGCCCACCATTTCCGGCGTCTCCATCGGCTGCACGTAGGTCTTGAGGAAGTGGAAACTCGGCGGCCCCATGCGGTGCGACTGCTCGTCGGGGTTCCAGCAGTCGAGCATGCCCACATAGAGGCAGCGCTCCCGGTTGGCGTCCGGATAGCGCGGCGCGATGAGGTGGTCGAGGAAGGCCGACAGGGCCAGCACCACCACCAGGGTGAATACGATGCCGAACAGGCTGACAAAGGTGAAGAACCGGTTGCGGCCGAGGACCTTGAGGGTGATTTTTAGATAGTTCTGTAGCATGATCTTTTTTGTTGTGTAAATGTGTAAGGGTGTGAATGTGTAAATGTGCGGGCGGCGGTCCGTGGCGGGACTTTTACACCTTTACACATCAGCACTTTTACACCTTAAGCCTTCACCCCACCTGGCTGCCGTCGAACAACCGCACCAGGCGGTTTGTCCGCTTCGCCATGTTTTCGTCGTGGGTGACCATGACGATGGTGGTGTCGGATTCTTTATTGAGGCGCAGCAGGATGTCCATCACCTCGTTGCCCATGACGGAGTCGAGGTTGCCGGTGGGCTCGTCCGCCAGCAGGATATTGGGGCGGCCGACGATGGCGCGGGCGATGGCCACGCGCTGCTTCTGCCCACCGGAGAGCTGGGTTGGGAAGTGCCGCATGCGGTTGCTCAGCCCCACGCTCTCCAGGGCTTCCTCTGCCAGGCGGCGGCGTTCTTTTGCCGAGACTTTGCGGTACAGCAGGGGCAGCTCCACATTGTCTGCCACCGACAGGTCGTTGATGAGGTGGAAGCTCTGGAAAACGAAACCGATCTTTTCGTTACGCATCCGCGCCAGCTCCTTGTCGGAATAATCGCGGACCGGCGCGCCGCCGATCTCCACCGACCCGCTGCTGGGCTCGTCGAGCAGGCCGATGATGTTAAGCAACGTGCTCTTGCCACAGCCCGAAGGGCCCATGATGGAAAGAAATTCGCCCTGCTTCACATCGAGGTTGATGTTGTTAAGGGCCAGCGTCTCTACCGTCTTGGTGCGGTACACCTTTTCTACCTGATTTAAGCTGATCATATTATTTGTAGTTATTGATGGAACGTCTTCGATAAACACTGCCGGGTTAACCATTTCGAACCACAGGGAAACCCGGCAGGTCAAATTTCAAACGATCGTTACATTCATAATCATTATAAAAGTGATGATTATAAAAATAACTCACCCCCTCACCCCCTCTCCCCTTCTCCCACTCACCAACTCCTCCCTTCCCCCCCCAACCCCCTACCCCGCTCAAAGTCATACAACGTCAAACTGCGGAGGCTGTAGTATGCCAGCCAGAAGGAGCGCAGGGCCTGGATGTAATCCCGGCGGGCGAAGTCCTTTTCCTGGAGGGCCAGGTTGAGGTCGGTAATGCTCAGGTCGCCCAGGATGAAACGATCCTTGGCGATGCGGTAGCGTTCGCGGGCGATCTGGTCGGCGTCATAACTCAGTTGGAGTTGTTCGCGCAACATATTGTACAGTTTGGCCTGGGTGCGTACTTCCTGTTCGAAGGTAACCTTATCCTGTTCGATGGAAGCCTGGGCGAACTCCTCGTTGGCTCGGGCCGTTGCCCGGCGGGAGGAGGCCCTGCCCCAGTCGACGATGGGAATGGAGAATTGCAGCTGTATCGATTCATAGTCCTGGGGTTGCCGGTAGATCTCGCCGAATCGGGCGGCGCGGTTCGACAGGCCGAAGCTGGCCGACAGGGTAGCTTCTATGCCCGTTTCGCCGCGGGCGCGGGCCACGGCCTGGGCGGCCTGGAGGCGGCGCCGTTCGAAGCCCGTCACTTCGGGGCGGTTGGCCCAGGCCAGTTGCAGGGCCTGTTCTTCGTCGGCCTTCACCGCCGGTATGTCGGCGGGAATATCCAGGCTGAGGTTTTTCTCTTCGCGGATGCCCACGTAGGCGCGCAGGCTCAGCTGCGCCGCTTCGAGGTCCTGCCGGGCAGCGGCCACATCCTTGCGGGCGTTGAGTACGCTGAGCTGCAGCTGCAGCAGGTCGTTGCGGGAAAGCTGCCCGAGGGCCTCGCGCTCCTGGGCGATCTTGAATATGGTGTCGTTGCCGGCCAGGTTGGCCTGCGCCATTTCCAGGTTGACCTGCGCCAGCAGGAGGTCGAAGTACAGGCCGGTGGCCTCGACGGCGACCTCCTCCCGTGCCCGCAGGTACTGCCGCTGGCTCTCGCGGTAGCGCAGGGGCTCGATGCGCTTGTCCCATTTCAGCTCATTGTAGCCAAAGAGGGGCTGGTTGAAGCCAACGGCAAAGGGCTGGCCGCTGTAGATGGCCTTGTCGCGGTCGAAGTCGTCGAAACGCTGTATGACCGTGCTGGCAAAGACCTCGCCGCCGGTGGCGGCGATCGACTGGCTGAGGCCCAGGCGAAGGCCGGAATTGTTGACCGTAACCGACTGGAACTCCACCGTCCCGTCCGGCTGCACCACTTCCTGGTAGGCACGCGTGAAATCGGGCAGGTTGCCCATCAGCAGCAACTGCGGCCGCAGGGCCGACTGAAAAGTGCGCCACTCCCAGTAGCGGGTGTCCATCGTCGTCTTGGCCTGCCGGGCGGAGACCGACTGCTCCTGCGCCAGGGTGGCCAGTTGCTGCAGAGACAACCGCTCACTTTGGGCCCGGGCATGGCCCAGCGACAGCAGGCAAAGTAAAGCGAAAAAAAACCGGCGGGCGCCCTGCCTGTAGCTCCTTCCGCCGGCCGGAGCTTTACCGTCCGGCGCCGGGCGCCCCGCCACTCGTTTATGAATAAAAATGTCGGGTAATTTCATGGTTCGATTGTTGGATTGTTGGATTGTTCCAAGGGCTTTTGAAACCGTGGCCCCATAGAACCATCGCCCCTGGCTTTACTTTTTCACTACGACTTCCTTCAAATGCTCATAATCACTCATATCGGAGATAACCACTGTTTCTCCCGGGCGCACGCCCTCTTCGAGTTCCACGTAGTCGAAATTGGACAGCCCGACGGGCACGGTGCGGCGCCGGGCGCGGCCGTCTTCCAGGATGAACAGTTCCTGGCGGCGCTGGCCGTTAAAGGCCGGGCCATTGGCCACGCGCACCACATCGGGGCGGCTGCCGGTGACGATAAAGATCTCGGTGCGCAGGTTGGGCCGCAGCAGCGGGTGGCTGGGGTCGTCCAGGCTGACGTCGAAGGCCATCACATCATTTTTCACGGCCGGTTGTATATTGGTAATGGCGCCGGTAAGCAGGCTGTCGTTGATGCGCACCTGCACCGCCATGCCCGCCTGCAAGCGGCTGGCGTACAGCTCGGAAACGCTGCCCTCCAGGCGGAAGGCGCCCAGGCCCGCCACCTTACAGAGCTGCTCCCCTTCGCGGACGCTGGCGCCCACCTGCTTGTTGATCCAGGTGACCACCCCCGGGCGGCGGGCCACGAGCGCCGCCTGCGCCAGTTTGCGCTCCTGCTCCTGCAGGCTTCGTTCCTGGATCTGAGCTTCCAGCTCGCTTTCCCGGATCTCGGCCTGTATCGATTGTTGTTTGGTGTTCAGTTCGTTTTCCAGCTGCTTTTTTTCCAGCCGGGCGACGAGCAGGTTCAGCTCGGCCTGCTCCACCTGTTCCTGGGTGGCGCCGCCGACGCGCTTCAGGCGGCGGGCATTATCCAGCGCGGCCTCCAGGCTGCTGATGTTGAGAGCCTTGATGCTGTCGCGCACCTGAAGGTCGAAGAAGCTCTTGTCCAGTTCCAGGCGTAGTTTCCGGATGCCGTTGCGCCTGAGGGCCAGCTCATCACGCAGGCGCCCCACTTCCGCTTCCAGCGCCTGCCGGCTCAGGATCAGGAGGGGTTGCCCGGCCTGCACTTCGGCGCCCTCCGTTACGAGCACATCTTCGATGTCGGCCGTCACCGGCGCGGTGATCACTTCCTCGAATTCCGGCAGCACCAGCCCGGTAGCCGATAGCGTCTGTACGATAGGCCCCCGCCCGGCCACCGCCGTGCGCAGTTGTGCGCCCTTCACGCTAGTGCGCAGGGCGGTGCGGAAAGCAAACAACGCCAGCCCCAGCAGGCTAAGCCCCGCCAGCCAGAAAATCAACCGCTTCCACAATCGCCGCCGTTGAATAGTATGGGATACTGCCCTGTCCATAAAACCTTTTTTTTGAGTGCATTTCACAATTACCTATCCAAGGGGCATGCCAAATCATAAATCCTTGATAATCTTTACTTTGAATGAATGTCCTTGGAAAAAAAGCGTCCGATATCGGACGGGTTGTCCGGAAGTGGGAAGGGAGGAAGGGGGAGATGGGGAGAGAGGGAGAGGGGGAGAGGGGGAGATGGGGAGATGGGGAGATGGGGAGAGGGGGGGATGGGGAGAGGGGGAGAGGGGGGGAGAGGGAGAAAGGGAGATGGGGAGAGGGGGCAGCGGTAGCCTGTGGCTAGGGCAGATAAAAGATGTGGAAGAGGTGATTCCAAATAGAATGATTATAAAATGAATCGTTATAAAAAAAATAATTATAAAAATAAAGGTTTTGCAATATTAACA
>JAGFJE010000223.1 GCA_024103175.1 Phaeodactylibacter sp.
TTCGGCATCGACATTACCCCCACCGAAGCCAACCTGGCTCTTCCCACCCTGGTGGACATCGACGGCGATGGCGACCTCGACCTTTTCTACAGCAGCCGGGTGCTCAATACAGCCTCTTCCTGCTGGGAAAGCACTGCTTTTGATTATTACGAAAACCAGGGGACTGATGAATGCCCTGAGTTTGTAAAACTTCCGGGCGCTCCTTTCGGGCTGCCCGATGATATAGCCGTAACTCAGTTTGTGGATATCGATGCCGATGGCGACCTGGACCTGTATTCGAGCGACCATTGCTATTCCAGCACCATATCTTACTTTGAGAATACGGGTAGCGCCACAGCGCCGGCGTTCAGCAATACGCCCACAATCAGTTATCCTCTTGGAGGTATTCTCTTTGGGATGATAACCTTTGGGGACCTGGACAACGACGGCGATTATGACGGGCTCATCAACGGCATCCGGCCCGGTGTTTTTCTGTACCTCGAAAATACAGGAACGCCTACTCAGCCTCAATACACCGTTCCGGAGGAGAACCCATTCGGCCTTGAGGTTCCCCCGCCGAATGGGTCGGAATGGTCTCTCTTCGCCGACTGGGATTGTGACGGCGACCTGGATGTACTCAATTCTCACCTCCTCCTGGGGTCAAGCCACACTACCTGGCTGCTTTACTATCACGAGAACGCCGGTACGCCAGAAGCTCCCGATTTTCTTCCTCCGGTTTTCACCGGCGACACACTGGTCGTCGCCACCCTGGGCGACCTGGATGGGGACGGCGACCTGGACATTATTTCCGATGAATATTTTTACAGGAACATCAGCCAGCCAAAGGGTTGCGTAACCGCGCCGGTAGCGGGATTCACCTATGCGCCTGATCCACAAACCGATCTGACGGCCGTTTTTTCCAACCAGTCCACCGCAATTACCACCGGGTGCCGGGAGGCCAAATGGATGTGGGATTTCGGTGATGGGTTCGCGAGTGAGGAAGAAAACCCCGTACACACCTATTCATTGGCGGGGGCCTATACCGTCCGCCTGGTTGTAGCGGATGTGGCGGGCAGCGATACGCTTGAACAAACAATAGATGTCGTTTCCGGATGGCGGAACGAATCGATACGGGATCACTTCCTTTTCTACCCGAACCCCGCGGTTGGCCTCATTTACCTCGAACCCAAAAACGGAGGAACTTTTTCCGGTGGGATCATTGAGGTTTACGATATTCTCGGGCGGAGGGTGCGAAGCCTGAATGTCGGCCCCGGAGGGGACATTCGGATCGATGTCGAAGGCCTGTCTGCCGGCAACTATCTGTTGAAGGCATTTTGGGAGGGCCGGTTGTTAACCGGGCGTTTTGTAAAAGCAGGTATGCCATAGGCCGGATGACTGGCCAAAACAAGAGAAGGCCACCCGTTATTTTCATTTGGGATGGCCTTCTGATTTTATCGGGAAAAAGAGTTCTATTTCGGCCCGGCAGCCACAATACCCGGATGGACTCCCTCCTCGAATTTTTTGAAATTTTCCTGGAATAAGCCTACCAGTTTTTTCATTGCCTGGTCATAGGCGGACTTATCCTCCCAGGTATCTCTGGGCCGGAGTATCTCATCCGGCATATTGGGGCAGGAAGCCGGCACTTCCAGTCCGAAGTGCGGTTCTGTGAAGGTTTCCACCTCATCAAAATCTCCATTGTGGATAGCGTCGATGATGGCGCGGGTGTATTTCAGCTTGATCCTGGAGCCGACGCCGAAGGCGCCTCCGGTCCAGCCGGTATTGACGAGCCAGGCTTCGGCCTTATGCTCCCGAATCTTTTCGGCCAATAGTTCGGCATACTTATTGGGATGCCACATCATAAAGGCGGCGCCGAAGCAGGCCGAGAAAGTGGCCTCCGGTTCGGTAACGCCCATTTCCGTACCGGCCACTTTAGCCGTATACCCGGCGATGAAGTGGTAGCTGGCCTGTTCGGGAGTGAGTTTGCTCACCGGCGGCAGGACGCCGAAAGCGTCGCAGGTCAGAAAGATGATATGGCTGGGGTGCCCCGCAACGCAGGGAATCTGTACGTTGTCAATATAGCTGATGGGGTACGACGCCCGGGTGTTCTGGGTGATGGAGGTGTCGTGATAATCCACCACCCGTGTCTCCGGATCGTATACAACGTTTTCCAGTACGGTCCCGAACCGGATGGCGTTGAATATATCGGGTTCCTTTTCGGCGCTGAGGTCAATAGCCTTGGCGTAACATCCTCCTTCAATGTTGAAGATGCCGGTATCGGTCCAGCAGTGTTCGTCATCGCCGATGAGCTTGCGCTTGGGGTCGGCGCTGAGGGTTGTTTTGCCGGTGCCGGAAAGGCCGAACAGGACGGAGACGTCTCCTTTCTTGCCTACATTGGCCGAACAGTGCATGGGCATTACATTCTCAAGGGGCATGAGATAATTCATAACCGAGAAGATGCCTTTTTTCATTTCACCGGCATACTCCGTTCCCAGAATGACGATCTCTTTGCGCTCCAGGTCCAGGTCGATGCTGGTGCGGGAGGTCATCTGGGAAGTATAGCGGTTGGCGGGGAAAGTGCCCCCATTGAAAATGACATAATCCGGCTCGCCGAATTTGGCCAGCTCTTCTTTTGTCGGCATGATGAGCATGTTCTGCATAAAGAGGGCGTGGTAGGCCCTCGTGCAGATGACCCTGCATTTCAGCCGGTATTTGGGGTCCCAGCCGGCGAAAGCGTCCACTACAAATATGCGGTCCCGGGTATTGAGGTAGTCAATGGCGCGTTCGCGATTGATCATGAAGGTATGCTTATCCAGGGGGATGTTGATGTCTCCCCAGTCGATATTGTGCTCGGAAGGCGGAGCGCTCACGATCCTTTTATCTTTGGGGCTGCGGCCGGTCTTCAAACCGGAATAAACCAGCAAAGCGCCAACATCGGAAATGGCGGTCCCTTTTTCATCGCGAAGGGCTATTTCGTACAATTCAGGCACGCTTTTGTTGCGATGAATTTCCTTTACGAAGATCTGATACTGATGGAGGTTGAAAGACACGATAGATATTTTTAGCGTAATCGTTGGAAAATCAATCCGGCGAGGGATTTTTGCCAAATATATGGCACTCTGCTTAATCTTACTCCCCCAACCGGCCGCTTTTGGGATAAAAAAACGGGCTTCTGCCACAAAGCAGTAGAAATATTCTTAATTTTATTGACGTATTTCATCCCCATTGGCCAGGGACGCCAGGCCATGCGATGAATGGCGTTGAGGAGGAAAACAGAAAAAATGCAAATGGAAAATACGTTTTTACGGGCCTGGAGCCTCTGGGCAATACTGTGGCTCCCGCTTTCCCTGATGGGCCAAAGCGCCCATTCCAACGGGGATGCAGCTTACTATGACGGCCCCTATATTTTTTTTGAGGACGGGCAGGCCATCGCCCGGTGGATCACGCCGGAGGGGCTCCGGGAAAAGGCCATTACCGCCGGGCAGCCTCTGGAGGCCGATGAGGGGGTATCCACCAGTTTCGACCCTTCCTATCTGGACCTTCAAGCTTCGTTCGAGCCTTCACCGCAGGTGGTTTTCAACGGAGTGGAACATATCGTCGCCGTCAGTGACATCCACGGCCAATACGATCTGTTGCTTAGCTTGCTGCGCGCTCACCAGGTCATCGACGAAACCAATAACTGGGCATTCGGGGAAGGCCACCTGGTCATTCTGGGCGATATCTTCGACCGGGGAGATGAAGTAACCAACCTGCTCTGGTTTGTACACAAGCTGGAGCAACAGGCTGAAAAAGCCAATGGAAAAGTGCACTACCTGCTCGGCAACCACGAAGTCATGGCCCTGCAGGGAGACCTCCGGTATATCCACAAAAAATACCGGTATACCATGGCCTATATGGGTATGTCCTACGACCAGCTGTTCGGCGAAAACACCTATCTTGGGCGGTGGCTGCGGTCCAAACCCGTTGCCATCTCCATCAACAGAACGGCCTTCGTGCATGCCGGATTCTCAGAAGCCCTCCTCAGGAAAAAACTCACTTTCGGAGAAATGAACAAGGCCTTCCAGCAAGAGATCATCGGCCATCCGGAAGACAGTATCCTGGCCGACCCTATATTGAACCTCCTCTACAGCGATATTGGCCCGATATGGTACAGAGGCTATTTTGAAGATGGTTTCACCCTGTGGCAGGCAAAAAACATCCTGAATAATATCCGAAAAAGGCATGTTGTCGTTGGACACACTTCCTTTTCTGAGATCGTGTCCTTATTCCGCAACAGGATCATCGGCATCGACTCGAGCATCAAGAATGGTAAAAACGGAGAGCTGCTGCTCATCCATAAAAAGAAATTTTATAGGGGTACTTTAAATGGGGAAACGATAAGATTGAAGTAAGTTTTTTTTCTAAACCCTGGATAATGAAAAAACGCCTGTTACTCATAGCAGCTGCGGCCGCCCTGTTTTGCACTCATGCATTGCAGGCTCAGCACACCAGATCCGGCAAAGCCGCTCCCCTGTCCCTTTTTACCTATTTTTATCAGCAGCAAGGCGCTCTTCCCGTCCTTAAACTGGAAACCGACTGGAAGCTGCTGGTCAAGAATAAGCTCACGGAAGAATACCAGCCCGGCATACTGAGCTTTCAAGGCCCGGATGGCAATACGGTAGAACTGGAGATATCGGCCCGGGCGCGCGGCAATACCCGTAAGGAAGTCTGCCAGTTCCCTCCTCTGAGGATCAAAGCGGCCCCCAAGGCCCTTAACAAGCTGGGCTTTGACACCGAAGGTAAATTAAAGCTCGTCCTGCCCTGCGAGAATGGAAAATCGAATGCGGATTACCTGCTGAGAGAAGCCCTTGCCTACCTGTTGTTCGAGGCTGTATACCCGATCCACCACCGGACAAACCTGGTTGAACTGGAAGGGTGGCAGGACGGCAAACAAAAATACTCCTTCTATGCCTTTCTGGTCGAAGAAGAAGATGAGTTTGCCGCCCGCGTGAACGGCACGAGGGTTAAGAAAAGCCGGATCAATACGATCGACCTGGAACGGGACGCCTACGTAAAGATGTGTTTCTTTCAGTACATGATCGCCAATACGGACTGGTCGGCGCCCAATGGCCATAACCTCGAGCTGCTGAAATTGCCCGATAAGGAAAAGCTGGTGGCAATCCCGTATGATTTCGATTATGCCGGATTTGTCGATACGGATTACGCCATTCCCCGCTCTTCCATTCCCATTGACAATGTTTCGCAGCGTTTCTTTTTAGGGAAATACGTCACCGAAGAAGAGGCTCTGGAATGCGCGCAGTACTATTTATCAAAAAAGGAACAACTACTGCAGATATGCAACAATTTCGTCCTGCTGCGGGAAAAAACCCGTGAGTCCGCCATTGAATCCCTATCTGAATTCTTCGATATGCTGGAGGATGAAGAAATCGTGCGGAAGACGTTCGTAACCATGCGGGGAAGGAGCACTCAAAACTAATCGGGCGCGGAGTATTCGCCCGTGGAAGGGACGCCTTCACCAACACCAGATAAACTCAAGGCCTATGAGAAATTTCCAATTCTTCCTATTGTTCACTACAGCAATGCTGTGGGGTGCTTCCCTGCCATCACAAGACGCCGGCCTGCCGGCGGAAGAAACCGCCTCTATTTCTCTGTTCGAATTCTTCCACCGGCAGAAAGACTCTCTTCCGCTCCTGCGGTTGGACACGGACTGGAAGTTGCTGATCCGGAAAAAGATGAAAGAGGAATACCAACCCGCCACGCTGAGCTTCCGCCAGGAAGACGGGAGCACAGTGGAAATGGATGTAAAGGTCCGCGCCCGGGGTAATATTCGCAAAGAAGTCTGCTATTATCCTCCCATAAAGATCAAGAGCAGGAAAAAACAATTGAAGGAACTTGGTTTTAAGCAGGTCAATGACCTGAAACTGGTTTTTCCGTGTAAAGAAGGGAGCCGGTTTGAAGAATCGCTGGTAAGGGAGGCGCTCGCCTACCGCCTCTACGAAGTGATTCACCCCATTCACGTCAAAACGAAAATAGTAAGGCTGGAAGGCCTGGAGAACGGTGAAACCAAACGCTTCTTCCTTGCTTTTCTGGTAGAGGATGAAGAAGAGCTTTCTGCCCGCCTGAATGCCAAAGTGATAGAGCAGGGTGTGGTCCGGTCTTCTGTCCTTGACCGGGACTCCTACCTCAAGATGTGCTTTTTTCAGTATATGATCGCCAATGTAGACTGGTCGGTTGCCAATAAGCACAACCTGGAATTGATGGCCATACCGGATTTTGAAAGAATGGTTGTCATCCCTTACGATTTCGATTATTCCGGTTTTGTCGGCAATTATTACGCTGTGCCGGCGCCCACCCTGCCCATTAATGACGTCAATGAAAGGTATTTTTTAGGCCGTAGTGTCACGGAAGAAGAAGCGATAAACACCGCCAAGTTTTTCCTGTCCAAAAAAGAGGAGATCATGCAGCAATGTGCAGTTATTGGCCTATTGGAGGAAAAAGAGGCGGCGGCGGCCAACCGGTACCTAGCCAAATTCTTTGACCTGCTGGAGGATGAAAAAACAGTAGTACGAACCTTTGCCAACGACAATTAGTGCTGAAGGCCAAATGCCGGCTACAGTTAAAACCATAGAATCGAGGGCGTAGCCTCACCATCAAAAAGTAAAGGAGAGAGAGATATGAAAAGCCATTATACAACATCTTTTTTATCCCAAAGAAGCATCCGTTTGCTGCCAGGGCTCATCGCTCTGGTATCATTTTTCACATACCCTGTCGCCGGGCTGAATGCGCAGCCGGAGAAAAGCCTTTTCGACCATCTGAGCGAAAACGGCCAGGTGATAGAGCTGGTGCTCAAAACCGATATGGATTCCCTGATCAATAAGCGAAGGCGGGATGACTACCAACCGGCAGAGCTTTACTTTACCGACGAAGACGGCGTGACCACGATGTGGGAAGTAGGGGTAGTGCCAAGGGGGAATTACCGGCGCCGGATATGCGCCTTCCCCCCTATACGGCTGAATTTTTCCAAAGGGCAGTTGGAGGAACGGGGGTTGAAACCCGAATACGATAAGATGAAAGTAGTGGCCCCCTGCCTGGAAGAAGAAAAAAGCGGCGAGGATTACGTTTTGAAAGAGTACCTGGTGTACAAGCTCTACAACCAGCTCACCCCCAACAGCTACCGCGTGCAACTGGCCCAAATTACCTACCAGGATACGGAAAGCAACTATGATAAAATAAACCACTACGCCATTCTGATCGAAGAGACCGACGAACTGGCGGCCCGCCTGGGTGGCGTCGAATTTGAAGGTATGAACCAACCCAAAGAAGCCTTTGCCGCCGAGGCGGAAAACCTCATGTCAGTCTTTCAGTACATGATCGGCAATGAAGATTGGGACCTCGTCATGCTGAGGAACCTCAAACTGGTTCGGCCCGGCGACGGGGGCAAGCTGATACCGGTCCCCTACGATTTCGACTTTTCCGGCTTTGTCAACGCCCCCTATGCCGTTCCCAATAGCAAGTACGGCCTGACGAACATCAGGCAACGGGCCTTTATGGGAATTCCCGTCGAGAAGGACTTACTGAAGAAAACGCTGAAGCATTTCCGCCTGTACCGCAACCACCTCCGTGCTGTCATCAGGAGTTTCAAATTGCTCGGGTTCTCCGAGCGCATGAACGCCGTAGATTACCTGGAATCCTTCTACAGGAATGAATTTGAACTCATTCGGGAAAATGAGCGGCTGCTCAAAGAAAGCGAGGATAAAAAAGGGAACTCCGCGCAAAACCCGGACGGGCAGTAGTTACCATGGCGGCCATATAGCAACCATGCAATATCAGGGCAACACCGCCACCGTGACCCCTACTCCCCGAAAGGTATCCATGGCCATCAGTTCCTGTACGGCTTCCTCCAACCCCACCCGCTTGCCGATCATCTGTTGCGGGTGCAGTTTCCCGTCCTGTATCATCTGCAGCATGCCCGGATACTGGTGGGCCTGCATGCCGTGGCTGCCCAGGATCTCCAGTTCCCGGGCGATCACCACGTGCATAGGAATCCGGGGGTTGGCCTCCGGGCCGGCCATCAGGCCGATCTGTATGTGGCGCCCGCGCTTGCGCAGGCAAAGGATGGAATTCTGGCAGGTCTCCCGGCTGCCCAGGGCATCCACCGACAGGTGAGCGCCCCCCCGGGTTATTTCACGGACAGCGGCAGGAACCCCCTCTACCGTCCGGGCATTGATGGTTGCCGCGGCTCCTATTCTGCGGGCAAAACCCAGTTTGTCTTCATCGATGTCTATAGCCGCCACGCTGGCGCCCAGGGCTACGGCGATCATGATGGCAGACAGGCCCACGCCGCCGCAACCGTGCACCGCCACCCATTCGCCTCCCCGCAGGCGCCCCTGCGCCACCACCCCCCGATAGGAGGTGATGAAACGGCAGCCCAGGACCGCCGCCGTATCGAAGGCCATGTCATCCGGCAGGCGCACCAGGTTGTGCGCTGCAAACGGTATGCGCACGAATTCCGCAAAGGAACCCCAGCCGGTAAACCCCGGCTGAAAGTACTGGTCGCAGACCTGCTGCTGGCCGGCCTGGCACTGGGGGCAACGGCCACACCCCAGGCAGAACGGGACGGTCACCCGGTCTCCCCGCCTCCAGTGGCGTACTTCCCTGCCCACCTCCTCTATCACTCCCGCCAGCTCGTGGCCCGGCACATGGGGCAGGCGGACGTCCGCATCGTGCCCCATCCATCCGTGCCAGTCACTGCGGCATAGCCCCGTGGCTTTCACCCGGACGATGACGTCGCCCGGCCCCGCCGCCGGGGCCACCACCTGGCGAACCTCGACCGGGCCCTGAAACTGTTCGTAAATGGCTGCTTTCATAACTCCGGTTTAATCCATAGGCCTGATCGTAACAGGACCGTGACTCAAAATAATAACCGGCGAAACGCCGCCGGGTTGACCAATGGGCACGAACGAAAACCCGGTATAGGTTAAAGCCCGTTTTTAAAGCCAAAAATCCCTCATTCTCCCTAACTTTAGCAATCCAAAAAAGACAAACATGAAACACTGGCTACATTGTTTTAAGGTATTTCTGTACTTCTTCTTCCTGACAACCGCCCCCGCCTCCGCCCAAACCCCCATCCCCCCGCTTGGCGAGATCTACCGCGACGACGTCGTGCCCCGCATCGACATCCTCCTGCCGCCCGACAGCCTGGCCGTCCTGCTGGCGCCGGGCAACGAAACCAGCGACTACCACTGGCACGCCACCTTCGTATTCGACAACGGCAGCATCCGCGATACGGTGGAGAATATCGGCTTCCGCCTGCGGGGCAACACCTCCCGCTATGCCGCCAAGAAGTCGTTCAAAGTGTCCTTCAATACCTATGAATCCGGACGAAAGTGGAACGGAGTGGAGAAGCTCAACCTCAACAGCGAACACAACGACCCCAGCGTGGCCCGCTCCAAGATCTGCTGGGACATGCTGCGCGACATGGGCGTGCCCGCGCCCCGCGCCAACCACGTGCGCCTGTATGTCAATGGGGAGAACTACGGCCTGTACGCCAATGTCGAGCACATCGACGAGGAGTTCGCCGGCCTGCGCTTTGGAAATAAGGGCGGCAACCTGTACAAATGCCTCTGGCCCGCCGACCTGATGTACCTCGGCGACGACCCCGAACTCTACAAATTCGAGCACGACGGCCGACGCGCCTACGAAATGCACATCAACGAAGAGGAGGACGATTACTCCGGCCTGGCCCATTTCATCGACGTGCTCAACAATACGCCCATCGAGGAGCTGCCCTGCGAGCTGGAGCAGGTGTTCAACGTCAACAGCTACCTCAAGGCCATTGCCTTTGATGTCCTTTCCGGCAACTGGGACGGCCCCATTTTCAACAAGAACAACTTCTACCTCTACCACAACCAATCCACCGGCCGGTTTGAGTACATTCCCTACGACCTCGACAATACCTTTGGCATCGACTGGTTCAACATCGACTGGGCCACGCGCGATATGTACAACTGGGCCCACCCCGACGAGCCGCGGCCCATCTACGAACGGCTGATGGAAATACCGGAATACCGCGAGCGCTATTCCTACTACATGAGCCGGTTCGTGGCGGAAATTTATACCGAAGAGGCGCTGTTCCCTTACTTTGAAGAGATCAAGGGCCGGATCGCTTTCTACGTACAAACCGACCCCTACTACCCGTTGGGCTACGGCTTTTCGTTCAACGATTTCCACAACGCTTTCGACGGAGAAACAGCCTATTTCCATACCAAGTCCGGGCTGAAGCATTTCGTCACCGCCCGCCGTAACGCCACGCTGGAACAACTGCAGTTGTCCAATATCGCGCCCATCCTCACCCGGCTGGAACACAACCGGCCCAATGAATGGCAGGAGCTCCTTTTCTCCGTACAGGCCGAAGATGACCAGCAGGTGGAAACCGTAGAGCTTTGCTACCAGCCGGACGGCCAGGGGAATACCTTTTGCGTGCCGCTGTACGATGACGGCGCCCACGAGGATGGCGCCGCCGGCGACGGCCGCTACGGGACGGCCATTCCCGCCCTGAACGAACCGGCGATAGTCGGCTACTACATTGTAGCTACCGATAATACCGGCAGGCAGAGCCGCCTGCCGGTGTGCGGAACCTACCAGCTCGCCGTGGGCAGTTCTGCGGCGCCCCTGGCCATCAATGAGTTCATGGCCAGCAACGGCCGGACCATAACCGACGAGGCCGGCGAGTACGAAGACTGGGTGGAAATTTACAACTACGGCGCCGAGGCCGTCTACCTGGGCAGCCGCTACCTCTCCGATAACCCGGACAACCCCGGCAAGTGGCAGTTTCCGGACATCTGGATACAGCCCGGAGAATTCCTCCTCATCTGGTGCGATGACGATGAAGATCAGGGGCCGCTGCATACCACCTACAAGCTGGATGCCGACGGCGAATACATCGGCATCTTCGATGAGGCCGCCAATAACTACGCCCCGATCGACGGCCTGGAATTCGGAGAGCAGGCGGCCGACCAGGCCATCGGCCGGCTGCCCAATGGAACGGGGGATTTTCGGGTGGTACAGCCTACCCCCGGCGCCTCCAACCAGCCTCTCTCGGCAGTGGCGAATCAAAAGGATGCCGGCCGTCTTTTCACGGCCTTCCCCAACCCCTTCCGGGAAGCGGTATCGCTAAGGTTGAAGACTCCCGGCCCGTACCGGTACCGGCTGGCCAATGCCTGGGGGCAACCCATAATGGAAGTGGAAAGCAGGCGGCAACCCACAATTGAGCTGAGCCTTTCCGGCCTGCCGGCGGGCCTTTACCTCCTCACTTTACTGGAAGAGGGCCGGCCGCTACAGGTGGAGAAACTGCTCAAAGAGTAGAGAAAAAGTGTTAAAAATCATTTCTTTTTCGTACTTTTCTCCATTCTATGAAGTTTAATGGTGGGGGGTATGAAGAGATGAGGCCAGGAACGTAAAGTTGAGATCCCGGCAGCCGGCGCTTCTCCCGCTGCGCAGTTCGGTTCGAGCAGCCCGGAAGAGGCCCATAAATTTTATACTTTCGAGATCAACTTATACATCAACATATTGCCTTTAATGGGTTTAAAGGCCATCTTCTCTAACCATCCTTCACCATACACGCACTATATTGTTAACACATTATGCTGTGGGGCGTCTATTTTGCCCGCAGCGTGATACCGGCGGCGCCGGTATGTCCCAAAAATTAACAGGCATGTATTCTGTAGCCATTATCGATGACCAGCCGAACTCCCGAAAAGTACTGAAAAACCTGCTGGCTCAACTCTGCCCCGATGTTGAAATAGTAGGAGAAGCCGACGGCGTCGCCACCGGCGTATCATTGATCCGGCAGAAGCGCCCGGATGCCGTTTTTCTGGACATCCAGATGGAAGACGGGATGGGCTTCGACCTGATCAAATTCTTTCCTGCGCCCGAGTTCAGCATCATCTTCACTTCCGGATACAACAATTACGCCACCGAAGCTTTCCGCTGTAATGCCATCGACTACCTGCTCAAGCCCATCAACCCGGAAGAGTTGGTCAAGGCCGTCGAAAAGCTCAGCTACCGGGACGCCGACTGGAACCACCGCCTGTCCAGCATCATGGAAAGCTTCAAGCCGCAGGAAGACAAAAAGCTGCGCCTGCCCACCACCAAAGGATGGGCATTCTGGAAGCTGGAGGACATCGTCCGCCTCGAGGCCAACGACAGCATGACCTTCTTTTTCAACAACCGGGCGGAGCGCATCCTGGTGGCCAAAACCATCAGCGCCAACCAGGACGTACTGCCCACCAACCGCTTCTTCCGCTGCCACAAATCCCACATCGTCAACCGCGATTACATCAAGGAGGTGCTCCGGGAGGACGGCAGCAGCTACGCCCTGCTGGAAGATGAGACGAAGGTGCCCATTTCCCGGCGCCGGCTGTCCAATTTTCTGGAATGGCTGAAAGGAAACTCCCTGTAATTCACTTCCAGGCACAAAGGACACCGCCCATCAGTACGAAGGTTACGATCCAGTACCCGGCGTTGATGGCGATGTACTTAAACCCTTTACGCTCAAACAGCGCATTAATGCCCAGAATGGGCAGGGCGAGTGTGATTCCGGCGATCAGGCCGTGGAATGCGCCATGCTTGAACGTCCGGAAATTATCTCCGTACTTTTCCATAAAATCGGCGATGAAGACCCCTATTTCTGAGCTGGGGTCGTTGAAGCCAGGTTCGTCAACCAGGATGGAATAGATGTGGCCCTGGTGTATGACGATGAAATTGAGCGCAGAGGCGGCAAAAATACTGAGGACGTAAGAAACCCCGAAAATGACGAGCATGTTGGCGCCCTCTATTTTCTCCTGGGTCATATCGGCAGCTTCCATCCAGGCGTTGCCGAAAACTTTGGGATTGTACCAGATGAAGCCAACGGCCATGGGAATGAGGGCGGCGACGAGTACGGCGACAAAGTTTATCATAGTAATAAGGTTTTAGAAGCTGTAAAATACAAAATGTTTTTTATTCGCCAAATCAAAATCATTTGGTTTATACTCAAACAATCTTGTTTTTGAGCAATATCTAAAGACCTCACTGAGTCAGCAACTTATTGGTCAGCACCACCCTTTGCGCCAGGACGCGCGCCAGGTTTCGCCAGATGGCCGCCCGGTCGGCGTCATCCTTAAGGGTATTGACGGCAGACTCGCTGAACAGGACGACTTCGGTATCAGGGCTGGCGGCCACTACCGCTGCGGTGCGTTTGGTGTGCAGGATGAAAGCGATCTCTCCAAAGATGTCTCCTTCTCCGAGCAGGACGACTGTCTGGTTGCCGATCACGACCCTGACCATTCCTTTGCGGACGAACCCGAAGGCCTTTCCGCCGTCGTTTTCCGTGATCAGCACCTCATCTTCCCGGCAGTGGACCACTATGGCGCTTTTCAGGAAAGCCTCCCGCCCCTTCTCGCTGAGCCCTTCGGTAATGGTGTGGTGGCTTTCAAAATCCTTTTCGTTCGGATAGTACGCGGAGCCGGCCTGGAGGGCGCCGTTTTCCCGCACCAGCTGATAATACCACTGGCAGAGGGGCTGATAAACGTCAAAATCAACGCCTCGCATCAGGGGGAGGATCGGAGAATGGATGATGGAGAGGTATTCCTGGTCGGGGAGGAAGATCATAGGAATGCGGAACAACCCTTCCGCTGTTTTGCTGAGCGGGCCCAGCGGGCGCATTCCCAGGCGCTTGTAGATGGAATAGTGCCCCGGGTCACAGGACATGACCACCGCCTGCCCACCGGCTTTCAATACTTCGATGAAACAATGGCTGAGCAACACCACCGGCGCCTGCGATTTCTGATGGGCGGGATGTATGGCAAGCTGGGAGAAAATGGCCAGGGCAGCCAACCGCTCTTCGTCGAAAAGGCCGAGCTGATACTGTTCCGCCCGCTCTCTTATGGCATTTACCTGGAGGGCGTCGGTGAGGTGCAGGCTGGCGATGAGTTTCCCGTCTTTCGTATCCTGACAGGCAGCCAACTGCGTGGGCAGGGCGTCGGCGTTGCCTTCTTCCCAAAGCCCGTCTACGGCGCCTGCTTCCCGGGCCAGGTGCAGGCACTCCCGGATATCCTCCCTGCTGGTGGGGAAAAAAGCCCGGTACTGTCCGATCCAAAGATCCCACTGTACGGAAATTGAGCCGATCAGGCTTGGCCTTTCCAAGGTATAAAAAATTTTATGGCGATTGAAATTGTCGATCGAAGGGTAATGTACAAAAAAGGTGGGAAAACAGGGGTGAAATAAAAAAAGGGTAGAAGTTGCCTTCTACCCTGGTGTGAGATTGGGCCAGTTCTTACCCCCCAAAACGAACCAGCCCGCTCACTCCTTCAGAACTCCGAAGAGTTCCTGATCCTTTTTTTAGAGTATGTTTGGCGGCTCAAAGATTGGCCGCCAAACATATTCTAAAGTCTATTGCGCGAGCAACGCGCCAACTACCCCCCAGTGTCAGCAACGTTGCTCACAACAATAGATCTTCCGGAGCAAAACGCTCCATATCTTGATGATGCACTTCCGCCTGCCAGAGCGAAACCCTTTTCTCAGAAGCAAATAAAAGCCTCCCTTGAGAAAAACAGTTCTCAATATGGCATAGGAAAAGCCGCATCAATCTCAGTCAAGAGATTTGGTATGTAGATAGGAATCGTGAGATGTGTTCTTGTACCTCTGTGTAAGCTCTATGAAGGTGAACGGAACAATTAATAGGTTGTTTCGTTTTCAGGCACAAAATATATATTTCTTTAAAAATATTCAACAGCGTGCCGGAAAAACTGATTATTTGACCAGTTCAGGCTGCCGCGAAACCGCTTTTAATGCCAAATTGGCAGGTATGCCGCCGTGGCATACCGTTTGAAGCTTGAATAGGCGCCAACATATCTAACCAAATCTTCTGGGCTATGCAAAAAGGTAACATATCAGTTCAAACGGAAAACATATTTCCGATCATCAAGAAATTCCTCTATTCGGACCACGAGATCTTCCTGCGGGAACTCATCTCCAACGCCGTAGACGCCACCACCAAACTCAAGGCCCTGGCCGCCCGGGGAGAAGTCAAAGGAGATATTGGAAACATAACGATCGAGGTCCTTATAGAAGAAAAAGACAATAAGCTGATCGTTCGGGACAGGGGGATCGGCATGACAGAGGAAGAAATTAAAAAATACCTCAACCAGGTCGCCTTTTCCAGCGCCCAGGAATTCCTGGAGAAATACAAGGACGAATCCAACATCATTGGCAATTTCGGCCTGGGCTTCTATTCTTCCTTTATGGTCGCTGATAAGGTTGAGGTCGTCACCCGCTCTTACCAGGAAGGCGCCAAAGGAGTAACCTGGGCCTGCGAAGGAGACCCCGAATACACCCTCGCGGAAAATGACAAGGAAGAGCGGGGCACCGATGTGATCCTGTATATCAATGAAGAAAACAAGGAGTTCCTCCAGGAGCACCGCATCGAACAACTCCTGGGCAAATACTGCAAGTTCCTCCCCGTACCTATCAAATTCGGTACGAAGACAGAGAAAATAACCGAAGGAGAAGGAGAGGACGCCAAGGAGAAAGAGATTGAGGTTGACAACATCATCAACAATACCGGCCCGACCTGGACCAAACAGCCCGCCGGCCTGTCGGATGATGATTACCTGTCCTTCTACCAGGAACTCTACCCCTTCAGCACGCCCCCGCTCTTCTGGATACACCTCAATATCGACTACCCCTTCCACCTCACCGGTATTCTGTATTTCCCGAAGCTGGGCAACAACTTCGAAATGCAGAAAAACAAGATCCAGCTCTACAGCAACCAGGTATACGTCACCGACGATGTGAAGGACATCGTGCCGGAATTCCTGACCCTCCTGCACGGTGTGATCGACTCGCCGGACATCCCGCTGAACGTTTCCCGCAGCTATCTGCAGGCCGATAGCAATGTACGCAAGATCACCGGCTACATCACCAAAAAAGTAGCGGATAAGCTCGCCGAGCTGTATAAAAACGATAAAGAAGGATTTGAATCCAAGTGGAATGACCTTGGCGTTTTCGTGAAGTACGGCCTCATTTCGGATGAAAAGTTCTACGAGCGGGCCCTTCCTTTCACCCTCGTCGGAAACGTTGGCAAAGAGTACTTCACGCTCGAAGAGTATAAGAAAAAAGTTAAGGGCAACCAGACGGACAAGTACGACAAAATAGTGCTGCTGTACACCAACAGCCCCGACAGCCACGATAGCTTCATACAGGCGGCAAAGGCAGAGGGGTACGACATCCTGGTAATGGACAACGTGATCGACAACCACTTCATGCAGCAGCTGGAATACAAAATGCAGGACATTACCTTCGTGCGGGTGGATTCCGACACGGTAGACAACCTCGTCCAGAAGGATGAGAAAAAGGAGTCTGTCCTCAGCGAAGAACAGCAAAATAAAGTCAAGGAGATCTTCGAAAAAGCCGTGACCGAAACGGGAGGAACGATAGTGCTCAAAGCCCTTTCTCCGGAAAGCCAGCCGGTGACCATCACCCGGCCCGAGTTTTTGCGGCGCATGAAGGAAATGCAGGCCCTGCAGGGAAACCAGTTCGGTGATTTCCCCGACTCCTTCAATGTGGTCGTCAACAGCAACCACCCCTTAATTTCCGGCAAGCTCCTGAGGAAGAAAAGCGAAGAGGGCAAAGCGGAACTGGCGGAATACCTGTACAAACTGGCATTGCTGGACCAGGGCATGCTACGCGGCGGCAACCTGACGGAGTTCATCAAAAAGAGCATTGATTTTTTGAAGTGATCCTGCCGGCACCTGAAAAAACGGATGGGGCTGGTGCACAATGATGCGGCCAGCCCCATTTTCACTTTATCATCTCCAGCACTTCCGCTGCCTTTTCCCGAAAAGGCGAAGTATTATCCGCTGCTATTTGTTTCAATCTCTCCCGGGCCGGCCCTTCCTTACCCTGCCGCAGAAAGGCAAGGGCCAGATACCAGGCCGCCTGGCCCTGGAATAATTCCCCTTCAGCCTCCAGCCGGAGCAGGTACTGCTCGGCCTTATCGGCCCGGCCGGCATGCAGGTGGGCGTTAGCCGCCAGCATCAGCGCCTGCAGGTCATCCGGATTTTCTTCGAGGTAATTTTGAAAATGAGGCAGGCTAAGATCAAAAGCTCCGGCGTCATAGAACTCCAGGGCCTGTTTCAATTCCCCGGGAAGGGCGGCAGCTTCCGCGCCGGCGCTTCGATAGGTGATATAGGTATTGGGGGCGGGTTCGAAATAGGCGGTAAAGGCCCGCTCCGGCTGTGAAGCCCCCCAGTACCGGATGGCGGCATAGGCGGCAAGGAGAATCAAGGCGGCGGCGGCAGCCCGGTTGAGCCACAACCGGCGCTGCGGGGAAGGATTCCTGGCCGAGGCATTCACCTCAGTGCGGATGGATTGAATGTCCTCATCGAAAGAACCGGAGCCCTGGTTCCGGGCATAGCTCTCCACCGCAGCGGAGCACAATTCACAATCCAGCAGGTGGTTCTCCACCTCATAGCGTTGTTCGTCGTCAAGTTCGCCGTTCAGATATTGCCTCACTTCCCGCTGGGTGAGGCACCTGCGTTGTTGAAAAATGGATTTCATACTCCTGATTATGAGCTCTCTTCCAATTTTTGGGCGAGCACGGCCCTCAGCCGCCGCTTTCCGTTCTGGAGGAAGCTCTTCACCTGTTTTTCGCTATAGCCGGTGATGCCGGCAATTTCTTTGTAACGCTTCTTATCATAGAAGAAGAGGCGAATACAGGTGCGCTGGCCTTCTTCCAGTCCGGAAATGGCCGCTTCGAGGATGCGGCTGGTGTTTGATTCATTCGTTCTCTCATTAATTAGACGCAGGAACCCCTCATTTTCCATAATTTTCGGTTCATTTTTTTCATAATTTTCCCATTCTTCCTGCTGGCGGCTATTGCGCTGCCCATCCCTGAGGTTGGAAATACAACGGTTCTTGGCAGTGGAGTAGAGCCATTTACTGAAGTGTTGGATCTCGGTGCTCCTGGCCTGAGTGACCGTCTGTTCAAAGACGGCCATTACGGCATCGCGGCAATCTTCCCTGTCTTTTAAATACTGGCGGCAAACAGCGTAGACGAGGTGAACATACCGGTTGAACAGCTCAGCAGCCAGCTCCCGGTTGCCGGTTTGCCGGTAGGCCCGGAGCAATGCTTCATCCGAGGCCTGCTCCCATTGTTCTTCCCGTGTAGATAGGCGGAGAAAATTTTTCATATGGGCCGCTCTTGTACGGGTAAAATAAAAAAAATATGGCAAGGCCGTTTCCTGCCCCGCCATATTTTATGCTGCCCCGATACCCACGCTGGTGCCCGCAGTACTAGAATTTGATCGTCCGGATGATGTGCTCGATATATTGCATCAGGTCTCTTTTGTCTTCTCCCGGAGCATGCAGAAACCCGTCGACGAACAGCAATTCATTGGAATTGGGGTTGAGGATCAGATAGCTCACGAATGCTCCTCCCATATAATCATCGACAATTTCCCAGATGCCCCTCGCTTCCAGCGTGTAATAACCATTGATCTTGGTCACATCCGTCAATACCGGCAGGTCAATGGCGTTGGTCTGCATATACGTACCCGGCAGGGTAGAGGAAATGTATTGCCTGCCGATCGAGTCCCGGATGGCAATGATGTTTTCCTTACTGAGCTGCGAACGGTCCGTGTATGGGATCTTTTTCAAGATGATACTGCTGCTGGTCTCGTCGGTTTCCCGGCGTACCCAGATGATCTCGTCGTCGTTGATGGCGAGAAAGTAATCGCTGGGGATGCGCATGGATACCCCCATGTCTTCTTTCACCTCTTCCTCCAGCCTTTTGTTCTGGCCATTGAGGTAGACATAGGCGTCCACCTTTTTGTCATCGTGGGCATTTACCCGCTTGCGGATTGCCGGGAAGTTCTCCTTTAGGATGTCCATCAGTTCATCTTCAGAATAGCCAAACTGGTAGATGATCAACTGCCCTTTAGCCCACTTATCGCGGCCGATGGCGCTGTTGTAGTCCTCATCTTCTTTTGCTTTTCTGGCTTTCTCTTCTCCAATATCACTGACGATCATCTTGGTGGCGGGAGAGTTCTCATCATTGAGGTTACCCACCAGCATATAGGTGCGCAATTCCTTGCGAAGAGGGTCTTTATTGAGCTCCTGGGGCGTAAAATGCCGAAGGTCAAAAATGGGCTCCGGCTGGGGCAGCAGCGGATAGGCGGAGGAATAGTAGTAACGCAGGGTATCCCCTACAGGCCCGTCCCACATGTCCGCGTCCATTATTACGACGATCTCATTGAGGTTGCCGAAAGCTGTCGGGATGGGCCGCAGGCCACGCTGCGCTTCTTCACTGCAACCTTGTAAGAGAAAGGCGAGCACCACCGCGGCATACCCTATGAATTGAAAAGGCTTTTTCATTGGAAGTATTGATTTTTGATCTAAAGTTAACGCTTTAAACACAATCGCCCGCAAGAGCCGGAGGAAAGTGCAAAGCACCGGTAAGTATTACGAATATCAAAGATTTTTGGACAATTTCCTTTATTGGAGATGGCTCATCGTTCGTCTTCTAGAACAGATGCAGCGGCATAACGTTTTGGCGTGTAATGGGCTTTGTCAATTCCCCGGGGCCCGTGCCGGGGGAATGCGCTTTCAAAGGGGCAGGCCGGAATCAGCCGGAGGCGGGGAATTTATTGTTTGAAAAGCTGGGGATTCGGGCAGCAGCTGTAAAACGAAGAGCCGGTTCAGGACACAATGCAGCCCTGAACCGGCTCGAACAAAAGTAGAAGGTTCTATTTACAGAGAAGGCATATTGTCTAGGGCCGTTTTCAATTCATCGGGATGCTGAGTTCCGATAAACAATTGCTGCCCATTTTTCAGGGACAGGCTGAGGCCCGTCCTGCCGGAGACGCTGAACATGCGCTCCCAGGTGCCCAGGCGAACCGCCCACCCGCTCAACTCTGTCGGGGCAGGCGTGTCGACGAACTCATAGCTTTCTATTTCTTCCCACTTCACCTTGTGCTTCCGGTAATGCAGGGGAAAGAACTGGTACTGTATGCCTTCCTTGTCAATTCTCAGGATCAACCGGATGCTCCAGAGATAGGCCAGCGCGCCGGTAAGGATCAAAGCGATCAGCGCATACTGTATGATCAGCAAGCCCGGTTCATATTCACCGGATACGTACAGTTCGACGAAATGGTAGGAGGTGCCGGCCATCAGGAACAACAGCAGTGCAAAGATCTCCCACCTTCTGTACCGTTGTTCTTCTTTATATAGTTTTTTACTCATAGCAAGGGAGTTTACATTAAATTAACATTAAGTTAATAATGAATTAACAATAAAACAACCTTACGATGAGAAATAAAGTTTCATCAAGCAAAAAAAATTGGGAACCGTTGGCCCGGCCATTCATACGGGCATTGGAAAAGGCCTGGGGCATGACAAAATGTACGGGGTTGATCCTCTTCACTGAGGGGCGTTAATGGCATTGGAGGGCACTGATCTATCGGGATAGAACAGGGCCTCGCGGAATTGTAAAAGCAGAAGCGCCCAATTCCAAAGATACTAATACATCCGGACAGATCAGTGCACCTCCCTTTTTACAAAAACCTGGCCGCTGATCAACAGCCCCAGGCTCAATACGCCGAAAACCTCAGCACTTTTGGCCGGACCAGCCTTTCAAAATCGTCGTACGACATCCTGATCAACTCCGTGTGGGAGCCGGCATTGAAGGCGATCTCCTCGTCTTC
>JAGFJE010000718.1 GCA_024103175.1 Phaeodactylibacter sp.
TTCACTACCAGCTTCAGGAACTGCTTAGCCTTACGGCCAACCCCTATGCATTTATTTGAAACCATTTTTCCATAAAACTCAAAAAAAACAAAACATCATGAAACAGCTCGTAAAACTGATCGCACTATTCGTATTGTTTACCCAGCCGCTCTTTTCTCAAACCGAAGCGGATGAAGCGGCCATCCGCGGCCTCGTGCAGTCCATGGCCGATGGCTGGACGGAAGGGAGCGGGGAAAAATTTGCCGCCGCCTTCGCCGATGAGCACGACTACATTGTCTGGAACGGAATGTACTTCAAGAACTTCAACACGCAGGGAAATGCTGCCGCCCATCAGGGGCTTTTTGAAAGTGTGTACAAGGATACCGAGCACTACGCCACCGTCGATAAGGTCAAATTTATCCGGGAAGACATTGCTCTGATCCACGTCCTGGCCGCCGTGGTGAAAAAAGGCGAAGGCCGCCCCGCCGACCCCGGCGTGCTCTGGACCGGCCTGCTCGAAAAACAGGAGGGCCAGTGGAAGATCATCTCTTTCCACAACCTCGACCTGGAGATCTTTCAGGATGAGCAGATGCGCCAGCGCGCTCCCATGCCGCCGCAGGTGATGTACGCCAGCTGGTATGCGGAAGCGGGGAGGTGATGGGGAGTAATAGAGTGGGAGAGTGGGAGATTTCCACTCTCCCGCTGCTCTTGAAAAATTGTAAGAATTAGTATTTTTAGAGCATTGAGCTATGCGCCTTACCGTAACCGTCATATCATTTCTCTTTTCCCTTGCTCTTTTCGGGCAGGAGGGCCTTCGGGTGGTGCACCTGGAAGACAATGCACCGGCTGTATTGAACCTGGCGCCCTACGCCGGCCTGTATACCGATACAAGCGGGGATATGACGATAGAAGATATCCTTGAAGACAGCGGCATAGCCTTTTCCGGGCCTTTTGACAGCAACCAACCCCTCGCTTATCCCGCTGCCCACTGGCTGCGGATAAGGCTGGCTGCCGAAGAAGATATCACAGACAGGTGGCTGGCCTTCAAAGGAAGGGCGGCAGAGTATCCCTTTATGGCCGCGCTGGACCATGTGGACGCCTATTTCGTGCAGGACGGGAAGATAACGGATCACCACCGGTCGGGTTATCTCGTTCCACGGCGGGAAAAGGCCATAAAGGAAAGGGCTGCGGTGAATGTTATTCCGTTTTCCCTGGAAGCGGGAGACACGGTTACAGCCTATATCCGGATCGGAACGGATCAGAAATCCAGAGAGATACATATCGAACCGGCACTGTGCCAACCGATGCCCAACATTTCCTACACCGCGGATGAGAACAAGTGGTACATCTACGGAGGGCAGGCCATGTATTTCATTATCGGTTTTTACGTCCTGGTATTCTGGTTTTTCGTCCGGCACAATTCCTATCTCTACTTCGGCCTTTTTTGCCTGCTTTTCGGCATGCACTACTCCAATATCGAACCCGCATCGGGATATGTAGACCTGTTATTTCCGGGCCACCCCCGGCTGGCGGAGCCCTTCTTCTACATCACGGCCGCGGGTTCTCTGATTTTTTTGCTCCTATTCGGGCGCTCTTTTTCGGAAACGAAGGGCAGGCTTCCCTTCTGGGACAAGTACCTGCTTGTAGTAACCGGAGTGTATACGCTATGTTTCCTCTATAGTTTCCTAACCTCCTTTCATCCGCCCTATAGTGAGTTTGGGGTTGTTTTTCTTCTGGCGTTCATTATGATATTTCCGGTTGCGATAAAATTCCTTGCGGGCGGACACCGGCTGGCGAAGATCTTCGGCGCCGGCATCATCTGGTTCGTTTTCTGGAGTATTATTGGCATAATGACGCTCCTGGATATCATCGTGCTCCCCGTATTGCCCTGGCCGGTAGGGCAGATCGGGCTGCTCATGATCTATGCCCTGGGCCTGGGGTATAAACTTCTCGAAAGCGAACGGCAAAAGGCGCAGGCCGAGCGCATCCGGGAGCTGGACGCCGTCAAGTCCCGCTTTTTTGCCAACATCAGCCACGAGTTCCGAACGCCTCTTTCCCTCATCCTGGGGCCGGTCACCCAGGCGCTGGAGAGTATCCCGGCCAGTGAAGCAGTGGACGACGCCGAAGAAATACCGGTCAGAGGCAGGCACCTGAAAGTTATCAGAAGAAATTCGCTGCGCCTGCAGAACCTGGTAGATCAACTCCTCGACCTTTCCAAACTGGACAGCGGCAAAATGATGTTGTCCGTTTCCCAAGGCCAACTGATCCAATTCATCCGGGCTATCGTTTTTTCCTTTGAGAGCCTGGCCGAGCGGCGCCACATACACTTCCACACCAGTTTCCCCGCCGAGCCGGAGGAGGCCTGGTTCGATAAGGACAAGCTGGAAAAAATACTGGTGAACCTGCTGTCCAACGCCTTCAAATTCACGCCCGAACACGGGAGGATCGGCGTCCGGGTTGAAATACATAAAGGCTACTTCAATGTCCATGTCTCCGATTCCGGGCCCGGGATGGATGCAGAAGAAATGGATAAAGTATTCGACCGTTTTTATCAGGCCTCCCCTCCTTCGGGGGGGATGGGGGGGGCTGGCACGGGCATCGGCCTTTCCCTGGCCAGAGAACTGGTGGGCCTGCACGGCGGGCAGATCAGCATCGATAGCATCAAAGGCGAGGGCGCAACGTTTAAGGTACGCCTGCCCTTCCGCCGGGAGGATCTGCCGAAGGAAGCGGCCATCCACAACCAGGCCGGCGAAGGGGCGGCGGGCCTTGCCATAGCCCCGGAACTGCTTGACGAAGAACAGATCCGGGATGATAACGGGCAAGCCGATGCAAGTTTACCTATCGCGCTGGTCGTGGAAGACAACCCCGACCTGCGCCGCTACATCCTGGAGAACATCCAGAACGACTACCAGGCCATCGCCGTCAAAGACGGCCGGGATGGCATAAATACGGCGATCGAAAAAATACCCGACATCATCATCAGCGACGTCATGATGCCCGAAAAAGACGGCTTCGAACTTTGCGCTACCCTGAAGGCCGACCCCCATACCAGCCACATTCCCATCATCCTGCTCACTGCCCGCGCCGGCCAGGAACACAAGATCGAAGGGCTGGAGCAGGGGGCCGACGCTTACCTCACCAAACCCTTCGACGTTCGGGAGCTGAAGGTGCGCATGAACAAGCTGATCGAACAACGGCAACGCCTCCGGCAGAAATTCAGCGGAGAGCTCAAACTGCAACCCACCCAGGTTGCGCTGAACTCCATGGATGAACGCTTCCTTCGGTCCGTAACCGAACAGGTCGAAGAGAACATCGGCAATGAATTCTATACCGTGGAGGAACTGGCCCGCTCCGTCGGCTTCAGCCGCTCCCAACTCCACCGAAAGCTCAAAGCCCTCACCGACAAGTCCCCCAACCAACTCATCCGCGAGTTCCGCCTCGCCCGCGCCAAAGAACTGCTGGAACAGCGGGCCGGCTCCGTTTCGGAGATCGCCTATCAGGTGGGGTATTCCAACCTGTCCTATTTTTCGAAAAGCTATAAGGAGGCTTTCGGGGTGTCGCCGAGTGAGGTGTAAGTACCGTGCCTGGGCTGAAATGCATAGAAATGAGGAAATGCAGT
>JAGFJE010000732.1 GCA_024103175.1 Phaeodactylibacter sp.
GCATTGTTTTCCGTCACAATAAATCCGATTGCGACAAAAAGTAAACTCATTCCGGCCAGTACGTAGATCAATGTTTTGAATTTTGTCTGGTTTACTCATACAGAAAAACCTTCCCCGACTCCGCATACCGTTTCATCTCCCGGATCGCCCCCCTCATCTGCCCCTTCCAGAACACCTGCCCAAAAAACCAGTGGAAGGGATAGGCCAGGAAGCTTTTGGAGAAGAGAGTATACACCCAGCGCACCTGCACCGCATTATCGCTGATCTCTTCAAAGAACAACTCCCCCTGAAATTCGGTGAACCCCATGCTCCACTGCCGGAATTCCGCTACGCCCCATTTCCAGTACTTGTTTTCGTCCCGGACATACACCTCATCAACGCCGACCTCGCCCCCTTTGGAAACCCAGTTTGGAGCAGAATGGGGGATACGCCGCCCACCCGGTTTTCCCCAGGTACTATCATCCGTGAATTTCACAACGGCCGGCGCCGGCCCGTATCCGGTGAGGAATTGGGTGGCGTCGCCCAGGATGGGCGTTTTAAAGGCTCGTTCCAGGGAGCAGTAGAAGGTTTCTTCTACTTGTACGATGGTTTTCATGGTTCAGGAATGGGTTTATTTCAAATATTAATACCAGTTGTGCTAGTTAATTTTCCCGATACCCGGAATTTGGGCATTAATAAGTATTCATCAGTTTGGCATCTTTAGGAAGAAGTTGAGCAACCTGCTGGGTTTCGGCCGGTATAAAAAACTATCGGCAAAGTTGAGCGGTGATCAATCCTCGTTTTTGAAAGTTGGTGATGGGGTAGAAGTGCGGGGGGAAGGGTTTGACGGAGTGAGCGTTGAGATTGTTTTTTAGCGTGGATAGGTAGGCCCCAACTTCGGTAGTTCGGTATTCGCCGTTCGCTTGCTTGTCCGAGGGGGGCCCTAATGAGCGAACACCGAACAGCGAATAGCGAACGGCCGTTGGGGGCTTGTTTGTCCGCTATCGCTCGATATTCCTTTCGATCTTTTCCCGCAGTTGAATTAATTTTTCTTCTGTTTGCGCATAAAATCTAAGGATGAATTGCCTGTTCATTTGTATCTTCCATAAATAACTCAGCAGTATGTTTTTTTCCGCCTCATCCATGCTTAGCGGCAGTTGCATTCCGGCAATATTTCCTTTTTCATCAAATTCAAAGTTTGGAGCCACTTTATTGTTTATTGCTACAAAGTAGTTTTCCTGATACTGCATCTCATGGTATTCTTCTTCAAACTTTTTCAGTATGTTATAGTCGTACTCGTACAGCGTAATGACCTCAAGCCTTAAAGAATCATCTTTGATCAATTCCAACCCCCTGGACTTTAAAGTTTCGTAACCAGAGATGTTTTGTATGGAGATATAGTCTCTCGTTAAATTAAAATAGTGCATGGGCAGCGTATCTAAATTCACTTCCCGCCCTTCAAGCAGGTTGCGCCAAAACTTGCAGGCCAGTATCCCGTCCTCATGCCCCCTTTTGTTAATTCTGAGGTCTTCAATATCCTTCTCCAGCCCGTTCGAGATCTCCGCCAGTATCTTGTCGGCGGCTTCATTGTCCCGTCGGTTTTCATTCCAGTTATTTAGTGCAAACGCCGAAATGACGGCAATGAATATGGACAAAAATTCAAAGCCTAATTTGCTCCAGTTTGTCTTTTTCACTTGTTCGGTTTTTCTTTATGATAGCAGACGGCAGGCCGAAAAAACACCGTAAATTCGTGCAGCAAATTTGATGCGCTTATCTCGCCCACATTCGAGTTCTGCCCACAGTGGCTGCAATATTGGCCTTGAACGTTTGCTCCTCATCCGCCTTAGTGTATATATTTGTTTATCTGGTGGGTTGTTGAGTGCGTTCCAAGTTAACGATGTACATTATAGCAAGCAACAAAAAGCGCCTTTTTTTACCCTGGGATTGAAGGAAGGGCCGGGCGTTTCGTTCAATCCTCCCGCCAGCAGGAAGCCGCCAGATGCTGGAGAATATGGCGTCGATATCGCTGAGGCACGAAAAACAGTACCTCTTCGCCCTGATGAAGTTGCCGCCGGCCTCTATCCTGGCCAGGTAAAGGCCATTGGCCTCTTCATGGCTGGCAATGGACTGTGGGCCTCCCGCGAGAATAGCTAAATCATTGTATCACCACCTTTTTCGAAACCACCCCCTGCCCATTCGAAATGCTGGCGGTATAGACCCCCTTCGGCAGGCTGCCCATTTCCGGCCGCCACTCATTCCTGCCGGCGGAAAGTAGAAGTTCCTTTCGCAGGAGTATCCTGCCGAAAGCGTCTGTCAGCCGGGCTTCCACCGGCATGGCCTGCTCACACTCGATGGCCCAGTGCGGTGGCGTGGGGGAGGGGTTGGGATAAATGCTCAGGGCCGTGCCGGGGATGCCTTCCACCGTACGGACGCCGGACGTCACGCACAGGCTGGGCGTCACGGAAGGGCTGCTGAAGTTCGTCACTACACCCGACCGGCTGACCTGGCTGGTGGCGAGGTTGTAGGTGAGCTGGCCGGAGGGCTGGGGTGTTTGAAAGCTGATGGTGGACGCCGTAACGTTCAGGCTGTTGCCCGTGCAGTTGTCCACACGGCCATCCGCGTCCGTGCGGGCGACAAACAGGTTGTTGAAGGACGGCGCGCCGGAGCTGCCGGTGAGGAGGAAGCCGCCGTCGGGCAGCGCCGTCAGCCCGCCGGCCTGTTCGGCAGTGTTGCTCTCACCGTAGGCCCGGGCCCACTGCAACTGCCCGGAGGCATCGGTTTTCAGCAGAACGATGTCCTCCGGGTTGGCAGAGGGCCCGCGGTTGCCGATCATTACCAGGCTGCCGTCGGGCAATTCCGCCACATCCGCCAGGCTGGCTACATTACTGAAGCCCCTGGCCCACTGCAGGTTGCCGCTGCCGTCCAGGCGCGCCAGGAAGCCCTGCTGCTGGTTGCCGAAGCTGCTGGTTTCGCCCACTACTGCGAAGCCGCCGCTGGTGAGTGGGCGCACCGCCCAGCCCATATCTTCACCGGCGCCGCCGAACAGGGTGGAGCCCTGCAGGCTGCCGTCGTTGGCCGTACGGAGCAGCAGGACATCCGTGCCGCCGGCTCCATCGCTGTCGGTATTGGCCAGCAGGCTGAAGCCGCCGCCACTGAGTACGGGGCTAAAGCCGGAAAACACTTCTGATTGAGGCCCTTCCATCTTGTAGGCCATGGTTATATTATGGGAGCTGTTGAGGCACATAAAGAACGCCTCCGTCCCGGCGGCGCCCGGCTCCCGGAACGTGCCCGCCAGGCAGTAAAAGCCACCAGCCCACCGGACGGCCTGCCCCACGTCTTGTTGCCCCGTGAAATTCGTCAGGGCGTAGACGCTGCTTTGCTGCAGGATGCCGTTGGTGTCGATGGTGTTGAAATAGGCATCATCGCCTTTGAAGCCCGTGAGGGCGGCCTGCCCATTGTCCAGGCCGCTGGCGTCCAGCAGAAAAATGCCCGTCAGCTGGCGGTTCCAGGCCGGTTGGCCCTGCAGGCCTACTTTGAGGATGCCGCTGGTGGTGGTGAGGAGATACCCTCCGCCGGTGGGGCTGCCGGCCAGGCCGCTGCCCGCATTCGGATAAACCGCCGAGAAGTACTGCGCGGAGAGAGATAGAGAAAGGGAGGAAAGGAGGAGCGTAAAAAAAGTCAATTTTCTCATGGCTATCGGTTTTTGTGCCATCTAAATGGATGTAAATACCGCCCCGAAGCCGTGTCGGTAGGCCGGCATGTGGGAGCCCTCGTTTGGCTGCCTGGTTAAAGTCAGCTCCAATTTGGTAGGCTCGGTGCTCTGGAGGCCGCTTAATTTACCATGCAACGGAACAATGAAGATAATGAAAAATAGCCATCATCTCACTTTGCCCCGGCTTCTTTACCAAGTTCTGTTACCACCAAAATGAGCACCACTCCGATCTCCACCAAAAAATAAGCTACCCCCAAAACCGTCAGCTGGGGGTAGCAATACACCACCAGCCCCAGAGTCAGGCCACAGTACAGCAGGTTGGCTACGGCTATAGCTCTCAGAAAGGGGCGCCGGTTTCGGGAAAGGAAAAAATAACAACTCAGGGAGTAAACGGCAAAAACGCAGGCGATGGCGGCCAGCGGGTAAAGCACCTTCGAAGGCATGCCGAAAACAGGCTCCCACCGCACCAGAACGACGCCCAGTAGAAAGGCGGACAGCAGGGCGCCGAGGCCGTCGATCAAAAAGAGCTTCCGGGGAGGCAGGCTTGCCAAATGGCTGACAACCTTCATATTTCCCTTGCCTTTCGTTCTTCCCGAATGGCCTTCAGCCCCGGCCAGACAGCAAACAAGCTTCCTAAAGAAGAAAGCGCAATGATCAAAACCGGAATGTCGGCGCCCTCTCCGCGGGCGTATCCCCGCAGGCCGAAATACAGCAGGCCGAGAAGGATGGGAATAAACAACCCGATTATCGTTTTGACGCCCTGCTCTTTCTTTTTGAGTTCGTCGTCGGTTAGTTTTTTCAGTTCTTCTTTTTTCATTTATATCCTTGTTTATTGGCATTCCCCGATGCCCCTCCTTCCCAGGTTGCCGTTGAAGTAGATCCGGTAATCATCGCCGTCTTTTAATGGCCGCCTTGCTGGCGCCTCTGGCCCTGCCGGCGTAGAGATACCGGCGCTCAAAAAAAATCAGGCGGCCCCGAACAAAGTAAAACTATATTTGCTTATAGTAAAGCTATCTTTTTGAAAAAATTCTTATAACTTATGAAGACAAAACTCCTTGTGGGGGCCCTCCTGCTTTGTCTTTGGCAATGGGCAGGGGCTCAATCTACTTCTCAAAATTCATTGTTCGGCGCTTTTCAGCCCGGATTTTACGCCGGTTCCTCAATACAGTATGGCCCGGTGGCGGAGGCCGGCGCAGCTTTCGTCACCGTGCAGGGGGGGGTGACATTTGGCAGTTCCTGGGCGTTCGGAGGGATGTATGGTTTTTCTGTCAATGAGTTCACGCCAGCCACAGAGGCCGATCCGGATGTGTATCTGGACCTGCGGATGGGCGGGCTTTCCCTGGAATATACCTGGAAGCCGGATCGCCTTTTACACTTGTCCTTTCCCCTGGCTGCCGGAGTGGGGGAGGTAGAATTGGACTGGAAGGACGGATTGCCCTTTTCCGCACAGGAGCCGTCCTTTGGGGAAGACAATTTTTTCTTTATTCAGCCGGGGGCCATGCTTGAAGTGAACCTGGCCTCATTTGCGCGCCTGTATGCAGGAGCGGCCTACCGCTGGGTTCCCGGCGGAGTGGATTACCGGGGGCTGGATGCCGCCGATATCAGCGGGCCGGCAGGTGTATTTGGAATAAGGATCGGGCTGTTCAGATAATCATTCACTAACCATAAAAACTTTTACTATGATCTACAGGCTCATTTTGGCATTGGTTGTTGCCGTATCATTTTTTTCCTGCGGCGAAGGCGATTTTCCTCTTATTGGCAACACGACAAACCCCGGCGACGATCCGGCCCTATCGGGTTCCGGGAATGTGGAAGGCAACTGGGTGGTAAGGCAATTTGTGGATGAAGGAGAAGATGAGGCCGCTTCTTTCAGCGGTATCGTGCTGGCCTTCGAACCCGATGGGGTTTTTAAAATGCGCCGGAATTCGGATCTGGTCGCAACGGGCAGCTGGAACCTGGAGAACAACGGCAGAGAGCTAAACATTGTAGTTCCTGTCTTTGAGAATGAAAACGAAAGCCTGGGTGAAGATCTGTATGAGATACACGATAGCTGGCAATTGTCTGAGATCTCAGATGATGAAATGCATCTAGTCGAGGAAGACGAGTTCTTTGTACTGGTTCGGCAGTGAGCGTGGGTTGGGAGTATTATTTTACTCCTCTAAAAAGCTGCGCCTGTCTGCTCGCCGGAGCATTCGGATAGTACGGGCTATTCCGTTAATAAACTGCTCCGGGCCTTTTCTTCTTCCCTGGCCTCAGGAGGGCTGCCTCCGCTGGCCGCCTCCTCCCGGGAAAGCAACAGGACGGCGGACAGCACCGCTATCCAGAGCAGGAAGGCCCCGATGCTGATGCGCTGCCACACGCCCATCAGGGGGGTGGGCAGGCCTGCCGCCATCTTGGGAGCGGCCGTTCCGGCCAGCGTGCCGAAAACGAGAATGGCCACCATCGTGATAAAGGAATAAAGGCGGAACCACTTTCCGGGTTTTGCCGCCGCAAACGCGATGGCGGTCAGCATAAGGAGAACGGCCGCCACCGTGAAGGTAATATGGAGGTTATCCGTCTGTGTCAGCTCGGCCCCGCGAAGGTGCATCGGCGGCCAGAACGGGCCAATGGCGCCGTAGATGATCAGCAGGAACCCGGCGATGCTCAGGGAACGGCTTTTTCCCGCTGCCCAGCGAATGACGCCCCATCCGAAGGCCACGACGAACAAAGCGTACACGATGCCAAACGAGACCCATAACGATCGCGTCGGGGCGCCGATCGCGGACAACTCGCTGGCCGTCTGGCCGGAAGAACTGTAGCCCTCCCACAGGAGCGGCACGAATGCCAGCGTGAATGCGTAAAGCAGGGAGGAAAGAAGGCCGGCAGCTAGTAATAATCTTGTGAACATGGCTTCTGGTTTTAATCATTACCGAAAATCGGTTAAAGCGGAATTCAGATGGCGCTCCCTTTCATTTCCGAAGGAATAACTAAAGCCCAGGGAAACCTTAAACAGCGGGAAAGCCAGCATGGAGGAGGTGTTCACCATGAAATACGAATGGGCATGGATCGCCGGGACAGTAAGGCCAAACTGAAAAACGCCTGTCCATTTTTCTCCTCCGCCTCTAAGGGCCAGGGCGGGCTCCAACAGGACAAAGTGGAGCGTAGTATCGGAATAGAACTGGAAATCCGTATTCCACCATTCGAACTGTTCATACAAATAAGCATGTATCTCGAAGAGGCGCACGTAATTGGCCCGCAGGTCAAGGCCCAGGTCCAGGCTTTTGTAGGTAAATCCTAATCCCGGCTGGATAAAAACGTTGAAATATCGGGCACTCGCTTCCGGAACACTCTCGCCCGGGCTGTCGATCCTGTCATAGGCAGCTCCGTAGCCCATTCCGCTGTAGACCTGGAAAAGACGGTTGTTGTCTTTGCCGAAGCTCGAGAAGTAACCGCCGCCAGCCTCTCCGAAAAACATATTGAGCTTTTCGGTGGAAGCACCGGCGCTCGTGAAATGCCGAAAGTGGTACATGCCATCCGCCATGATACCGGCGTGAGAAGATACGGCATAAGAAGACTGAATATTCAGTAATCCGCAACCGGATAACCCTATGGCGGCTGTGGTATTCCAATCGCCTTTTTCTTTTAACAGGGGCGAATGAACAACATTAGGCTTGTATAACGTCACACAACCGGTTGAAAGGAAAAGCGCCCCGACGAACAAGATGTACAGGACACGCCTCATATTCATTGCTTTTTCAGCTGCCCGAATAATGGTAAAATTTAGAGTTTTTTTTCCAGCATTTAAATGACAAAAGTCAGGCCGTAAACATCATCGCCCGTCTGTTGGTAAACGGCCTGGATCACTCTCCCATAAACGCCTGCACAAACTCTACCAGCTCTTCCCCATGGAGGTTTTTAGCGAGCACTTTCCCTTCCGCATCCAGTATAAAGTTTGCGGGGATCGTCTGCAGGCGCAGGGCTTCCATCAGGGGGGCGTCGTCGCCCTGCAGGTGGGAGGCGTGGCGCCAGCGGTAGGCCCCGTCCTTTTCGATGGCTGCCTTCCAGGCCTTTTCGCTGCCGTCCAGGGCGTAACCGATTATCTGAAATCCCCTTTCATGGTATTTGTCCCATAAGGGCGTCAGCACATCCCGGTTCTCGCGGCGGCAGGGCGCGCACCAGGAGGCCCAGAGGTCGAACAGGGTGAGGCGCCTGCCCAGGAGTTGAGACAAGGCGACGGTATCTCCCGAAAGCATGGGAAGCAGATAGTCCGGCAGTTGATCTCCTTTCAGTACGGGCAGCTGCTCCCGGCTGGTTTTATCGCAAAGTTGCACCACCCACGGATGCTCGGGGTGTTGGCCCTGCCACTTTTGGCACTGGGAAACCAGGAATTCCGGTATTCGCTCATAATCGTTTTCCGGGCTCACCCACCGGACGGCCATCAGCGCCGGCAGCAGGTGATCGGTATTTTGGGCGAAGTCCATCAATGCCTGCTGAAAGCCCCGCCGGGCTTTCTCTTCCTCCAGCAGTTGCTCCGCGTTGTTGCCCTCCGCATCAGGGGCCGGCAGG
>JAGFJE010000735.1 GCA_024103175.1 Phaeodactylibacter sp.
AGGCGGAAGGCCTGCGGCGCCTGGATGAGGTGAAATCCAATTTTTTTGCCAACATCAGCCATGAACTGCGCACCCCCCTCACCGTGATCCTGGGCATGACGGAAAAATTGCTGAGGGATGGTGAAGGCGCCGCCGCCGCGCCGTTGAAATTGATCCGGCGCAACGGCCGCAGCCTGCTCGCCCTGGTCAACCAACTGCTCGACCTGGCCAAGGCGGAGAATAACCAGCTCAAAACCAACCTGGTGCAGGGGGATATGGCCAATTATGTCCGATATATTGCCGAGAGCTTTCATTCTATGGCCAACCACCGCAACGTGATCCTGCGTTCGGAAACCCGCCTGCCCGAACTGATGATGGATTTCGACCCCGAAAAGATCCGGCAGATACTGAGCAACCTCATTTCCAATGCGCTCAAATTCACGCCCCCCGGAGGCGAGATCGTCCTGCGCCTGGATAAAGTGGAAAGCGGCGGAACCCAGGCCATGATCCTCGAAGTGAGCGATACGGGGGAGGGCATCGCGCCGGAAAGCCTGCCCCGCATTTTCGACCGCTTTTACCAAGCCGAGCACAAGGCCAACAAAGCCGGCGGCACGGGCATCGGGCTGGCGCTGGCCAAAGAATTGGCAAACCTTCTCGGAGGCAGTATCTCGGCAACCAGCGAACTGGGGAAAGGCGCTACCTTCTCGGTGAGGCTGCCCATATCGAACAGTAGCCCCTGGTGGGATATGGATAGTGAATTGAAGGCAGCGGGGGGCGAACAGCTGCCGCCGGAAGCCTACAGCCTGCTGCCTCCCGACTCCCCACCGCCCACAACCGACGATTCCCTGCTCATCATAGAAGACAACCCCGATGTGTCGGCCTTCCTGCGCCTGTGCCTGCAGGGCCATTACACCCTTCACTTTGCCGGCAACGGCCGCGCCGGCATAGAACGGGCCCTGGATATCGTGCCCGACCTCATCCTCAGCGATGTGATGATGCCGGAGAAGGACGGCTTCGAAGTAGTGGAAACGCTGAAGCAGGACGAGCGCACCAGCCATATCCCCATCGTGCTGCTCACTGCCCGGGCCGACGTAGAGAGCCGCATCGCCGGGCTGGAGCGCGGCGCCGACGATTATCTCGCCAAGCCCTTCCACCGTGAGGAACTGCTCATTCGCATCCGCAACCTGCTGGAAAACCGCCGCCGCCTGCGCGAACGCTACGCCTCCCTGCTGCCGCCCGAACCCACGGAAGACAAAGGCCTGCAGATCGAAGACGCCTTCCTGCTCCGGATCCGCGGCATCGTGGAGGAGCGCCTCTCCGATTCCTCTTTTGAAATTGACCAGCTCGCCCGCCTGGCGGGCATGAGCCGCAGCCAGCTCTTCCGCAAGATCAAAGCCCTCACCGGGCAGTCGCCCTCCCTCTTCATCCGCGCCATCCGCCTGCAACGCGGCAGGGAACTGCTGGAAACCACGGAAATGAATGTCAGCGAAGTGGCCTACGAGGTGGGCTTCTCCACGCCCGCCTACTTCTCGGATGCCTTCACGGAAACCTACGGCATACGGCCAAGCCAGGTGAAAAAATGACCGTTTTCCGCCCCTTGCAACATAATCGGTGATCCTTGACCAGCTATTGGAAGCCCTTTGCCCTCCGGGAGCCCATCTTTGCCTTATCAGTTTAAACGTGTCATTAGAGGCCGGCAAGGTATGCAACATGGCCGGTAATCGGCGGCAGCATACATAGCAGCCCTGCGGCTTTACTGAAGATATGTGCCACTGTAATTCCTGGATTTTTTACCGGCCCCTCCTCCCGGGGAAAACTAAACCTAAAAAAATGGACACCTTGAAGATCTGGACCTTCCTTTTTCTCTGCGTTCTTTCCGGCATTGCGGCGCAGGCGCAAACCATTCGCTACGTCAAACCGGTGGCGGCCGGCAGCGGCGACGGCTCCTCCTGGGCCAACGCTTCGGCTGGCCTGCAGGCCATGATCAATGCTTCGGCGGCCGGCGATGAGGTGTGGGTAGCGGCGGGCACCTATAAGCCCACGGCTGGCACCGACCGCACGATCTCATTCAACATGAAAGACGGCGTGGCGATCTACGGCGGCTTTCCGGCCACCGGCACGCCGGGTATGGGCGACCGCGACTGGACGGCCCAGGAAACCATTCTGAGCGGCGATATCGGCGTGGTGGGGGATGCCAGCGACAATTCTTATCATGTGGTTTACAACCTCAACCTGAACAACACCGCTGTCCTGGACGGATTTACCATCAGCGGAGGGAAAACAGAGAGTTTTACTTCTTTTGACCTCCGGGCGTGCGGAGGCGGAATGCTTAACAATACCGCTTCTCCAAGCCTGAGCAACTGCCACTTCACCGGGAATTCGGCCGTCCAGAGAGGCGGCGGCATTTATAATTACAATTTCTCCTCCCCGGTGCTGAACCACTGCAGCCTCTCTGGCAATACGGCAGGCGGCGGGGGCGGCATGTATAATGATGACTCCTCTCCCGTCCTTACCAATTGCGTTTTTTCCTACAATCATTCTACCGGCCTCGGCGGCGGATTATCTAATGGCAACAGCTCCCCTCAATTGGTCAATTGCGACTTCATCGGCAACAGTGCAGCCGTTGGCGGCGGCGGCGTCTATAACGTCTTTATTTCATTTCCAACCCTGACCGACTGCACTTTCTCTCAAAATTCTGCCGAAGAGGGCGGTGGGATATTCATTTCAGATAATTCTCTTACCCTGCTTCGTTGCTCTTTTTCCGGGAACTCGGCGAACAAGGGGGGAGGCATAGCCAATTTCGGGGGCGCTGCGAGCCTTACTGCTTGTACTTTTTCGGGGAATACTGCAACGGCCAGCGGCGGTGGAATACACAACGCCATAGGGGGCTCTGTCAGCCTGATGGAGTGCTCTTTCTCTGGTAATTCCGCATCCTCCGGCGGCGGCCTGTACAATCAAAATACCTCCACTACTTCTTACCTGGAAAACTGCATTTTCTCCGGCAATTCAGCATCCGGCGGCGGGATCTTCAGCATGTTTTCGGCATCGGCCGAATTGTATAATTGTACGCTATATGGCAATACGAGCGGTATTCGCACCATCGCTCCAGGTTTCGCTAACCTGACGAATTGCATTCTTTGGAACAATACACAGGAAATCATCACAGATAACCCCAGCACTACGGCCGCCTATTCAATCATTCAGGGCGGTTATCCGGGGCCCGGCAACATCGATATTGATCCGCTCTTTGTAAGTCCTACCGACCTTCGCCTGCAGGCCTGCTCACCTGCCATAGATGCCGGCGCCAACGCCGGCGCACCAGCCGCAGACTACGACGGCAACCCGCGCCCCTTCAATTCCTTTGGTACCCCCGTAGCCATGGCCGATATGGGCGCCTTCGAATACCAGCAGGCGCAGACGCCGACGGTTACGCCATCCGTAACGATCAGTGGGCCTACCGGGATCAATTGCCAGGGGGGGGCCTACACCGCCAGCCCGGTGAACGGCGGCCCTGCTCCCTCCTACAACTGGATGGTCAACGGCGTAGCTGTCGGGGCCCATACCGCAACGTTTACTACTACCAATCTGGTTGTCGGCGATGTGGTCAGTTGCGAAATGGCCAGCTCGGAGCCTTGCGCCTATCCGGTAATTGCAACCAGCAACAGCATTGCCATCGCACAGGAAACTCCGCTTCCTGGCAACCCGGCTGAATTCGGTGATAATGAGTGGCGGGTCTACGCCTGGAACGCCGGCGGCGCAACGCCCATCAGCGATTACTGGAATTCAGATTACAGCGGCTATTACACTTCAACCGATCTGAACTTCAATACTCAGGACCAATGGAACTCCCTGGCTTCTCCCTCCTCGGCGCCCGGTTATCAGGGCTGTCCGGTGGTCAACGACAACCACTCCTGGAGCGCCAAACGCACGGGCTTTACCTGCGGCTACTACCGGCTCAGCGTGGACTCCCACGACGATGCCGCCCAGCTCTGGATCGACGGCGTGATGGCCTGGGAACACATCGGTTGCTGCGACTCGCATGCCAATGTCTGGGAAGGTTTCCTGAATGCAGATAGCGAAGTGGAATTCCGCGTGACGGAAGGTGGCGGCGCATCGCATGGCGCTCTGTCCTTCCAGCAGGCCACGGTGCAAATCACCCAGACAGGCAGTTTGTGCGGAAGCGGCAGTGCTACGCTCGCCCTTCCGAACAATCCGGCCGGCGACTATCTTTGGTCGACAGGTGAAACGGCCTCTTCCATCACCGTAACTGAAGCGGGCGCCTATTCGGCCACTGTAACTGACAGCGACGGTTGTTCGATCTCCGCTTCTACCTACGTAATAGGGGTGGTGGGGGATCCGGCTGTTTTCGGCGACAACGTCTGGAACGTGTATGCCTGGAATGCCGGTGGAGAATCCAATACCGGAAATTCCTGGAATACGGATTATGCCGGATACTATACCAATACGAATCTCAATTTTTCTTCTACCAGCCATTGGCCGGCCTCGTCGTCTCCTTCTTCGGCATCCGGTTATCAAGGATGTTCGGTGAACGCCGATAATCACTCCTGGAGCGCCAAACGCAGAGGTTTTCCTTGCGATTACTACCAAATCAATGTGACCAGCCATGACGATTACGCCCAGCTTTGGGTAGATGGCGTAATGGTATGGGACGCCCCCGGTGTCAGTAATGGCGCATGGACCGGGTTTCTGGATCCGAACAGTGAGGTAGAGTTCAGGGTGACGGAAGGTTATGGTAATTCCAATGGCTCCATCGTCTTACAGCCCTTTTCACCGTCTTTGACGGGCCTGAACGGCTTGTGCAGCGCTTCTCCCGCCACCCTGGCAGTACAGGGGAACCCTGCCGGCAATTACCTGTGGCCTACAGGAGAAACCACCCCCTCCATCCTCATCACCGAGCCGGGCACATACTCGGTCACCATCGACAATGGAAACGGATGTTCGGCTTCCACCTCCGGCACGGCCATCATCCCTGTAGGCGATCCGGCCGAATTCGGCGACAACGCCTGGAAGGTGCATGCCTGGAACGCCGGCGGCCAGGCAGATACCGGCGACTCCTGGAATACCAACTACGCGGGCTACTATACGGTGAACAGCCTGAACTTTAACAGCCAGGACCAATGGCATACGCTGGCTTCTCCCTCCTCGGCGCCCGGCTACCAGGGTTGCCCGGTGGACAACGACAACCACTCTTTCAGCGCCAAGCGCAGAGGCTTCCCCTGCGGCTTTTACTCCATTAACATCGACGGCCACGATGATGCGGCGCAGTTGTGGATCAATGGCGTGATGGTATGGGAGTTTGTAGACTGCTGTCAAAGCCACACCGGCGTATGGGTTGGCGAGTTGGGCCCCGATGACGAGGTGGAATTCCGCGTTACGGAAGGCGTTGGAATCTCTTCTGGCGTTATTTCCTTCCAGAACTACCTCGTTCAACTGACGGGGACGTTCAACGTTTGCTACGGCGCCTCCGATGGTACGGTTTCCGCTTCCGGATTCCCCGGAGCAACTTATTCCTGGAGCAATGGGGAGCAAACGGCAACTATCTCCGATCTTGCTGCCGGAGAATATTGTGTCACGGTTTCTACCTCAGGAGGCTGTGGCGCTGCGGCCAGTCAGTGCTTTACCATCAACAGTTACCCGCAGTTGCCGCCGCTCTCGATCGTTCCGGACGGCCCCACGACGGCCTGCCCCGGTACGGAGGTGGAGTTGTGCTCCTCGGCCGCTTCGCTCCCCGACTTTATGTTCATTGCACAAAGCAACGGCATATTGAAAAAATTCAATACAGATCTCACTACCCACGCCCTGACGGAGGCAGAAAGCTATTCTTTTATTTGGACCAGTAACGCCCTGGCCAGACACCCGGCCACAAAAGAAATATTCGTGGTGGCCCCGAGCGCCGGGATTCGCACGCTTTACACCTTTAACCTGCAAACGAACGCCGTCA
>JAGFJE010000736.1 GCA_024103175.1 Phaeodactylibacter sp.
ATTCCCTCATTCCTTTCCAAAAACACCACCGCCCCCGTCCGCACCGACTCATCGGCCGCCAGGACGATCCGCAGGCTGTTGATGGCGTCCTCGAGGTGTTGGCTCAGGTCCAGGTTCTCCTGAATGGCGCGCAGGAAAAAGGCCTGTTCGAGGGCGCACAGCCCCTGATGGCCGGGCTCATCGGTGGTGTCCACCCATTCGTCCGGGCGGGCGAAGCTGCCGTCCGCCGCCGTTTCGCTGTAGTGAATGCGCAGGGAGTTGGTGGCCGTGTGGCTGTCGATGTCATCTGAGGCTTCATCTCCGGGCTTATCGACGATGCTGACACAGCCTTTCGGCCCCATCACATCTTTGACGAAGAACGCCGTCTCACTGATCATCGGCCCCCAGGCAGCCTCGTACCAGCCCACCGAGCCGTCATCAAAGCGCACCTGCAGCTGCCCGTAGTTGTACATGCCCGGGATCAGCTCGTCGGACAGGCGGGCGCCGATGGCGCTGACCGATACGGGCCGGGCCTCCGTCATCAGGCACATGATATCGACATAGTGGACGCCGCAATCCACAATAGGCGACATGGAATCCATCAGCTTTTTGTGGGTTTCCCAGGTGGGGCCATGGCTCTGCTGGTTCAGGTTCATGCGCATCACCAGGGGCTTGCCCAGGCCCCGAGCGATCTCGATGAATTTCGTCCAGGCGGGGTGGACGCGGAGGATGTAGCCGACTACCAGCTTTTTACCGGCCTGCCGCACCATTTCCTGTATCTCCAGGCATTCCTCCACAGTGTTGGCCAGTGGTTTCTCCACAAACACATGAGCTCCGGCGGCCAGGGCCTTTTTCACGTAATCAGCATGCGTATCCGGGTAGGTGTTGATGGAAACGGCATCCGGGCGGGTGGCGGCCAGGGCCTCTTCGTAATTGCCGAATTCGGGGTAGCCACCCAGTTCGCGCGAGAGCGCCTGCCTGCTTTCCGCCCCCCGGCTGACCAGGCCGACGATCTCAAATTCCTTCATTTCATGATAGGCCCGGGCATGGGATGCCCCCATATTGCCACAGCCGGCGACGAGAATGCGGATAGGTGTATTCATCATTTCTGTCTTAGTCTACAAGCAAATTTCATAAAACTGCGAGTTAATCCCTTACTTTAGCGGGCTAAAATTCCCGATTGCGGAATAGATTGTTTTTCTGATAGCTTCTCATCTCAAGAAAGGCCCCGGGTAATTTGCCCGGGCTTTTTCTTTTCCCCGGAAAACAGGGATACAGTATTCTCATGAATTCCCCATGATTTATCATTAGATTTACCGCCTCGCTTTAGGGTGAAAAAGAACCGATACGCTGGCACGCTCTTGCTCCTGTTCTTCGCAAAAGCATTTTTTCAATCAAAAAAGATCGCGATGAATAGTGTTTTCCGGCCTCGCATTGCCCGTTCCGTTCCACTTCTGCATTTATTCCTGCTTACCCTTCCCCTATTGGTGGCCGCCCAGGCAGAAAACAACGGCAGGCTCTCCAACCGGGAAAATTACATCCTGCCGATCCGGGAGGCCAAAGGCCCCATCGACGCGGACGGGCAACTCGATGAGCCGGACTGGCAGCGCGCCCGGGTGGCCGGCGATTTCTGGCGCGTCCTTCCCATCGACACCGGCTACGCCGATACCCGCACCGAAGTGCGGGCCACCTACGACAAGCAGAACCTCTATTTCGGCATCACTTGTTTCGAACGGGACAGCCGGCCCAACATCATCGCTTCTCTGCGCCGGGATTTTGTCTTCGGCGCCAATGATAATTTCCTGCTGTTTATCGATACCTACAACGACCAGACCAACGGCTTCTCTTTCGGAGCTTCGGCCGGCGGCGCCCAGTGGGACGGCATACAGGCCGACGGAGGTACGGTTTCTCTGGACTGGGACTGCAAGTGGAGGTCCGCCGTGAAACATTATGACGGATACTGGATCATCGAGATGGCCATCCCCTTCCGCAACCTGCAGTTTAAGGCCGGTATGGATGAATGGGGCGTCAATTTCAGCCGGATGGATGTGAAAAACAACGAAAAGTCGAGCTGGGCGCCTGTTCCCCGGCAGTTCGCCACGGCGAGCCTGGCGTTCACCGGCGCCCTTCAGTGGGACGCGCCGCCTCCCAGGCCCCGGACGAACCTGTCGCTCATTCCTTACGTGGCCACCCGGACTTCCAAAGACCACGAACACGGCCTTTCCGAGGGCCCTGCGCTGGACGCCGGGGCGGACGCCAAGATCTCCCTCACGCCTTCCATCAACCTGGACCTGACTGTCAACCCCGATTTCTCGCAAGTAGATGTAGACCAGCAGGTAACCAACCTCGACCGCTTCGAGCTCTTCTTCCCGGAGCGCCGCCGCTTTTTCCTGGAGAACCAGGACCTCTTCGCCGGCTTCGGCAGAGACGGCCTGCGCCCTTTTTTCTCCCGCCGCATCGGCCTCACCAACCCGGTGCAGGCCGGCCTGCGCCTGAGCGGCAAGCTGGACGAAAAGTGGCGGATCGGCCTGCTCAACATGCAAACCGGCACGGAGGGAGCCTTCCCCGCCGCCAACTTCACGGTGGCCTCTTTGCAAAAGCGCATCTTCACCCGCTCCAATGTGGGTGTTTTTGTGGTTAACAAACAGCTCACCGCTGACAAGGAGAATATTCCCGAGGAGAGCAACCGCTACAACCGGGTGATCGGGCTGGACTATAACCTCGCCAGCGCCGATAACCGCTGGACGGGTAAGTTCTTCCTGCACCGATCTTTCTCTCCCGGACAACAGGGAAAATCCGTGGCGCTTTCCGGCAACCTGCTTTATCAGGACCAGCAGTGGAAAGTGGAAGGGGGCTACGACCTGATCGGCGACGGCTACCTGGCGGAAACCGGATTCGTACGCCGGCGGGGGCTCCACCGTACGGTAGCCGGAGTAGGGTATAAATTTTATCCTACTTCCGAAAAAGTGGCCAATCACGGCCCCTCCCTGCAAACAGAGTATTTTTTTGACACGGGCTTCAGCCGTACCGATGAGGCGTGGCAGGCGGCCTACGGGGTGGTTTTCCTCAACCGCAGCGAGTTGCAACTCAGCGCCCAACAGCAGTACATCCGGCTGCTCAATCCCTTCGACCCGACGAACGCCGCCGGCGATTCCCTGGCAACCGGCAGTGAATATAACTGGAACAGTGCCGAATTCACTTATCTCTCGGATGCGCGAAAGTTATTCAATTACAATGTCGTAGCTAGCTATGGGGGCTTCTTCAACGGAGAGCGGATCAGCCTGGAAGGCGCCCTGAATTACCGTTTCCAACCCTATGGCAGCATATCTGTAAACTTCGCCTACAACAACCTCCACTTCCCCGAACCCTTCCGGGATGTGGATTTCTTCCTGATCGGCCCCAAGCTGGACCTCACTTTTACCACCCGGCTCTTCCTCACCGCCTTCGTTCAGTACAACGAACAGGCGGATAATGTCAACACCAATATCCGCCTGCAGTGGCGCTACCAGCCGGTATCCGACCTGTTCATCGTGTATTCCGACAACCACTTCCCAACCCCCTGG
>JAGFJE010000743.1 GCA_024103175.1 Phaeodactylibacter sp.
GGCTCTTGAGTTGGCCGCCTTGCCATCCGGACAGTACGGCGGACAGTTTTTTCTCGAGCGTCTCCTTTTCGATATCCCCCACCACCACCAGGAAGGAATTGGCGGGCGTGACGTATTCCCGGTGAAAGTCTTTCAGTTGCCGGGCGGCCAGCCCCTTCAGGCTGGCTTCCGTTCCGGACCCGGTCCGCCCCTAGGGGTGTTCTTCTCCGTAGATGAGCTGGCTGAAGGCCCGGGAAGCTATCGCCCGGGGTTCATCGTGCGCCTGGGCCAGGGAAACGAGCGCCTCGGTGCGCTTCCGCTCCAGTTCCTCCTCCGCAAAGCGGGGGCGAAGCAACACATCGGCGAACAAGGGCAAGGCTTTCTCCAGTTTGGACGCAGGCGTGAACAGGCGCAGGCCGAGCTCCTCCCGGTTGGCGTAAGTGCTCAGGGAAATACCCAGAAAGTCAACCTCCTCAGACAACTCCAGGGCATTGTATTCTCCGGCCCCCTCGTCCATCATTTCGGCCGTCATCTCCGCCAGGCCCAGCTGCCCGGGAGGGTCATAAATACTGCCGGCATTGCTGACAAGAAAGAACTGCAACAGCGGCAGGTTGTGCTGTTCCACGAGGTATACCCGCAGGCCATTGTCCATAGTAAAATGCTGCACCTCCGGCAGCTGAAGCGGTTTGGGCTCCGCCGGCTCCGGGTACCGGCTGCGGTCCGCCTGCTGAGCAAAGACCACCGTTGAAAGGAGGCACAGCCAGAAGGAAAGAAGTTGTATTTTCATGGTTTGATTTCTTTTTTGGTAACTGCCAGATCAGTCTGCCCCTCCGGCACAATACTCAATAAAACCCGGTTTTCCGGGCTCAGGTACTGCCGGGCCATCACGGAAAGGTCATCTGCAGATAAAGAGATATAACGGCTAAAATCTTCGTTGGCGTAATCGGGGTTGCCGGTGTAGTAATAATACTGATTCAAGGCATCGGCCTTGCTCAGCAGGCTCTGGAACGACCGCAGCATGTTCACCTCGCGCTGGTTGATGCTGCGCTGCAGCTCCCGCTCCGCAGGCGGAGCAGCCTGCAGGTTCCCGATCTCGGCGTCGATCACGGCCAGCAGTTCCTCCAGGGAATGGCCGGGGCGGGCGGTGGCCGTCAGGATGAACATGGACTCCATAGCCCGGGAGGCCTGAAAGGCCGAGACGTCCTGAGCAATACCCATTTCGTAAACCAGCTTTTTATAGAGGCGGGAATTTTTACCCCCGGCCAGGATGTCGGCGATGACGTCCATCTCCGCATCACCGGGCTCGTAAAAGGAAGGCGACGGGTAGGCCAGGTATAGGCGTGGCAGCTGGACGTTATCCTCCAGCGTGACGAATTCCGGCCCATCCATAGCGAACGGCTCGGCATGCATCGGCAATACTTCCTCTCCTGCCGGTATCTCCCCGAACCAGTACTTCACCCGCTCCAGCGCCTTTTCGGGATCGATGTCCCCGGCAATTACCAGAGAGGCATTGTTGGGGCGGTAGTAGCGGTTGAAGAATTCCACCACATCTTCATAGGAGGCGGCGGTCAGGTCTTCCATATAACCGATCGTCGGCCAGCTGTAGGGATGCCCTTTGGGGTAAAGGCTCTCCATCAGGCGTATCCAGGCCATACCGTAGGGGCGGTTTTCGTATGACTGCCGACGCTCGTTCTTCACCACGTCCCGCTGGCCGTCCACTTTGGCGGGCGACATGGCGTCGAGGAGGTATCCCATGCGGTCGGACTCCAGGAACAGGGCCACGTCCAGCGCGCTGGAAGGCAACAGCTCGTAGTAGTTGGTGCGGTCCGTATTGGTGGAACCGTTGTTGACGCCGCCGGCAGCTTCCAGCAGGTTGTCGAAATCGCCCTCTTTCACGTGGCCGGAGCCTTCGAACATGATGTGTTCAAAAAGGTGGGCAAAGCCGGTCCTGCCCTGCTTCTCATGGCCCGAGCCTACGTGATACCATACATTGACTGCTACCATGGGCACCGTATGGTCTTCGTGCAGGATGACGGTCAGGCCGTTGTCCAGGGTGTGGATCTGATAGGGCAGCTGCAGCTCGGCCTGGCTGAAGGCCAGGGGGCCGAAGAGCAGGGCGGCTATCCGGAGTATCAAGCGTTTTTTCATGGTATCTCTTTTTTGAATGGAACGCGAAAGTTACTCATAAATAAGGGAAAATGTGGGGGAAATATTGCCAAAGGAGGCGGGGGGAAAGTTTGAAAAAAGGTAAGCAGGTGTGGTTTTTTGGCCGTTGTTTCGGTGGACGAGTATTTTGGACTCTTTTGGTGGGATAAATGGATCTTTTGGGTGGAGGGGATGCGGCTCAATTAAAGGGCCGATTTGGTGGACTTCAACAAATTTGGATTACGGAAACTACAACACGATTTAACCTTTATTGTACTCTCCCTTTTCAGCTTCTTTGACAGCCCCTATACTGTCTTCCAGCAGCCGGAACCCCAGGCTCATTCCCGTCTCCGGGCCATACAGTTTAGCAGCAACCTGAAGCAGGATATTCAGGAAAGCCTTGCGCCGGGAGGCTTGTTCAATTCGCTGGACATGATCATAGTAGTAATTGGAATAAAGTGCTACTATTTCCTCATTCGCCTGGCTTAGGTTCGTTATCTGTTCTTTGTTGTCCTTCATCGAGATGTTGTTTTATCCAATCTTCCTGCATTTGCTGGATCATCTGGACCAGGGTAATAAGTTCCTCGGCTTTGTCGGCCATACTTGCGCTGTATTGCTGCAAAAGTTGAGCCATGCCATCTATTATTTCCTCTTGTTCCGGGGTAAGCGGCATGCCTTGCCTCAACCGCTCCAAAAGTTGCATTAGGATGCCTTTCCAGCTTTCATAAATCTGATCGTTAAACTTGACTGTTGGTTCATTTATTTCCGTGGGAGTTAGATGGAATGGGGGCGCCGCCGGTAATGATTGAACTGCGAAATTCTGAATAATGAGATAAGAAATTCCGAGGATAAAAACCAGAAACAGCGGAATTCTGAAATCAGCGGCCATAAAAATATATTTAGAGGGGTTCCTTGTGTCGCTGCAATTTATTGAAAATTACCCTCATAAGCCATTTTTTCCCGATATTCCACTTTTGTATTCAAGCCCAACTTACCAAACCCATGTTCGTTACGATGCCGCAAAAAGCGGCACAGGCAGTGTCGTCGTACACGGTCAAAAGTACAGGGCTCCAGCCCTGTTTCAAACTGAAAGCAAGCGAAATGTCGAGAGCAGGAGCCCTCATCCAAGGACCGCGTACGAGCTGAAACTCTTAGCGAACAAGGGGTCTACCCTGGATGCTTGAGAAGGTTTTTTGGACTGGTGAGCGCAGGCCAAAAAATGGAACGTTTTGTTGGACTCCCCTCAAAACCGCCCATTAACTCTGAACAACATCTGGGGCTACCCGTCTAACGTTGGACAAGCTCGTACATCGTACACGCCCGTGGGCTGCCATTGGCCCCGTACATCGTACACGCACCCGAAGCTTTTTGTCCAACCCTAGACGGATGCCCACATCTGGCTTACCCCGGGCTTACGCCTCCAACATCTCCGAAAAAAAACCAAAAAAACTGCCACCCCCCTCCCCCGCCCTCTGTCCAATGATGAAAATTCAAAAATTCAAAGCCAATTGATCGAACATTGACCCTATTTTGAATCACTTTTCTTAAACCATGAAAACCATCACACGTATGAAGTACGTCATGTTCTCGCTGGCGCTGGCCGGCCTGTTGTTCACCACTTCCTGCAACAAGGACGAAGACAAGCCGACACCGGACAAGACCGGCCTGCTTACCGCCAACAGCTGGGTGTTGAAAGACCTCACCGTCAGCCCCGCCTACGACTGGTTCGGCGACGGCAACCCCATCACCGACATTTACGCCTTATTCCCGGTTTGCGCACTCGACGATTTCACCACCTTCCAAAGAGACGGCAAGGCCATCTTCAATGAAGGCGCCAGCAAATGCTTCGCCGAAGACCCGGACACCCGCGCCGCCACCTGGGCCTGGCAGGAAAATGAAACTGTCATTGCCGTTACCGAAAGCGGGGAAACGGAAAAATGGAAGGTCACCAGGCTGACGGCAACAGAACTGTCGGCCGACTATTCTGCCACTGAAGATGGAGTCACCTACACCTTCAGCCTGAGCTACGGTAAAAAGTAGATCTTAGATTAATAAGGCTTGATGTGCGATTTTTGATTTTTTGATTTGCCAACCCCTGGCTGCACAAGGTTTGCCGCCCTTTCAGAGCACATCATACATCAAAAATCGCACATCAAAAATCAAAAATAAACAATGAACCAGTCACCAAGAGTATCGCTAATTACCACTCCCCACAAGGGCATCCGCAACTTTCTTGCTCAACTGTCCCTGCAAGCGGGGTCTATTGATTATTCCAGCCGGGAAGCAGTAGCAGAACTGAAGCAGCGCTTCGAGGAAGTCGGCCTGCTGCTGGAAGAGCACGCCGCTTCGGAGAACAACTTCATCCTGCCCGCCCTCGAGGCCCGCGTGCCCGGCAGCGCCGCCCACGACGAGGCCGATCATGAGGAATTGCACCAGCTGCAGGACAGCCTGCTGGCGCAGCTGAACCACATCCTCGATTCCGGCGCCGCCGGCGAGGAGGCCCAACAGTTGGGCTATGCTTTCTACCAGGGCCTGAGCCGCCTCCACGCCGGCCACCTGGAGCACATGCTGGAGGAAGAAACGGGCACCCAGGTGTTGATGTGGCAACATTTTACCGATGAAGAAATGATGCAGGTCCACGGGCAGGTCATCCGCAGCATTGCGCCCAACGTCATGCTCACCTGGATGAAGTACATCCTGCCGGCTCAGGCGCCGGCCGAACGCCTGCAACTGTTAGGCGGTTTACAAGCCAATGCCCCGGAGCCTTTCTTCCGGCAGGTGATGGAGGTGGCAAAGGGTGTGCTGAGTACTCCGGAGCTTACCTGGCTTGAAAAAAAGTTGAGTGCAGTTGTTGCCGGTTGAGGGTGATTCGTGATTCGTGATTCGTGATTCGTTAACGGCCAACCCGAGCGCAAAGAGCACTAAAATCACCCGCATCATTCAATCAAAATTTTATAACTGACCATGAAATCACCATTTTTTTCCCGGCTGCTGCTCGGCATGGCAGCCCTGAGCGTATCATTCGTTTCCTGTAGCAAAGACGATGAACAACCCTCCCCCATACCGGAGCAGGAAGGGTTCTTCTACGGCGAGAAGGCAGCCCTCGGGCAGTCGGAAGCCCGATCCTACATCCGCCTCGGCGACGACGGCGCTCCGGTAGAAGTTGGTATAATTGTACCGGAGGAAGCAATGGCTACGCTGGGTATGCATGAGACAATGCTGAGCCTGGGCCTGCCTGCAAAGGCCAGAACGCTGACGGCCTACCAGCACATGATGTTCGACTGGATGCCGCACGGCCATGAGCCGGCGGGGGTTTTTGACAAACCGCACTTCGACCTGCATTTCTACTACACCTCTGAGGCGGAGCGCATGGCCATTCAGGCTACCGACACGGTTCAGTTCATGAAGCCGGTAGAAGGCGGGTACATTCCTCAGCCCTACATCAACATCGGCGGCGTGCCCCAGATGGGCGCCCACTGGATCGACCCCACGGGTTCACCCTTCAACGGAGAGCCCTTCACCTCGGTGCTCATTTACGGTTCCTACGACGGCGAAGTGACTTTCGTGGAGCCGATGATCGCCAAAGCTTTCATTGAGGAGGAGAAAACTTTCCAACTGCCCATTCTGCAGCCGGATCAGTTCCCGGAAGGCGGTAAGTACTACCCTACCATCTACGGAGTGGAACACGATGAGGCCAGAAAGCAATACCGCCTTTATGTCGGCGGCTTCCTGAAAAATTAATGGAGTTTATTGATGACTTTTGAGGGCGTAAGCGCATTCGGCGCCCGCCCTCTTTTTTCTGTTTCCGCCGCGTATACCAGGCCCCTTTGAATTCAACCATAAGATGGGCATTTCCACATTTTTCCATGTGTTTCCACACATTTCATTATCCCAATCCGTAATACCATGACAATCCGATCCTTTTTATTTGCGCTTATCGCACTTTCTATTCTGGGTTGTAAGGAGCAATACCCTCCCGCCGCCAACCCCGGGGCCCTCTCCCGCCATCAGTGGGAACTGGTGCGGTACGCTTCGGGCATCGGCCAGACGAACCCCATCGAAGGCAGCCGCATCACCCTCCGTTTTCAGGGAGACACCCTGGTGGGTAATGCAGGCTGTAATGAGTACTTCGCCAGTTGGGAATACCGGGGGCATGATTACATTGCCGTCTTCGGCCAGATCGGCACTACAGAAATGTACTGTGACGGCTTCATGAAACAGGAAGTCCTCTTCCTGACGCTGCTCTCCGAAGCCTCGACTTTTATCGTAAACGATACCGCGCTACAGTTGAGCGACCCCTCCGGCCTTCTCGTATTCGCCCCCACCCGGCCCGGCGGCGCCCCGCCCGAGCCTTCCCGGCAGTTCCTGGCCGGTTATTTCATGGCTGGCAACGAAGTGAGCATTTTCCGGGATTGCGCCGACACCACCGTCGTCTTCTGGCTGGAAGATGAAACAAAGGCCCTGGATAGCCTCTACCAGGCCGCTACCGGCGGCAAGGAATACCAACCTGTGCTGCTGGAGATCGATGCCCTGAAGATGCCCCGCCTGAACCTGGGCTATGCTTCTGAATATGACGGGCTGCTCAGGGTGAAACGGATACGCAAAATCGCCCTGCCCGATCCCGAAGACGCCTGTTTCCTGAGTATGACGTGGGGATGAAGCCCCGAACCGGAATAACGCGAAGACGGGTAGCCCGCCCAAAAAAGCGGGGAGTTGCAGCGTAGCCGCTACAACTCCCCGTTCTCATCTAATTTATGATGGTAATTCAGAACTGGTCGATCATCTCTTTGACCTCCTGCTTGGACTTGCCCAGCTTTTGCTGCAGGCGGCCCAGCAGTTGGTCTTCCTGTCCTTCAACATAGGCCAGGTCGTCGTCGGTCAGTTGGCCGTACTCTTCTTTGAGTTTGCCTTTGATCATGTTCCAGTTTCCACGGATCTTATCTGTGATGGCGCTCATGGTCTTTAATTATTCGGTTAGAAAAATACTTCATTGCTCATGGGAAAAAGGAGATCAGCTTTCAAAGGCCTGATCCCACTTCTGTTCGATATCATTCATTGACTTTTGGACATCTGCCTTCACTTCCTGCCAGTTGGCTTCAGCGTCTTCTCCCAGGCGGTTGAGGTCCTGGCCGAGGTCGTCACTCCAGGCGTTAAGTTGGTCGATCTGCTGTTGGATCTCTGCTTTCGCTTCACCGGAAGCAGTATTCAGCTGAGCTTCCAGCTCTTCGGCCTTGGCATCGATATCTCTTTGCATTTCCTCGATATCGGCGCGTAGTTCTTCGCGTTCCGTTCGAAAGGCATCGGCTACTTCTTCGGCAGCCTGCTCCACATCCTCCGCGGCCTGATCGGCCCGGGAACTATTGTTGTTACAAGCTGTAAAACTTGCCATACTGAACAGGGCAATAGCCACTATCCAGAAATTCAGGGTTTTCATATTATCGGATTTTAGTTAAAAATTGAATTTGTGATGCTAAATCAATAAAAATCAGAGGCATCTATATCATCATCAGGTTCAGGTTTTGGGTTTTCCACATTCGCCGGCTTGACGCGGGCAAAGTACACCTGTAGCCCAATGGAAAAATCAATCTGGTTCGTAAAGGTTTGGGTGTTGGTATTGATCTCGTTAAAGATGATCTCGGCATTACTGCGCGCCCAGTTGTATTTCAACTGTGCTTCAATACCGATGGCATCATGGGAAAGGATGGTAAATCCGGGGCCAACTCCGATAGCAAGTACGTCGTTGGAAACCGTCTGGCTCACTCCGTCTATAGAAACCTGGCTCTCAGAGCTGCCAAAGCCCATTGTCGCTTCCAGGAAGAAGGCCTTGTCTTCACCTACCGGGAGATACACCCGGGTGAAAGGGCCAAACAACAGGTCGCTGTCGTACGACTTCTCATAGTCCGTATTGGGGTCGTTGATGTTTTTGGGCTCCCGGAGCCGGTTCAGGGTATAATCCAT
>JAGFJE010000752.1 GCA_024103175.1 Phaeodactylibacter sp.
AGTGGGACCGTCTGGTCAGCCGGTTAAAAAGTCGGAAGTCGGAATTTGGGCCAGAATGGGCGCTCAACGCCTTCTTTTCCGCCTTCCGATTTCCGCCTTCGACGTCGGTACGTCCAAAGTCCAGTAAGAACCGTTGGCAGGGATAAAAAGGAAGTGCCTGGCTGGCACATACCCGGAGCGGCACTTCCTTTTTATCCCAAAAACATAAGGACTGTGAAGAACATTGCACTCATCTGTGGCGGCAAGTCCCCCGAGCACGAAATTTCCGTACGTTCTGCCAAGAACATCCTTCGCGCCATTGACCGGAGCCTGTTCCGGGTCATCCTGATCGGCATCGACCGGCAGGGCCGCTGGCGCCTGCAGGAAGAAGGCCAGCTGGGCAAGTTCGTCCCTGCCGAAGGGCCGCAACTGGCCCTGGCGCCGGGAAATGCCACCGGCCAGATCATCCGCATCGACAATCATCAGCCCATTGAGCAGCCGGAAGCCATTTTCCTCATCCTGCATGGCCCGCAGGGCGAGGATGGCACCATTCAGGGCCTGATCCGCATCCTGGGCCTGCCCTTTGTCGGCCCCGACGTGCTGGGCTCTTCCGTGGCCATGGATAAGGACGTGGCCAAACGCCTGCTGCGGGAAGCCGGGCTGAACGTGGCCCGCGGTATCGTCGTGCAGGCGCATGAGCGCCATTCGCTGGACTATAAAAAACTGACCCAGGAGTTCGGCAGCCCGATTTTCGTGAAGCCGGCCAATATGGGCTCCTCCGTCGGGGTACATAAAGTAAAAACGGCGGAGCAGTTTGCAGCCGCGATCGAAGACGCCTTCCTCTATGACACCAAGGTGCTCATCGAGGAGATGATCCAGGGCCGGGAGCTGGAGTGCGCCGTGCTGGGTAATGAAAACCCTCAGGCCACCAAGGTAGGAGAGATCGTCACCGCCGAAGAATACAGCTTCGACGCCAAGTATGAAAGCGAGGACGCCGCCAAACTGCTGATCCCCGCCGAAGTGAGCGATGAGGAACTGGGGCGCCTGCGCCTGGTGGCCGTTAAGGCCTACCAAGCGCTGAATTGCGAAGTGCTCTCCCGGGTGGATATGTTCCTGACCCCTGAGGGCAAAGTCTACGTCAATGAGGTCAATACGCTGCCGGGCTTTACCAATATCAGCATGTATCCTGCTCTCTGGGAGGAGGCCGGTATTCCCTACACGGAACTGATTACCCGGCTCATCCGACTGGCGATCAGCCGCCATGAGGCCAGAAAACGGCTAAAGACCGGCTGGCGGGAATGAGACATTTTCATTACCCTTCACTTTTCTGCCTGCACACTGGAACTTTTCCATTATTATTGTATTTTTGACACTATCTGAGCCCCGGACTAAAATTCCGGAGCATCAAAAAAAAGACAGCGATGGACCTTAAAGCTCCTGTTTCCACCATAATGACCACTGAGCTGAAAACGGCAGGCCCGGATGACCCAACCATCATCCTGGATGAAATATTCCGCACGAACCGGTTTCACCACGTTCCTATTATCAACGAGGAGAAGCGGGTGATCGGCATCATCAGCAAGTCCGATTTTCTCTACCTGCTAAGAGGCTATACCGTTCACGAATCGGACCGCTTTCGGGAGTCGGCCAAACTCCGCGGCTTTAAAGTCAAGGAGATCATGGTCGGCGAAGTAGTCACCATCAGGGAAAATACGCCGATACGCGAGGCCGTGGCCCTTCTGGCCGAGAACCGCTTCCGCGCCCTGCCTGTCGTCAACAGCAAGCAGGAACTGGTAGGGATCGTGACCACCCACGATATCATTGACATGGTCAATGAGTTAGAAGATTAGAAAGTGTGGGATCTGCCCGGCCGTGACAGGTAAATGGCGCGCTGCCGCGCAGCCCCCTTTACATTCTACATTTTTCATTTTAAATTTCGCGGTTCCCTACTTCTCTTCCATCATTTCAACCCCCGTCCACCCTTCCGGTTTGCCGTGGGCCAGATAGTTTGCGATCCTGTTCAGGAACAGCTGCGTGGTGCCATCATCAGGATTGGCGCGCAATACCTCCTCCAGGGCCTCCATCGCTACCTTAAAGCTTCCATTCAGGTAATTTTCCCGGCCTTCCCGGAACAGGGCAAGTGTTGCCTGCTTTCGTTCGATCACCGCCGGAAGGTCGCCGTCGAAACACTCGTAGATCCCGACGGCCTCCCGCTTGCCCTTGACCAGGACCTTCCCCAGGAAGCGCAAGCTGAAGTTTTCCTGGTTTGTTATGCCCTTCAGGCTGTCTTCGCTCAGCAGAATGGAAGCGCCAAAGTGTTTGGTCAGGCTTTCGATCCGGGAAGCCGTATTGACCGTATCGGAAATGGTGGCCGCGTCCATGCGCCGGCGGTCGCCGATGATCCCCATGATGAGCGGCCCGCTGTGCAGGCCGGCCCCGATGCGGACGGGCGCCCGCTCCTTGGCCAGGCGCTCTTCATTGTAAATGTGCAGGGCCTGCTGCATCTCGATGGCGGCGCGGAGGGCGCCGGCGGGGCTTTCCGGAAAGATGGACATGATGGCGTCGCCCAGATACTGATTGACAAACCCACCGTTTTCCCGGATAATAGGGCCCATCCGGCCATTGTAGGCATTGACGAAGCGGTAGTTCTGCTCCGGCGTCATGGTTTCCGCCAGCGTGGTATAATCCCGGATGTCGCTGAAAAAAACCGTGACTTCCCGCTCGGCAAAGTCTCCCAGTTCCACCTCCGTAATGCGCTGCCTGCCAAGCGAACGGATGAACTCGTTGGGGATAAACCGTTCGGTGACGTCAAAAATGCGGTGCAGGTCGATGTGGGTCTGTATGCGCGCCAGGAATTCTTCCCGGGAAAACGGTTTGGCCAGATAGTCATTGGCGCCGAGCGAAAGGCCCTGGACCAGGTCTTCCACCTGATTTTTTGCCGTTACCATAATAACCGGCAACTCCGAAGGCAGGTGCTTTTCGCGTATCTTCCGGCATACTTCATACCCGGACATTCGGGGCATCATAACGTCGAGCAGCACCAGGTCGAAGGCCTGGCCGCTCTGGATCTGTCGGATGGCTTCCTCGCCGTTCATCGCCTGCACCAGTTCGTAGATTCCGGAAGAAAGGTGGTTTTTCAATACCTGCTGGTTTACCGGCTCATCATCGACCACCAGTATGCGGATCTTGTCTTTCTCATTCCCGGGGTTTGGCAGAATTCCGGCGGAAGCCCCCCGCCCTTCATCGTTTCGGGCTACCATGGGAGCCGACATCACATGGCTCACCTCAGTTAATGGCCGGCTGTCCAGGCCAGAACTCGCCTGCGCTCCCGAAACAGGCAATGTAAAGAAAAACGTAGAGCCCCTGCCCACTTCCGATTCCACCCACATGCTTCCGCCGTGCAGCTCGGCCAGCCGCCGCGAGATGCTCAGCCCCAGGCCGGTGCCGGCGTATTTGCGGGCCGCAGAACCGTCCCCCTGCTCAAATTCCTGGAAGATGATGTCCTGCTGTTCTTCCGGGATGCCGATCCCCGTATCTTCCACATACATTTCCAGCATCTCCGTCCCGTTGTCTTCCTTCAGCCGCGCCCCTATCCGGATGTGGCCCTGCTCCGTGAACTTAATGGCGTTGCCCACCAGGTTGTATAATACCTGCTGCAGGCGGTTCTCATCGCCGTGGGCGGCCGGCAGGTTTTCCGGTACTTCATTGACCAGTTGGATGGATTTTCCCTGTATCAGGGGGCGGTTGTTGCGAATGACCACTTCCGCCAGGACATCTAGCGCTACCGCCTTTCGGTGGAGTTCGAGGTCGAAGTTCTTGAGCTTGGCAAAGTCGAGGATGTCATCCACCAGGTTGCTGAGGCGCTTGCCGGAGGAGATCAGCATGGACAGGTCTTCGCGGCTTTCTGTATCATTCGCCTTGTGGTATAAGCCTTCCGACAGGCCAATGATCCCCTGGAGGGGTGTCCGCAACTCATGAGAAGTATTGGCCAGGAACTGGTCTTTCAGCCGGTCGACCTGCCGGAGGCGTTCCGAGACCTGCTTTTCCCGCTCCAGTTCCTTTTGCTGCCAGCGGATCCGCCGGCGCTGTA
>JAGFJE010000483.1 GCA_024103175.1 Phaeodactylibacter sp.
ATCATTCGCCGGCCAGCGGTGCGCCAGTAGCGGGTAGGTGTCATTGGGGGTGTCGGTGGCCATGAGCACGTGGAGGCCGAAGAATTCGCTGTTGGCCTGCCGGGCCTTATCCCGGGCACGCGGGCCGGCGATGGCGATCTCCAGCCAGCCGTAGGCTTCTCCCATCAGGCAGGCCCCCCAACGGGCGTGCGGGAGTGGGTTTTCCAGCAGGTTGTTGCCTACGGCCGCGAGCATACGGCGGCTCTGCTCCTGCCATTCCGGTTTGCCCAGTAGCAGGCCCAGTTGCTGCAGGTTGGAAGCCATAACCGCATTGGGTGAAGGCATGTCCTCTTCCCGGACGGACAGTTGCCGGATGGGGCCTTCGCTTTGCTCCATTGCGGTATAGTAAAATAAACCGGCGCTTTCTTCCCAGAACAGCTCCCGGGTTTTTTGCACAAGGCTTTCGGCGGTATGCAGCCAGCCGGGGTTTTGGGTAACGGCCTGCATTTCGATCAAGGCTTCGATGAGGTAGGCGTAGCCATCGAGGTATGCGGGTATCTCCTGTTGGTAAAGGTGGAGCAGGGCGCCGTCTTCCTTACGGAAGTGATCCAGCAAAAAGGTGGCGGTCTGTTCGGCAACCTGCAGGAGTTGCCGGTTGCCGGTAGCGCCGTATGCCCGGGCATAGGCTGTAACAGCCAGGGCATTCCAGGGCAGGATCAGCTTGTCGTCATACCGGGGGCGGGGCCTTTGAGCCTGGATGGGCTTCAGCTGCTGCCAGCAGCGCTTCAGGAAACCTTCCATATCGGCGGCGCCGATGCCTTTTTCGCGGGCGAATTGCCCCACCGGCCGGGTGGCAAAGGGAATATTGCGCCCCTCCCAGTTGCCTTCTTTGGTGATACTGTAGTATTCACAGAACCAGGCGGCATCGGCGCCGAGCAATTCCGCTACCTCATCGTATTCCCAGGTGTAATAGCCCCCTTCCTGCCCTCCTGATTCTGCGTCGAGCGCAGCATAGAAACCGCCTTCCGGCCGGCCGAGGTAGCTTTCGAGAAAGGACAGGGTTTCGAGCAGCGCAACGCGGTACTTCGTCTTTTTTGTCCATTTGTAAATGTCGGCCAGTAGCCGGGCGATCAGTGCGTTGTCATAGAGCATTTTCTCGAAGTGGGGCGCCCGCCACCGCCGGTCCACGGTGTAGCGTGCAAAACCGCCTTCGAGATGGCCGCGGAGCCCTCCCATCAGCATGGCGTCCAGGCTGTTCAGGAAATGGCGAAAAGCGGGGAGGCTGGAGGTATGCCAGGCGTAATGCATGAGAAATTCAAGCGCCATGGTGTTGGGGAATTTTGCTGCCTTTCCAAAGCCGCCGTGTTCGGTATCGAATTTCCTTTGCAGGGCGCCGAAGACCTTGTCTGCCGCCGCTTTGGTAAACAGGCCTTCTTCCCGGGAGGAAGGCGCCAGGCGTTCGCGGCGCTCCATCCTGGCCAGGGTCTTTTCCGCCTCCTGTTCTACCGCACGCCGGTTCTGGTAGAAGTTATAAGCGGCGAACTGCAGGGCCTGCATCCACGACTGGAGGCGCTGCCCGGGCTCCGGAGGGAAATAGGTGCCGGCATAATAGGGCTTGCCCTGGGGCGTGAGAAAAACGTTGAGCGGCCAGCCGCCCTTGCCGGTGATCGCTTCGCAGGCAGACATATACAACGCGTCCAGGCCGGGGCGTTCTTCCCGGTCTACTTTGATGTTGATGAAGTGTTCGTTCATATAGGCCGCCACTTCCTCGTCTTCAAAACTCTCTCTTGCCATCACATGGCACCAATGGCAGGTGCTGTAGCCAACGCTGAGCAGTATGGGCCTGTCTTCCTTGAGCGCGCGTTCCAGAGCCTCCTCCCCCCACGGATGCCAGTCAACCGGGTTGTCAGCATGTTGCCGCAGATAGGGGCTCTTTTCTTCTTTTAATCGGTTCATAACGTGAAAATAGTCAAGTCGGCGTTATGCGAAAAATGAGAAAATGATTAAAATCATTGGGCAACCAACTTTTTTTTCCGAATTGAGATAATTTTGTTAACTTAATCACAAAGCCTGAGCTTTCAGAAGGACAGCTCAGGGCCTAACCTCCCACATCGCTTTCATAACAATTTCAAAAACTAACTCTATGAATTCAGTTGTAAAATTGCTCGTTTTCTTATTGGTAGGCCTCACCACTTTTTCCTGCGTCAGTAAAAAGCAATTCCTGTCCCTGCAGACGGAACTGGACGCCGCCAACAAAGACCTCGGAAAATGCGGCGAAAGCCTGAACGAATACATGAACCGCCTTTCCGCTTGTGAGCAGGACAAAGCCAGGCTGAATGGCGAGATCAGGAACCTGCAGAGCTCCCTGCAACTGCGGGAGGAGCAGATGGGTGACCTGAGGGCGCAGCTGGCAGATGTAAAAGCACAGCGGGACAAACAGCTCAATCAGGTGGAAGGGCTGACCACCCTCTCTCAGTCCGCCAGCGACAATATCAAAGAGACCTTATCTCAGCTGGAGAAAAAAGACAAATACATTCAGCTCCTCCAGGCGGCAAAAACAAGGGCAGACTCCATCAACCTGGCCCTGGCGGTCAATCTTAAAGGAGTACTCGCTCAGGGGATAGAAGACGAGGACGTGGAAGTGAAAGTGGACAAGACCGTCGTCTTTGTCAACCTCTCTGATAAGATGTTGTACCAGAGCGGTAGCTTTAAGCTTACCACTCGGGCTAATGAAGTCCTGGGCAAGATCGCTCAGATCATTCAATCCCGCCCTGAGTTGGAAGTGATGGTGGAAGGTTACACTGACAACGTTCCGATTAAGAACAACTGTATCGATGACAACTGGGACCTGAGTGTCAAAAGAGCTACTTCCGTTGTTCGGGCATTGCAAAAAGAACATGGTGTCGACCCCAACCGCCTGATCGCTGCCGGCAGGGGAGAATACAACACTTTAGCGACCAATGCTACTGCTGAAGGCCGCGCAACCAACCGCCGGACCCGCATCATCATCCTGCCCAAACTGGATCAATTTTACGACCTGCTGAATCCCAACCTGGCGCCGAAGTAGGGAGAGGGGGAGAAGAGGAGAGGGGGAGAAGAGGAGAGTGGGAGAAGAGGAGAGTGGGAGGAAGGGAGAAGGGGAGAGGGGGAGAAGAGGAGAGTGGGAGAGGGGGAGAAGAGGAGACAAGGGCTCGCCCCAGTCTCCCCATCACCTCTTCACCCCATCACCCTCTCACCTCCGAAAAGTCACACTCCACATCCCTCGCAAATCCCCGGCCTGATAGCCCGTTGCTTCATCTTCCGGATACAGCTTTTTGATGATGGCATAGTCTTCTTCCATCAATGTCTCGCCTATTTTGCCATGACATTTCAGGCAGGTTTCCTGGATGAGGATCGGGGCGTAGAAGGCTACTGCCGAGGCGCCGGTGGCTTCCACTTTGGGCAACAGCGGCTCCCCGGTGGCTTTTTTGGCATGGTATTCTTCCAGAACTGCCCGTTCAGCAGCTGTGGGCTCGTCTTCCGGGTTTCGGACTTTCAGGCTGGTGCGGCGAATATCGGCCTGGTGTACGCGGGACAGGCTATCCACTAGCGGGTAGGCCACCAGGTTGCAGTATTGCACGGCTCCGGCCACGCCTTCTTCCTGGAGCGCACTCTTGAGCTGCCCGCTCAGCGCAACGAAGGTGGCGCCGGTAGTTTCGGCGCCCTTCCCGAGATAGGCCTCCCGCTCTTCAGCGGACAGGGCAGGAGGGGCCTGGCCGACGGAACCCTCGTTTGAGCCTCCGCTATTGCGGCAAGAGAAAAAATACAGTGAGCCAAAAGCAGCGAATAAGGTAATGACTGTCCATTTCATAGGCAGGAAGTTTTAAAAGGTAAGTTACAAAAACGGAGCCTCCGGCGCTGGCATAATTCGATACGCCAATTCCGGAACTTAGGGCCGGCAGCATAAAAAAAACTGGCGCCACTTCCGGCCTTGCCGGGCGGCGCCAGTTTTTTTATGCCAAAAACCTTAAGCGACAGCTTCGATCGCTTTGTCGATCTCTTCCTGCGGGATGGTGGTCGGGCAGGCGTAATCGGTCAGCGGAGCCGAAGACCCCTCGATCGCGCGCCATCCGCCCTGGATGTCAACCACATTGCCAAATCCTCTGGATTTGAGGATAGAAGCGGTGATCATGGAGCGGAAGCCCCCCAGGCAGTGCAGGTAGTAAGTATTGCTGCGCTGAATGCGGCCCATGTTCTTATTGATGTAATCGAGCGGGAAGTTCTGAGCTCCCACTACGTGCTGGGTAATGTACTCGGTAGGCTTGCGCACATCGAGGACGTTGTTCACGATACCCTGTTCCATGCGCTGGGCAAATTCTGCAGCGGTAACGGATTCGATCGTTTCCACCTCCCTGCCGGCGGCCTTCCAGGCCTGTATGCCGCCTTTGAGGAAACCCAGAGTGTTGTCGTATCCGACGCGGGCCAGGCGGGTCACCGTTTCCTCTTCGCGCCCCTCCTCGGTAAGGAAAACGATGGGCTGTTGCAGGTCGGTGATCAGGGCGCCTACCCAGGGAGCAAAGTCTCCGTCAATACCGATAAAAATGGACCCCGGAATGAACCCTTTTTTGAAGATATCTTCGTGGCGGGTATCCAGAATGAGGGCTTCCTGCTGTTCAACGACAGTTTCGAATTCCTCCACAGTCAGCGGCACGGCGCCTTTTTCCAGCACTTCGTCGATGCTGCCGTAGCCTGTTTTGTTCAGCTTTGCGTTTTTGGCGAAGTATTGGGGCGGCGGCATCAGGCCGGCGGTCACTTCCTCGATGAACTCTTCGCGGGCCATATCGGCGCGCAGGGCATAGTTGGTTTCCTTCTGGTGGCCGAGGGTGTCCCAGGTTTCATCGCTCATATTTTTGCCGCAGGCGGAGCCGGCGCCGTGGCCCGGGTAGACGACCACCTCGTCGGCCAGCGGCATGATCTTGGTGCGCAGGCTGTCGTACAACCAGCCGGCCAGGTCTTCCTTGGTCACCTCACCGGATTTCTGGGCGAGGTCCGGGCGGCCAACGTCACCGATGAACAGGGTGTCGCCGGTAAAGATGGCATAGTCTTCGCCGTCCTCATCGCGCAGCAGGTAGGTGGTGCTCTCCGGAGTGTGTCCCGGGGTGTGCAAAATTTTGAACGTCACTTTCCCCACCTTCAACTCTTCGCCGTCTTCGGCAGTATGCTTTTCGAATGTCGTTTCAGCGGTGGGGCCATAAACAATGGTGGCGCCCGTCTTGGCGGCCAGGTCGAGGTGGCCGGAGACGAAATCGGCGTGGAAGTGGGTCTCAAAAATGTACTTCAGGCTGGCGCCTTCTTTCTCGAGTTTTTCCAGATAGGGCTTGGTCTCCCGCAGCGGGTCGATGATCACTGCTTCTCCTTCGCTTTCGATGTAGTATGCCGCCTCGGCCAGGCAGCCGGTATAAATTTGTTCGACTTTCATGGTTTGAATTTAGTTGCAAGTAATTTTTTTTCAGTTGACCATACAAAAGTATGGCGGCACGAGAAGGTGGTCAGTGACGGGAATCACAGAGGGGGGGGAGGGGAGTGGTTTTATGGGGTCACTGGTTGATTGGTTGATTTTTACCCGGACTTCGGCGTGAGCTCAGCCGAACGCTGAGGGAGGAAGACGGGGGTTGATTGGGGCCATATACCAATGCACCCATTAAAAAGCACAACGCCCCTTCTGCCCGGATGGGCAAAAAGGGGCGCTCCGCCATAGTTAAGCTGGCCTTTCGCACACAGGAGGACAATATTACCCTTTCGGGCACTCCTCTACTTGGTGAGGCCTTTGAAAACCTCACCGGAATCACAGGCCATTGAATAATAAGTCACTTCCACTTATTCAGGAAGAGATAGAATCGCTGTTTCAGGCCGCTGTAGATAGAGCGGAACGATTCCATCTGTTCCTTGAGGAACTCATGGTATTCGGGGTCCAGAGGCAGTTCTTTATCCTTCTGAACGGCTTCGCTCAGTTTCTGTTCATGGATGTGAATGTCGTGCTGCAGGGTATCCAGTACCTCTTTCTGGCGGATAAACTGGTTCTGGAATTGTTCCAGTTCCTGCATGGCTCCTTTTTTGTCGGCTTTCTTGACCAGTTCTTCCAGCTGATGCTCATAGATCCTGAGTTCATCGGCAAAGAAGTCAAGTTCGTTGACCCACAGGCGGTGCTCGAAGTGTACCACCTGCAGGCTGTCATCTGATAAAACCATGGGTATTATTGTTTTTGGTTATTGAACAATCGGATTAAAACCGGCGAAAAGGCCACAGGGGGAAATAGTAACTTTTACGAACCAACGCCTCAATCGCCTTTGATATCGTCCGTCAATCCACAGCAGGCGCCCATTAGTCTTCCAGCAAGAGCTCGTCGCTGAAGCTGAAGCGCAGCAGGTCGTGGGTCGTAATAATGCCGACCAGTGTGCCCCGGTCCACGACCGGAAGGGCATGGAATACGTTGGACATGAAGACGCCGGCGGCTTTGTCGAGCGTCTCGTCCGGGCCGATGGTGGCCACCTGCTTGGTCATTACATCCACCGAAGTGACCTCATCGTAGAGCGATTGGTTGTACAGTCCGATGAGGTGGTCAGCCCGGCTTTGGTCGGCTTTGCTGATGATGCCGCACAGGTTTCCCAACTCGTCCACTACCGGAAGATGGTGAATATTGTAGGCCTGGAAGATCTCGTTGATCCTCCGCAGTTTGTCATCTTTTTGGACAACGATAAGGTCCCGGCTCATCACTTCTCTGATCGGGACAGCATTCACTTTTACCATGAGATGAATTTTTTTTGGGTAGTGATTACCCTTCTGTAAATAATGGATAATGAGGGCGGCGCTTTTGCCGATTCCTGCTTCTGAACTACATCTTAAAAGTGCGAAAGCTATCCCTCGGCAGAAATGAGATTCGTCAGTTGCTGCCTTGATAATTATCAGTATAGGAAATGAAAAAGGGTTTGCCAAAAAGATATGGCAAACCCCTTTCGTCAATATACAATGAAAATCGAACAAATATCTTACAGTTCTGTGATCTGCTCTTCGTATTCGGTCAGCGGCAGTTTACCGAGTTCTTCCAGGGCCTTAAAGCCGCCCTTGATGTTGACCAGCTTGTCGTAGCCGCGGGATTTCAGGATCGAAACAGCGATCATGGAGCGGTATCCGCCGGCGCAGTGTACGTAGTACTTCGTGTCGTGGTTCAGTTCACTCATGTTCCTGTTGATGAAGTCCAGCGGGAAGTTCTGGGCGCCGACCACATGCTGGGCGTCGTATTCGCTTTCCTTGCGCACATCCAGGATGTTGATGCCTTTCTCTTCGTACAGCTTGGCCAGCTCTTCCGGCGTCACTTCATCGACGGTGTCGATATCTTCACCTGCTTTTTTCCAGGCCTCGAAGCTCCCCTCCAGATATCCGATGGGGTTGTCATACCCTACGCGGGACAGGCGGGTGACCACCTCTTCTTCGCGCCCAGGTTCGGCCACAAACAGGATGGGCTGCTGCAGGTCGGTGATCAGGGCGCCAACCCACATGGCGAAGTTGTCGTCAATACCGATGAAGATGGAGCCCGGAATGAAGCCCTGGGCGAATACGTCCTGAAGGCGGGTGTCGATGACCAGCGCTTCTTCTTCGGCCCAGGCCGCTTTGAAGGCGCGGACGCTGAGCGGGTTGAGCCCGCGTTCGATCACTTCGTCGAAGCTGTCGTAGCCCATTTTGTTCATCACGGCGTTCTTCGGGAAGTACTGGGGCGGTTCGACCAGGCCCTCGGTTACTTCTTTGACGAACTCCGCTCTGCTCATCGGTTGCAGCGCGTAGTTGGTTTTCTTCTGTTCGCCCAGGTAGCCCCAGGTCTCCTTGCTCATCTTCTTGCCGCAGGCAGAGCCGGCGCCGTGGCCCGGGTACACGATCACATCGTCGGGCAGCGGCATGATCTTGTTGCGGAGGCTGTCGAACAGGTGGCCGGCCAGGTCTTCGCGGCTCAGGTCTGTCTTGACGGCCAGGTCGGGGCGGCCAACATCGCCCATGAAGAGGGTGTCGCCGGTAAAGATGGCGTATTCTTTGCCGTTTTCATCCAGCAGCAGGTAGGTGGAAGATTCCATGGTGTGGCCCGGCGTATGAAGCACCTTGATCTTTACGTTGCCTATCTTCAACTCTTCTCCATCCTTGGCAACATGAGCCTTGAAGTTGGGCTGGGCGGTAGGGCCGTAAACGATGGTGGCGCCGGTTTTCTTGGCCAGATCGAGGTGGCCGGAAACGAAATCGGCGTGGAAGTGGGTCTCCAGTACGTATTTGATCCTGGCGCCATCCTGCTCGGCTCGTTCGATATAAGGAGCGGTTTCGCGCAAGGGGTCGATGATTGCGGCTTCACCGTTGCTTTCAATGTAGTAGGCAGCTTCTGCCAGGCATCCGGTATATATTTGTTCTACTTTCATGGTTTAATAATAGATTTTTTTGGTTAAGAAATATCAGGAATAACAATTTACTTAAGTATGAACATGCTTTCATGTTTTGGGGTAAAAAAACCCCGGTTTCGTATGTGCCAGGCGCCTTCAACCGGTAGTTGGCCAATCAGGGGCATCGCCTTTTGCGTGCATATAACAGGAATTTTTGACAAAGCAGATTTATGGAACTTGAAAGCAAAGAAATAAGCTTTCCTGTTTTTGCCTGTTGACTTTTATCAATATGAAGGTTGACATTTGTCATTTTCCGGCCTTTAATCCCGTAGCCATTGTTCAGAGGTAAAACTAAGTGTAATGATTGTATCGGCCAGTGATCGGGATCACAGAATGGGAACAGTTTTGGAAAATCAGCCGATAGATAAGTAAATGAAAGTAGTACTCTTTCATTTAAGTTTCAGAAATAATCGGAGGGATAGAGCTATTTCGTTTCCTGGCTGCTGTTTTCCCCGGGTTTTTCCGGCTTTTCCGGCAGCAGGTAATGCATGATATTTTTATGTTCGATAGTGTGGAGTTTTTGGTCCATGCGGTATAGTTCTGTGATGATATTCCATACTCTTTTGGCGTCATTACTAATGAATCCTGCTTTTAGAAAAGCGGAAGCCTTCCGGAAAAATTTATCTGCCTCCATTAGGGATTTCCAATCCTTTTGCAGCAAACTAAAGCTACCGTAAATTCGGACACTAGTATAAAAGAATAAAAGAAATGCCCCAATTGTCAGGAGAGCTCTGGAAACGCTATATTCAAAAAACGGCTCCTGCATCAAAAAGGAATATAAGCAGGCTATCGACACCGGTACGAGCAACAGCACCACTGCATTGAGGTACCATTTCCACCACCCCCAGTACATGACGTCCTCCAGGTAAAACCGTTTTTCCTGGCAGAAAGATAGATAAGAAGTAAGTGTAAAATATTCTTCCTCTGATAAACCTTGATAACTCAAATTGTCAAAATGTTGATCTTCAGTCAAAGTTATGGGGGCTAAATCACCTGGAGCCTGTTCTTTCAAAATTTTTTCAATTTGCTTATTGGCGGCATCTAAGTATTTACCTTCAGGGAACATGGCTTTATAAAGAAAAAAAGCGCCTGGACCCTTTTGATTTTTTGTAACTGACCAAAGGAGGTCTTCATCCTCTTCAATTTCAGCGATTTTTAGTGCGGCTGCGTCATAGCGTTCCTTTTCAAAAGGTGGAGTAAGCAGAAATTTCTGGTAAAGTTCCTGAACCTCTACCTCTTTGGCTTTCGGCAATAATCCTATCTTAGTAAGGTTAATGAGCTTATTGAGGGTTTCTTCTTGATATTTAGGGTTGTGATCTTTTTTTAAGGATGCTTCATCCGATCCTTTAAAATTTTCAGTTTTTTCATCTTCATTATGGCTTTTTAGGAGTCCTGATATGTGTATGTTGTCTATGAAATCAATTAACCCAGCCTTTATTTTTGTTTCATTCAAGCTAAACTCAGCAAAATGGATCTTTCCCACCAGATATTCTTTCTTTGCCGTTGTATAATTAGACTTAAGAAGAATGTAATCATTAAAGTACTCCTTTTCTTTAGCAATAATAGGTTCCAGTTCCCTGAATACAGAATCCACGTTGCTGACAAGTGATTCTTTTAACAACCTGGCTCTTTCATCATCGTTTGCCATTTTGTTGAATTGCATTGTGTTCTTGAAGTAACTCGCGCGCCAATGGAAAATTGGCGCCCGAGACCCGGCTGTCGGGGCGCAATTTCCCATTGCGCTCGGACTTAAGCCCGCATTTTTACCAACAATGGGTTGTCAAGAAGGATATCAATAGGCAATATAAGAAATTTAAGCCCCTTCTATCTTTTTTTCCGGCAGCAGATAATGCAGGATATTTTTATGTTCGATCCTGCGCAGCTTTTTGTCCATACGGCTCAGCTGAGCCATGGTGTCCCACACCCTTTTGGCGTCATTGCTGATGAAGCCCACCTTCAGGAGAGCGGAAGCCCGCCGGAAGAATTTGTCCGCATCCATTAGCGATTCCCAGTCTTTCCGCAGCAAAGTAAAGCTGCCATAAACCCGGAGGCCGGTGTAAAGGAAAGCTATTATGGCAGATAGGCCCAGCAGGGTTTTGGAAACGCCGTATTCGAAAAACAGCAGTTGTTTTAACAGGACGTAGAAGAAAACCACCAATGCCGGTACAGACAATAGAAGAACTGCATTGAAATACCATTTCCACCAGCCCCAGTAGATGGCCTCCTCCAGGTGAAACCGTTTCTCCCCGCAGAACAGGAGGTAAGACGTCAGGCTATAGTGTTCTTCTTCCGATAGCCGCTTATGAGCCAGGTGGTTCAGCGTATTATGCGCCGGTTGTTTTTCGGGAGTATTGGCAAGGGCCGGCGGCTTGTCGAAGAATTTTTGGATCATTTCGTCCGCCTCTTGAATGTATTTTCCGTTGGGGAACATGGCCTTGTAGCGAAAGAAAAACTCCGGCCCTTCCTGCTCTTTGATGTCTTCCCAGAAGCGTTCTTCATCTTCTTCGATATTGGTGATGCTGAGCGCTGCTTCCTCCAGGCGCTTCTTTTCCGGAGAAGAAGCAAGAAGGTAATGGTAATAGCTGTTAACGTCCTTTTCTTTTTCGGCATTTTTCCAGGCGGTTGCTTCGTCGAGCTCATCTGCCCGTTCCCGGGCTTCCCGGGCATATTTTGAAAGGGGGTGCTTTTTCAGGAAAGCGTAGTAAGCCTCGGCCGTATCCATGGCCCGGGCCCGCTTCCAGGCGTATTCCATCTGGGTTTTCCGCCCTCTCCAATTGTCGCAGAGCTGCCGCAGTTTGTTGAAGATCTGCCGACAGGCTTCGTCATCCATTTTTCCATTGGATCCGTTGAGGGGGCGGCCATCCCGGGGAAACCGAATGGCGCCATTGAGCACGGTATCCTCCAGGTCCCAGGGGCGGCAGCAAATGGTAACTACCCGTAAGCGGCCGGCGTGGTGGTGCCGCATGATCTGCCGGAACAGGGGGGCCCTCATGTTGGGATGAGCGAAAAGATGGACGCTGCTGGAAAAGATGAAAAAGTCAACCTTGTCCAGCTTTTCCTGAAGGCGGTAAGGGCTCAGGCTTTCAATATCCAGGAAGTCGAGGCCCAGGAGGTGGTCCCCTCGTTGCAACATTTTCAGGTAATCGCCAAATTCCTCTTTGAAGGCCTCATCCTTGCGCGAATACAGGAATACCGCCGTTAGCGTCTGGGTATTAGGAGCAACCATAGTTTTCTCATTTATGGGTGAATAAAAAATAAATTCGTCGAATCTATTTTTTTAAAATTCCTTAACGGGTTACCAAAATAAAGTTGCCTGGTTTATTTTTTTGTATCTGCCGTGTAAGCGTCGGGAGAGTATATATCATTTACTTTTTTGTCGGGAAGATGGTTCCCAAACCATAATTTTTTTGGCAGATCATGCTTTTGGCATAGGAATATACCATTGTTAACGAATGGGAAAAAGGATAAATTGTTTGCTTTTCTTATTTTAGACAATTAAACAATGTCAAAAACTTCAGGCCACTCGCCTACCCATCTGGGTGGTATGCCCTCAAAATTATTATTAATTGCCATCAATGCCTCTCATATTATCGTATGCTTCCTTATTTTTAGCAGGAATGCAACAAAAATGACACCCGACATGAAGATCACCACGCTCACACTCCTGTTCTGCTGCTTTCTGGCCCCGGGCAAGGCCGCCAACCTGAAGGTAGAGCATGTACAGATGAATTATGTTGAAGAAAAGGCCGGCCTTAGCGAATGGTCTGCCCGGTTTACCATCAGCTGGGAAAACGCCTGGCGCAACGGGCGCAACCACGATGCTGCCTGGATCTTTTTCAAGCTGAAAAGCAAAGAAGGCCAGCTCAGGCATCTGCCGGTAAGCCCCAACGATATGTCGATCATCCCGATTGAAGGTTCGCCGATGCCCCTGGCACGGCTAAAAGCTTCGGCCGACAGCCTCGGCGTTTATCTATATTTGGATGAAAGTTACCGGGGAAATGTAAGCTATTCGGTCAAAATATATTTTACAACACCCCCGCCTCGCCTTAACATCTGGGAAAACATACTGGAGGTTCATGCCCTGGAAATGGTTTATGTTCCGGAGGGGCCGTTCACTCTGGGGGACCCCGATACACTGGCCTTACAATACAATGCTTTCTTCCGCTCCGGCAGCGGAGGGCAATTCGAAGGGCTTTACACCGTTGGCTCGGAGGAAGAGATCAGGATCGCTCCTGAAGAGGGGGCTTTGTACTACCGTTCCGATAATCCGCTTTACAATGGGGATCAGAAAGGCCCTGTACCCGCCTCCTTTCCTAAAGGATACCGTGCCTTTTACATCATGAAATACGAGATAACCCAGGGGCAGTACGCTGCTTTCCTGAACAGTATCGATAAGGAAGCCGCTGCCATAAGGGCTAACTTTGGGGGGCCGGACTATTACGACAGCCGCGGAACGATCCGCGTGGAGGCAGGCCGCTATATTGCCGGCGTTCCGGAGCGGCCACTTAACTTTGTCAGTTGGGAGGACGGTATTGCCTTTGCCGACTGGGCAGCTCTGCGGCCCATGACTGAGTTTGAATTTACCAAAGCTTGCCGGGGCCCGGGCCAGCCGGTAGCACATGAGTATCCCTGGGGTACTGGCGAGCGAAAGCAGATCGCCCGAGTCGTCGATACCGACGATAACCTTAAGCTGATCAATGGCTATACAGAAGCCGGGCTAACGGACGCAACCCGCCCGTATACCGGGGCTTCTTACTATTGGGTAATGGACCTGGCGGGCAGCGTGTGGGAAAAAGTAATTACGCTTGGGAATGAGACAGGGCGTGCATTCACCGGGCGGCACGGCGACGGGCGGCTCGGCTATCTGGGCAGCGCCAATGTGCCTGGATGGCCGATGGAGAATACCGAGGAGGGAGGATACGGGTATCGCGGGGGTGGGTTTTATGAACAAGGCAAAGCATTCAGCGCTTTTAATCCCTACAGCCCTATTGCCTACCGGCGGTTCGGCTCCTGGTCCGGCGGGCCGAGATATATAGCCTATGGCTTTCGCTGTGTTCGGACGGCAGATTGAGCGGAGGTAAAAAAAGAAACCAGTACCCCGAAATGCAGCGAGGGAAAACCGCCTTCATTTCGCAGGACTGGTCCTGAAAGCCTAATTCTAGAAACAAAGATCTGATTCTTTACCACTACTTAATAATCAAAAGTGATCTCTATTTTGACATGGGGTTTAATTGGGGAGGATTTTTGGGATTATTCTTTTCCTCTATCTCTCAGCCAAAGGTACCAAACTTAGAAGAAGCAGGGGTTAGAACGGAATTAGAGATAAATTAGAAAGCCATTAGAAGGGGAGGGTGAGGGTGAAAGTTGTCCCCTCCTGGGTTGAAGAGGATAGTTTGAGCTGGCCATCGTGCATTTTCACGATCTTTTCCACCAGAGCCAGGCCAATGCCATAACCGGGGTAACTGCGGGCATTCTCCGCCCGGAAGAAAGGGGTGAAGATGTGCGCCTGTGCCTCAGCCGGTATTCCGATCCCTTTATCTTTGATGCTGACCATCAGGTGTTTTTCGGTGAAATGCAACTTCAGCTTCACGGAGGTATTTTGGGAAAATTTGATGGCATTCTCCAGCAGGTTGCCGATCGCGATCCGGATAAGCTGGTAATACCCCCGGTAGAGCAACTTTTCCGGGTCGGAGGGTAGGTTGGAAAATTCGAGGCTTATGCCGGGCTGGGGGTAGGCTTCTTTGTATTCCTCCACCAGGTCGAGGATCAGCTCATCGAAACGCCATTCGCTTGCCTGCCCTTTGCCGGTATCGGGGTAGCTCATGCGGATGAGCTGTTTGGCCAGGGCGTCGAGGCGGTCTGCCTCCTCGCCGATGACCTGAAGGGAATTGTTGTATTCAGCCGGGGTGTGTTCTCTGAGCATTGCCGTTTCCACTTCTCCGATAATGGCGGTCAGGGGGTTTTTGATCTGGTGGGAAGCGTTGCCGATGAAGAGGTTTTGTGTTTCAATGGCCGCCTCGATGCGGTCCAGCATGCGGTTGAAAGTAGTGGCCAGTTGTTTGAGTTCATCCTGCCTCCCGGGGTTTTCCTTCAGGCGCAGGTGCAGGTTGCTGGAATTGATACTCTTCATTTTTTTGATCATCTGGCCGATGGGCAAAAGGATATGCCAGGCGTACCACCGGCCCAGCAGAAAAACCACAACCAGGGCGGCGCCGAGGATGAAGAGCATTAGTTTCAGGAGATTGCTGAGTTTTCGTTGGCCGTAGAGGTCCTGCGCTACGACAACAACGGCAAACACTCCCTGGTTGTCTTCGTAGCGAATGCCCACAACGGAGAGTTTGCCGTAGTGATACCTTATTTCCTCTCCTTTTCCGACCTGAAAAAGTATGCTGGTATCCAGGAATTCAGGTAATGGTTCGGGTAGTTTATTGCCTTCGGCCAAAGAGTAGAAAAATTCCTGTTCCTGGGGTAAGGTCCGGAGATGGCGCATTCGCACTCCTTCAAAGATCTGCTGGTTGAGCTCGTCTTTTTCCAGAAACGCCTGGGATGCAACCTGCGCCCTTTCTTCCAGCCGGGTGAAGAACTCATTGTGGGTATACCGGCGGGTCAGAAAAAAGAGGAGCATAAAAATGATGGCCAATAAGGCAAAATTGAACAGGGCAAAGGTGATGGCGATCCTATTCCGTAGCGTCATTTTCTTCTTTGAGTATGTACCCCATACCGTAGACCGTATGGATGAGCTTGGTGGAATATCCCTTGTCGATTTTATTGCGCAGGTAGTTGACATATACGTCTACCACGTTGGTGCCGGTGTCGAAGTCCAGCCCCCATACCTTTTCCAGCAGCTCGAACCGGGAAAAGGCCCGGCCGGGGTGCCGCATGAAAAATTCCAGCAATTTGAACTCCCGGATCGTCAGTTTGACCGGGCGCCCCTCCCGGGAAGCCTCCTTGGATTCCAGGTTGATCTCCAGCCCTCCGTATTGCAGGAGCTTATTGTTGGGTATCTGGCGGCGATACCGGCGCACCAGGGCGTGGAGCCGGGCCATCAGTTCGTTCAGCTTAAAAGGCTTGGCCATGTAGTCGTCGGCGCCGGCCTCCAGCCCTTTGACCACGTGGTTGGTGTGGTTGAGGGCGCTGAGCATAAGGATCGGGGTATCCTTCCGGTATTGCTGCCGGATCTGCTGGCAGACCTCCCATCCGTTCTTGCGCGGCAAAATGATGTCCAGAATAATGACATCGAATTCGTTGCCGGCCATCAAGTCCAGCCCGGTCTCTCCGTCATACGCGGCCATTACCTGATATCCGGCGCTGGAAAGGCTGCGCTCGATAAAGGAGGCAATGTTCTTTTCATCTTCGATCAGGAGTACTTTCATACTGTATTATTATAGGAGGGGGTTCCGCCCGTGCAGCCATCTGCATTGTGGTACAAATAAGACGCGGCTTCAAGGAAGGGCCACCCCACACTGCAAAATTGCACAGTATTTTCAATTTATCCACTTATCGGCCGGATTTGCATCAAAATAGTGGTTGTTGGCATCATCGCTCGCATCATTTAACTTCAGTTTATTAACTTGTACGCCCATCAGAATACCGGCATTTTATGTTTCGCAGTTTTTTTCTCCTTGCTTTGCGCCATTTGCGGCGCAACCCTGGAATTACTTCCGTCAACCTCCTGGGCCTAACCGCCGCTTTCCTCTCTGTCCTGTTGATCTTCCTGGTCGTTCGCCGGGAATGGGGGGCGGACCGTTTCCATGAGCAGGGGCAGCGGGTTTTCCGGCTTGCGTTCGATGAAACCAAAGGCCGGCCTGACGGGCGGCAGCTGGCCACCACTTCTCCGCCAATGGGGCCTGCCCTGGTGCAGGAATATCCCGAGGTGGCGGCCAGCGTCCGGCTGCGGTATTCCGATGAGGCCATCCTCGGTTATGAAAACAAACAGTATTACGAGAAGAACCTCGTGTACGCCGGCCCGGATTTTTTCCGGTTGTTCAGTTTCCCCTTGGCCAAAGGAAACCCCCGAACCGCGCTGGCGCAGCCCAATACGGTTGTTTTAACCCCGGCTATGGCCCGCAAGTACTTCGGTGAAGCGGACCCCATGGGCAAACTCCTGGACTTTGGCGAAGAGCGCCAGCTCAGGGTGACGGGCGTACTGGCCGGAGAGCCGGAGCGTTCCCACCTGGATTTTGACTTTCTGGTTTCTTTTGAGACTTTTCGGGTGCCGCCCGGCTATCCCGTAACCCTGGAGAGTTGGGATTGGATATCTTTTCATACTTATCTTTTACTGGAGGATAATGCCAGCGCCGCCGATTTCGAACCCAAACTCAATGGCTTTGTCGCCGCCCACTACGGCAGCGAGCGGGCGGAAAGGGTGCGCCTGCGCCTGCAACCTCTGCCGGAGATCTATTTCCATTCCGGCCACCTGATGAATACCCAGGAGAACCGCCACGGCAACCTGTACTATACCTACGGCCTGTCGGCCATCGCTTTTCTCATCCTGCTCATTGCCGGTTTCAACTTCTTAAACCTGGCCACTGCCCGTTCTTTGCGCCGGGCTAAAGAAGTGGGGCTGCGTAAAGTACTGGGCGCAACTTCAGGACAGGTGCGCCGGCAATTTCTGGGCGAAGCCTTTCTGCTGGTTTCCATGGCTTTTTTATTAAGCCTCCTCCTTCTCCTGGCCGGGAAAGGTACTTTTTCTTCCCTGCTGGGCCAGCCTCTCGGCCTGAAGCCGACAGACATGGTTTGGCTGGGGCCGGGTTTCCTGACCCTATCCGGGCTGGTGGCGTTGGGCGCCGGCTTTTATCCGGCGCTGGTCATGTCTCGCTATCAACCTTCCGAAACGCTAAAGGGGCGTTTGCCTCACCTCGTCTCGGGCGGCAACCTGCGCATGCTGCTGGCCGGCGCCCAGTTTGTGATCACTACCGGGTTGATCATCGGCTCCCTGGCTATTTTCCGGCAGATGGAATACATCCGGCGCCATAGCCTGGGCTTCGACCGGGAACAGGTGGTTGCCCTGCAGTTGTATACTCCCGATTTTATACAGCGGTTCGCCCGGGCGCGCCAGGTACTGGCCTCCAACCCCCATGTGGAGGCAGTCACCGCCGGCGGCATATTTGACAACGATTACGGCTCTGTGCCCATCCGCCAGCCCAATGAACAGGCGGAAGAAGCCCGGCCTATGCATATCTTCGGTATTTATTTTGACTATTTTGACGTGCTTGGTATCAATGTGCTGGAAGGCAGAGGGTTTAGCCGCGACTTTCCCCAGGATACGGCAACGGGCATTTTTGTGAACGAAACGGCAGTGCGAACTTTCGGCTGGGAGGAGCCCCTGGGCAAACGCCTGCAGGTGGGCGATATTATGGAAGGGCAGGTGGTAGGCGTTGTAAAGGACTTTCACTTCAACTCGCTGCACGAGCCGGTAAAACCGTTGGTGATGTTTGCTCCGCGCACCATCATGTCAAATGTCATCCTTCGGCTCAGGCCGGGCGATGTGGCGGCGGCCGTCGCCACACTGGAGCGCGACTGGGAAGCCATCGCACCAGATATGCCTTTCCAGTTGAGTTTTATCGATGAACAGGTAGAGCGCCTCTATGAGGCGGACCGCCGCTTTTCCCGGTATTTTCTGTTTTTCACCATCCTGTCCATAATACTGGCTACTACCGGCCTGTACAGCCTGGTCCGTGCAATAGTGAGCTACCGCATGCGGGAGGTGGGAATTCGCAAGGTGCTTGGGGCTTCTCTGGCCCAGTTGCTGTCATTGCTGGTGGGGCAGTTCCTCTGGCTGGCACTGGCGGCGGCATTAGTGGCCGTCCCGCTCGCCTGGTGGCTGTCCAGCCGCTGGCTTCAGCAGTTTGCCTACCGGGCGGAGCCCGGGCCTGCCATATTCCTCCTCGCGGTTGGAGCAAGCCTGGCCCTGGTGGCGCTCAGTGTCGCCAGGGAAACGCTTTGGGCCGCCCGCCGGCAGCCGACGGAAGTGCTGAAGGCGGAATAATGGGGGGGAATCCTGACATTACCGGACGATAAAGCCATTGCCCCAGCCCTGTTTCGGGCTGACGAATGCCAGTTCCCCCTTTTCATTCTCCGCCATCAGGATCATACCCTGGGATTCGATGCCGCGCAGCTTGCGGGGCGCCAGGTTGGCCACCAGGACGACCGGCTGGCCGGGCAGTTCTTCCGGCTTGAAGTATTTCGCGATACCCGCCACTACCGTGCGCTGTTCGCTTCCCAGGCTGACCGTCAGCTTAAGCAGTTTGTCGGCTTTGGGTATGCTCTCGGCCGCGGTGATGGCGCCGGTGCGCAGGTCCAGCTTGGCAAAATCTTCGTACTGTATGGTGGGCTTGATGGGCTCCCGTTCTTCCCCTTTTTCGGTTTCCAGCACTTTCTGCAATTTCTCCTTTTGGCGGTTGACGATCTGCAGGCGGCTGTCGTCCTTGCGGTCCACGATCTTGGCAAATAGCAGTTCCGGCTCGCCGGCCTTATGGCCGGAAGGTAGTAGCGGTTGGCCTGCTTCCAGCTTGTCCAGCGCTTCCTGCAGGCTGCCGTTCTGCAGTTCCGGCAGATTCAGCAACTTCCGGATCTTCGGCGCCGTGAAAGGGATGAACGGTTCTGCCAGGAGGCTCAGGAGGGCCACCACCTGAAGGCTGATGAACATACAGTCTTTTACGGCCTGGCTGTCCGGGTCTTCCTTGTAGAGCTTCCAGGGAGACACGTCCTGAAGGTAAGTATTCCCCCAGGAAGAAAGCTCCATCAGGGCCAGCACTGCCGAACGAAAACTGAAGGCATCCAGTTCGCCGGTGATCTTGCGGGCGATTTCGCGCACAGGGGCCAGAGCCGCCCGGAGGCCCTGGGAAGTAGCGGGAACTACCCCGTCATAGTATTTATTGGTGAGTACGATGACGCGGTTGACGAAATTGCCCAGGTTATCCGCCAGTTCTTTGTCGTGAAAGTCGGTGAATTCGTCCCACTTGAAATCGGCGTCCTTGTTTTCCGGCATATTGCGAATCAGGGCGTAGCGCAGAGCGTCTTCCTTGTTGGGAAAATCCTTGAACTCCTCGAGGTATTCGTGCTGCTCGATGCCCCAGCCGCGGGATTTGGAGAATTTCTGCCCTTCGAAGTTAAGGAACTGGTTGGCCGGCACGTTTTTCGGCAGGTTGAATTCGCCGTACGCTTTGAGCATAGCCGGAAAGACAATACAGTGGAAAACGATATTGTCTTTTCCGATGAAGTGGATGAGAGTAGTATCCTTGTCTTTCCAGTAGAGCTCCCAGTCTTTTCCGTTTTCCTCGGCCCATTTTCTGGTAGAGGAAATATAACCGATGGGAGCGTCAAACCAGACGTAGAGCACTTTCCCTTTTGCTTCGGGCAGGGGAACCGGTATGCCCCAGTCCAGGTCGCGGGTAATGGAGCGAGGTTGCAGCCCTCCGTCGAGCCAGGACAGGCACTGGCCTACGACGTGGCGTTTCCAGGTTTTGGGGTCGTGTTGTTGTTCGCCGTCTACTGTTCCCGTGGCGATCCATTCCCGCAGCCACGCCTCGTGTTTATCGAGTTTGAAGTACCAATGTTTTGTACTTTTCAGTTGAGGGGCCTTGCCGCTAAGCGTAGAGCGTGGGTTGATCAGCTCGAGAGGAGAGAGGTCGGAACCACAATTTTCACATTGATCGCCATAGGCTTCCTCATGGCCGCATTTGGGGCAAGTACCCACGATGAAACGGTCGGCCAGGAATTGATCGTATTCCGGGTCGTAGTACTGGCCGATCTCCCGTTCTTCGAGTTCTCCTCCTTTTTTATAGAGCTTGAGGAAAAAATCCTGGGAAGTCTCGTGGTGCAGAGGAGCGCTGGTCCGGTGGTAATAATCAAAGGAGATGCCCAGCCGTTCGAAGGTGCTTTTAGCCAGCTCGTGATATTTATCTATGATCTTCTGAGGGGATATGCCTTCCTTTTTGGCGCGTATGGTGATGGCCGCCCCGTGCTCGTCCGACCCGCATACCCATACGACGTCTTTTCCCAGCAGGCGCAGGTAGCGCACGTAGATGTCTGCCGGCAGGTAAGCCCCGGCGAGGTGGCCGAGGTGCAGGGCCCCGTTGGCGTAGGGCAGGGCGGAGGTGATGAGGTATCTTTTGCTCATTGTGGTCTGAAAATTGTGTATAAGTGTGTGGGTGCATTGGTGCATAAGCAGGCTCCCGCTTGTGTCCTGGCACTTAAATACGAATGCACCAATGAACGAATGTACGTTCTAAAGGCTGCGAATATACGGCAAAGACAACACAATGCCCGGGAAATTGGTTTCCAAAGCCCGCGGAATGTCGGCCTGACAAAAGTCAACCCTTTGGCTGAGCATGCTCATTGGCTGTTCCGATAAGGCAGAATAACTTCTGAAGGGAAATTGTTTGCGCTTCAGAAAAGCGGCCAATACCCCATTGTGATCACCTTAAAAATCAAAGTAATATGCTACAGATCGCACCATTTGAAAGGCATGTGGCGGAATACGACGAATGGTTTGAAAAATACCCGTTCGTTTACGAATCCGAATTGGCGGCCCTGCGCCGGCAAATGCTTTCTCTGCCCGAGAACCTGCTGGGGCTGGAAGTAGGCGTAGGCACCGGGCGCTATGCAGCGCCCCTGGGCATTAAGGAAGGCATCGAACCTTCCGAAGAGATGGCCAAACGGGCTGTGCGGAGGGGCGTTGAAGTGGTCAATGGAAAGGCCGAGCGGTTGCCCTACCGGGATATTCACTTCGATTTTGTGCTGATCGTTACCATCTGCCACCTGGACAAGGCGCCGGAGGCTTTCGCCGAGGCCTACCGCGTGCTGAAACCGGGCGGCTTCCTGATCGTAGGCTTCCTCGATAAAGATGGCGCCATCGCCAGGTCCTATGAGGCCCGGCGCAACCAGAGTACCTTCTACCGACACGCTACTTTCTACAGTGTGAAGCGCGTACAGGATATGCTGGAAAAGGCAGGCTTTAAGAACCTTGTTTTTACCCAGACGCTTTTTGGTGAACTGGACGATATTGAAACCGTTCAGGATGCTGAACCGGGCTACGGAGATGGGTCCTTCGTCGTGGTGAAGGCGGCCAAGAAATGAAGTAGCGTCAGGTTTTCGGAGAAATGGTTATATTGCTGTATTGCTGTATTGTTTCTGTCCGGGCAAGCCGCAACAAAACAATACAGCAATACAGCCATTTATCGGCCCGGAACTTCGCTTCCGAAGCAAGATCCGTAAAGCAAAAAATATCCAGGCGTCAACCATGTACACCATAGACCATCTTTCTCATACTGCCGACATCCGGCTGCTTCTTCGGGCCGACAGCCGGGAGGAACTCTTCCGGGCAGGCTTCGAGGCGATGAATGAGATCATCAAGCCCGGCGCCTGCCGGATGCCCTGCCCTTGTATTGTCACGCAAACCATCGAGATCGCTTCGGTGGATGATACCACCTTGCTGATCGATTTCCTCTCCGATGTCCTCACCCTTGCCCATGAACACAAGGCGGTATTTTGTGAACTGAATTTCCTGGAGATGAACGCCAATAAACTGAAAGCCAGCATCGGCGGCCGCCCGGCCAATGGTTTTGAGGAGGACATCAAAGCGGTGACTTACCACGAGGCCAACGTTCGGCAGAATACAGACGGAAAATGGGAAACCTTCCTCATTTTTGATATTTAAAAAACGCTCCTATTGGAACGGATTATTGCTCACGCCAGTTATGGAGGGTACATGGAGTCCGAGGCCGTTATATTTATAATTATTACTTTTATAATGATGACAAATATAACGATTACAAAAGTAATAATTACATTTATAACGGCCTATCGCTTTCGCTATTGAGAAAATCCAAAAAACTTTTATGTCTGTCAATAAAGATCAGCTTACCAAATTACAGGAATACCTCTGGGAATTGCCTAAAGAAACCCGTCCGGGTATGCGGGTGCCTGCCCGCGTGTACGCCCTGGAGGAACTGCTCGACGCCATCCTCAACGACCGCTCGCTGGAACAGCTGGCCAATGTGGCCACCCTGCCCGGCATCGTCAAGGCATCTATGGTGATGCCCGATGTACACGAAGGCTACGGTTTCCCCATCGGCGGGGTGGCGGCCACCCGCTATCCTGACGGTGTTATTTCGCCCGGGGGCATCGGTTATGACATCAATTGCGGCGTACGCCTGCTCGTTTCCAGCCTCACTTACGGCCAGGTAAAGAAAAGGATGGAGGAGCTTTCCAAAGAGATGTACCGGCAGGTGCCTTCCGGTATGGGTAAAGGAGGCTTCGTCAAACTTTCCGCCAGGAATATGGATAAGGTGCTCAGCGACGGCGCCGCCTGGGCCGTAGAAGAAGGCTACGGCACGCCGCGCGACCTGGAATATACCGAAAGCCACGGCTGCCTCCCGGGCGCCGATCCCAATAAGGTGTCGGACCAGGCTAAAAAGCGGGGGCGCGACCAGCTCGGCACTATCGGCTCCGGCAATCACTTCGTGGAAGTGGGGCGCGTGGGCAAGATATTTGACGAAGAAGCGGCCGATGCCTATGGCCTTAGGCCCGATCAGATCACCATTCTCATCCATACTGGTTCGCGCGGGCTGGGCCATCAGGTGGCTACCGATTATCTGCGCATTATGATGGGCGCTATGCCTAAATATGGCATCGAGCTGCCCGACCGTGAGCTCGCCTGCGTGCCGCTCAGTTCACCGGAAGGGCAGGATTATTTCAAGGCTATGTGCGCCGCGGCCAACTTCGCCTGGTGCAACCGCCAGGTGATCACCTGGGAATGCCGCAAGGCCTGGGAGAATGTTTTCGGCAAGTCCGGCGGCGAGCTGGGCCTGCTGTACGACGTAGCTCACAATATCGCCAAGATCGAAGAGCACCTGGTGGATGGGGAGAAGATGAAAGTCATCGTGCACCGTAAAGGCGCCACCCGGGCCTTTGGCCCGCACTACGGCGAATTGCCCGAAGCCTACCGCCCCATCGGCCAGCCGGTACTGATCCCCGGGAGCATGGGCACCGCCTCCTACGTGCTGGCCGGAACGGACGAGAGCATGGCCTCTTCCTTCGGCTCCACCTGCCACGGGGCGGGCCGCCGCCTGTCGCGCCGCGGCGCCAAGAAGCAGGTCGACGCGCCCAAATTGCTCCGCGAGCTTAAGGATCAGGGCATCTACGTTCAGGCAGGCTCCCACCGCGGGGTAGCCGAAGAGGCCCCCGTCGCTTATAAGGACGTAGACCTGGTGGTGGAAACGGTACATCAGGCGGGGATCGCGAAGCGGGTGGCGAAACTGCGGCCGCTGGGGGTGGTGAAAGGGTAGGGCAGGGGTTTGAGAACCTTATCCCCGCTCCGCCCCGGATAGTATCTTTAACCTTACAGCGCAAAACAGCAACTAAAGCCCAAGCAGAAAGGCGGGATACCCCATCGACACCCCTTCCCCGAACCCGAGCCCGTCATCCGGCCAGCCGCTCTCCTCGTGCCAGGCTTTCAGGGCGGAGAAGGCCGCTGCGGCGCCCCTTTCCAGATTTTGCTTCAGGTTGCCGCTTGAGCTGAAGGCCTCCAGCCCGAAGGTGTGGTAGTTCTGGTTTTTTATGAGCAGGCGGGTGAGTTCTACCTGGCAGCCTTCCGGCACTTGTTCGTTGAGGGGCGCCTCTTCCATTTCGCCGTTCTCCCGGAAGTGATAGGTATAAGCCATGCGCTCTTTGGCCACATCAATCCAATGGGGCCGCCCTTCCTTGATGATGTCCTGGGATTGTTCATCCGCCACATCCAGGGTGAAGCTCCATTTTATCCAATACTCCACAGTGCCTTTGATGTCAAGCTCAGGAAATTGGCGTTCACCCAGGCTGTTTACGAGGTGCTTCGCCTCAATATTGCCTTCCCGCAACTTGACCCCTATATTTTTGCCGCCGTCGATAAGCAGGTAATGGTCGACCCTTTTTGCGGCGTGCGGGCCGTAGAAAACCATGTTTCGGGAGGCAAACCAGGCAATCAGCCCCTCCGGGGGATCGGAAAAGAACCAACGGGCTTCGTAGCTGGAGTACATGGATTGCGGGCTTTGATGAAGTAAAGAAACCTAATTTCTGTATAAACCGGCACTTCGGAACAGATAAAATACAGTAATTATTTTGCGAACTTTATGCTGTCCCCAGGTATTTTCTAAATGATAATACAATATGCGGCTGTTTACTGCCAAATACCTTTTTCAGCGCTAACCCTGTGGAATTCGCATCGCAACAAATTCACAGGGCTAACCGCCAACAGCCAATCGCTAACTGCTAAACACAGATCCACCTATGAGCACCGTCCTCAACCTCGTCGGAAATACTCCACTCGTTGAGATCGAAACCATCATCAAAAAGCCCGGCGTCCGCGTATTTGGAAAGCTGGAGGGGCAGAACCCCGGCGGCAGCGTCAAAGACCGGGCCGCCTACGGCATGATCAAGGGAGCGCTCGACCGGGGGGAACTCAAGCCGGGGATGCGCCTTATCGAAGCCACCAGCGGCAATACCGGCATCGCCCTGGCGATGATCGCCCGGAAATTCGGGGTGGAAATTACTTTGCTGATGCCGGAGGATTCTACTGCCGAACGGGCGCAGGCCATGCGGGCTTACGGCGCCGAGGTCATCCTTACGCCTTCCGATAAGGGTGGCATCGAATACTCCCGCCAGCTGGCCGACGAGATGGTGGCCGGCGGCGGCTACCTGATGCTCAACCAGTTCGCCAACCCCGACAACTGGGGCATGCACTACCGCACCACCGGCCCGGAAGTATGGCGCGATACCGGGGGCAAGGTTACCCACTTCGTTTCTTCTATGGGCACCACCGGCACCATCATGGGCGCCTCCCGCTACCTCAAGGAACAGAACCCGGACGTGCAGATCGTCGGCGT
>JAGFJE010000780.1 GCA_024103175.1 Phaeodactylibacter sp.
TTTGCCAATTTTTATTCTTTTCCCATTTTAGTTTTCTGAATTTAATTGCTAACTTTAGCAACCTTAAAAGCAGCATCTCCAATAATAAAAAGGATACCCAAAGGCTATGCACCTTAAAGGCACGCACAAATTCGACGCTTCTGCAAACGAAATATGGTCCAAACTCATGGACATCGACATACTGGCCCGGATCACCCCGGGCGTTTCCAAACTCGAAGAGATAGGGGAAGATCAATACAAAGCCATTGCCGAGGTCAAAATGGGCCCGGTGAGCGGCTCCTTCTCCGGCAACCTCGACGTGCTGGAAAAACAGGAGCCCCGGAGTTTCATACTCAACATCAAACAAAACAGCAAGATCGGCAATGTGAAGGCCGATGTCAGAATACAACTCGAACCGGTTTCCGACAATGAGACGGAACTGTCATTCGACGGCAAAGCCAACCTTTCCGGGCTGCTGGCCCGCACAGGGCAACGCGTCCTGTCCGGCGTCGCCAACACCCTGAGCAAGCAATTCTTCAAGGCGCTGGAAGATGAACTCCATGGGCAGAGCGCCTGAATCCCGGCGCCCTGTAACCTCCGAACCTAATCTATAATAACCGATAAAAGCAACATTTTCCTATGGCAACAACAATTCAGGTAACGGTTAACGGTAAAACCTACAGCCGTGAGGTAGAACCGCGTACGCTCCTGGTGCATTACCTGCGCGATGCGCTCGGCCTTACAGGCACTCACGTAGGCTGTGATACGAGCAACTGCGGCGCCTGCACCGTTCTGATCGACGGCAGGTCCGTCAAAGCCTGCACCATGCTGGCCGTACAGGCCGATGGCAGCGAGGTAAAAACTATTGAAGGCATGGCGGAAAACGGCATCCTGCACCCGCTACAGGAAGGCTTCCGCGAGGAACACGGCCTGCAGTGCGGCTTCTGCACCCCCGGCATGATCATGTCGTCGGCAGACCTGCTGAGCCGCAATCCCAATCCTACGGAACGGGAGATCCGCGAAGCCCTCGAAGGCAACTTCTGCCGCTGCACCGGTTATCACAATATCGTGAAAGCCGTTCAGTACGCCTCTAAAAAAATTAGCACACAAGAAAAAGTAGCCTAATGACCAATTATATAGGAAAAGCCGTCAAGCGCGTTGAAGACAAGCGCTTTATCACCGGTAAAGGGCGGTACACGGACGATATCGTCCTGCCGGGCATGGCCCATGCCTACATCGTACGCAGCCCCTATGCCCACGCGAAAATTCTGAGCCTGGATACTTCCGCCGCCGAAGGGATGGAGGGCGTCGTCAAAGTGTACACCGGGAAGGATATTGCCGAATCGGGCATCAATGGCATCCCTACCGGCTGGCAGGTCAACTTCAAGAATGGAGACACCATGAAGGAACCGCCCCACCCGCTGCTAGTATCCGACAAAGTCCGATATATGGGTGATGCGGTAGCCGTCGTGATCGCCGAGAGCCGGGAGATCGCCCGGGATGCAGGAGACCAGGTGGAGGTAGAATACGAAGAGCTTCCGGCCGTCGCCGACCCAAAGAAAGCTACGGAGGATGGTGCGCCGCTGGTCCACGAGGACGTGCCCAACAACCTCTGCTTCGACTGGGAACTCGGCAACCCCAAAGCCGAAGTGGACGAAGCCATGAACAAGGCCCATCACATTACCACCCTCGAATTCACCAACCAACGGGTCGTTCCCAATGCGATCGAACCGCGATCAGCCATTGGCCATTACGAGGAGCAAAATGATAAATATACGCTATACACCACCTCTCAGAACCCTCACCTGACCCGCTTGCTGATGTGCGCTTTCGTTCTGGGCAT
>JAGFJE010000008.1 GCA_024103175.1 Phaeodactylibacter sp.
TCCGGGAAAAAAGGCCTGATCATCGTGCTCGACCAGGTGGAAGAGGTATTTACCCGCCCTGCCAGAGACAGGAAGGAAGAGTTGAGTGTCTTTCTGGAAACGGTAAGCGCCATCTTCGCCCAGCCCGATGAGCGGCCTGCCGGAAAGTTGCTCCTCAGTTACCGCAAAGAATATGATCCCGAAATTGAAAAAGCCTGCCGGGCGGCCGGCCTGCCCAAAGAAAAGGCCTTCCTGGAACGGCTGGACAGGACAGGCATCCTCGAGATCATCGGAGGGCTTGCCGCCAACCAGCAGCTGAAAAACAAATACCGCCTGGAGATCGAAAAAGGCCTCCCGGTGCTGGTCGCCGACGACCTGCTGGAAGACCGCAACTCCCCTATCGCCCCGGTGCTGCAGATCATACTTACCAAACTCTGGCAGCAGCAGGAAAACCATGACAAGAGGGTATTTCGCGCCGAGGAATACCAGCAACTCAAAAAGGAAGGCATCCTGCTGGATGACTTTTTCCACCAGCAAATGGCGCAGATCCGCGCCTGGGAAGAGGAACTACAACAGCAGGTGGAAAGCTCCGGCCTGGCGCTGGATGTGTTGCATTACCACACCACCGCCCTGGGCACCGCCGAGAGCCGCAGCCTGGAAATGCTGCGCACCCACTACCAACACCAAAGCAGTGTCCTTCAACAACTGCTACACCAGCTACAGGCCCTCTACCTGCTGGCCGGCCTGGGGCCGGAACGGACCGCTCTTGCTCATGACACGCTGGCCCCCATTGTCCAGAAGGAGATCCGCGATTCTGATAAGCCCGGGCAGCGGGCGCTGCGCATACTAAGTTCTAAAATGGCGGACTACGAGATCAGCCCGGAGCGCACCTATATTGATGAAGAGGATCTGGCGCTGGTGGAAGCAGGAGCGGGAGGCATGCGGATGTGGACGATAAAGGAGAGAGAGTTGGTGGAAAAGAGCCGGGAGCGGCGGGCGAAGCTGGTGGCGGAGCGGCGGCGAAACAAAAGGTTGAAAATTGGCGGCACCATAGCCATCACGGTACTGGCGGTGGTAGCTTCAATTTTTGCCTGGCAGTTTCGCCAAAAAGCAGAGGTAGCCACACTTACCAATGAAGCCTTGCGCCTGGAGAAAACGGACGCTACCCGGGCATTTCAAACCATTAACCGGGCGCTGGCCATACTTCCCGAAGACCCCAGCGCCCTTCAGGCGCGCAATGAGATCTACGCCGAAAACGAATTTTATACGCATTCCCTTTCCCATAGCGGCCCTATAACCGGGCTCCACCTTTCTCCCAACGGGCGCCTGCTGGCCACCATTACTGCCGATACGCTTTGGCTATGGGAAATAGCAACGCTTGAGGGCAACCAACCCAAAAAAATCATCCCTCATGGTTCCGATATTCTTTCCGTAAGCTTTTCTCCGGATAGCGAACAGATACTTACCGCCTGTGAAAACTATACCGCCTATCTCTGGGCCACCGGCCATTCTCCTATGCCGGTTCATACTTTTGAAAAACAGGCGGACCTGATCATCAGAGCGGTTTTTTCGCCCGACGGCCAACACCTCCTTACCGGAGGGAGGGATGGCGCATTGACCCTTTGGACGGTTTCCGGAGATACACTCTGGACGCGCTACCTCCACAATACTCAGATCACCAGCCTCGATTTCTCAAAAGATGGCCGGTATTTCCTCTCCAGCAGTATTGGCAGCACCGAGGTGTATTTGTGGAATAAAGAGGGAGAACTGGTACAGGTTTTTAACCATCCTGCCAATGTAACCTCCGTTGCATTCGGCCCTGATGGCCAAACCTTCCTTGCCGGATGCCGGGAAGATGCCACGGCCTATTACTGGAGCATCGACAGTATCCTGCTCTCCCCGCTCAAAGGCCATACCAACCGGATCAACAGTGTGGCTTTTTCACCGGATGGAAATTTTCTGCTTACAGCCAGTATGGACAAAACCATAAAACTCTGGAACCTCCAGGCGAAGAACCTGAAAACCTACCGGGGCCATGAGGAGAGTGTCAACGCCGCCGCCTTTTCGCCGCCTTGTCCTGATGGGATGGATTGTCCTTTCGGAGATGGGCAATATTTTGCCAGTGGAGGCGCCGACGGTATGCTGAGGTGGTGGAAGCGCCAGTCGAAAGTAGTTCAGGCTTTCGGCCCGCACGCCAAAGGGGTGGCGGCGGTTGCCTTCGCACCGGATGGGCAAAGTGTTTTGAGCGCTACCGGTAATGGCGAGCAGGAAATTGTGCTGATGCTAAATGACCCTTCTGTTGATCCCAACAACTTAGCCATGCTATTTATTCCCTTAGCAGATTACCCGGCTTTTGTATGGAATCCTGATGGGACTAAGGCTACTTCGTTATCTGGCCATAAAAGAGGTATTACGAGTCTGGATATTGCACCAGATAACCAATACTTGCTAACGGGAAGCGATGATGGGCAAGCTTTAATATGGAATTGGGAAGGAGAGGTTGTCCGGGGCCTTCAAGGCCATCGCAATGATATTAAAGCAGTGGCATTCTCTCCGGACGGGCAGCTCATTGCTACTGCGGGAGAAGATTCATTGGCCATATTGTGGGATTTGCATGGTGATTCTATTGCTGTATTTAACCATCCGGATGTTGTTCTTTCCCTTTGTTTTTCATCTGACGGCAGCTTCCTTTTAACCGGCAGCGGGGATAGTGAGGTTCGATTATGGGATATTCAACAAAAAGAATCAAAAAAAATTTCAGTCAATGAAGGTGCAATCAGCGCAGTAGCGTTTTCCCCGAATGGAAACACTTTCGTCGTGGGTGGAAAGGGAGGAGATCGGGCTATGTTTTCCCTTTGGAATACCAACGCCACCTTAATAAACACTTTCATCATTAACAGTGAGAATCGCACGGGTGGAAGAGGCATCAACTCACTAGCTTTTTCTCCGGATGGCAATTATATCCTCGCTGGGGCGGAGGGAGGCATAGCAGTTCTTTTTGATTTGGAAGGAGGAGTTATACAGACACTTAATGATTTTGAAGGCTCCGGAGTGTACTGTGTCATATTTTCACCCGACAGCCAATTTATTCTGGCAGGGAGCGGAGATGGTTGGGCACGTTTGTTTCGCAATATCTCCAGCAGTTACATTATGAAAGAGTAAAATAAGCAATTTTTATATTATTAAACCTTATCTGTCATGGCTACATTCCAAACCATCTCATCAACTTTTAACCAAGTTTTTAAAAACTCAATAAACCCTGAAAATAAGCTTTCCAGTCCCAGAACTTTTAGTGACAGCGATAGGCTCCTCTTTACATCCGATAATGCTATAATTGTTTTTAAAGAGGAGAAGATAGAAACCAGGGAGGGAAAAACAGTAAAAATCACAAAAACCTTCCTGGAAGGGAAGAATAGAGCACGGGATCTTCTCAATACTGCCACCAACACGATGGCTTCCCCCTTTTTTCCCAGCCTGAACAAGTTCAGGACTTTTCTCCTTGAAAAGAAGTGGCTGATGCTGGATGAAACCTTGGTGTTAGGAGAAGCCGGCGATAAAAATTTCCCCATTGAAGAGGGGGGCCGCTTTTTCCGGCTGGCACTTGAGATGGATGGCTCTGGTGAAAGGAGAACAATTGACCTGCCGATAGACGGCCAGAATGTCACCATCCTAAAATCAGCCATTCTGGAAGCGGCCGGCGAGGAAAAGATCAACCGCATGGTGCTCCACTACATTGATAATGATGAAGACACCGAAATAGAAGCCGTAAACCTGTTCATCCCGGATGAGGAGGAGACACTCCACCTTGTTCAAGGGTTGCTTGCCGACTTCCTGCAACAGAAGAAAGAATTATTGAAAACCGTGAATAACGTATTGGGGAATTTAAATGACAGGCACTTCCCGGAAGAGGAAAACTACGCCCGGTGGCTGCTGAAGAATTTTAATATTTCCCTGGATACGGAATAACTGCGGCCAAACGACAGCGATGGGCCTTATACACCAAAACCTATGAGCGATAGCAGCTTATTCAAGATCATTCCCCAGCTTGGCCATGGTACCTTCAGGGCCGTTGCGGCGGCTGTATTGCATAAGGAAGAAGAGTACCTGCTGGCCTCGCTCGATGAGAACGGAACGCTGATCATCTGGGATATCCTCTCCGGCAAGCAAGTCTTCGAATACGATTTCCGGGAGGAAAAGCCTTCGAAGTTACGGCTGACGGAGGATCATCTCTATGCCTACGGTGGATATGCGCTGTACAAATGGGAGCGGGACAAGGTCCCGGATGTGAGAAAGAAGGCCGAAGCGGAAATAAACGAACAGATTGAAAAAATCCGCCTGTTCCCGGATGGCAACCGGGAGCAGCAACGGCCGGCGGGGCTTCCTGCCGGCAACCTGAGCAGCAATTGCGCTCATTATTCCTACCTGGAGTACGGGGCTGATGAAGCTGGCAATGCCGCACTCAGGCTTGTTTCGGTGGTATCGCTCGAAATGGAGAAAGAGGGCTCTCCTTTCCTTTTGGGCAGTATTGAAAAGGAACAGCTCAGCCGCATAGGCCCTAAGAATGACTTTTTCATACGCAGCCACGTTTACAACAGCGCCCACCAGTTTTTGGCGCTTTTACTAGAATATCCCGATCCCCAAAACCCCAATGGGGGAGATAGCGTATTGGCTCTTTTCAGCCTTGTGGATGGCGCCTTCGAATTAATAGGCCACAACAGCATAACGCCACTTAGTGGGTTGAGCCGGTCCGGCGAATACGCCTATTCGTATGATCATGGAAGACTCGTACAATTAAATTTCCTTACAGAAGACACCATCCCTTCGATAGGAAAGGCCGAACATTTAGGTTTCCGTGTACATAGCGGAAATCGCATCGAATCGCCTTTTTCTATTTTAGATGCCGGCCACCTTAGGCATAAAGAACAGGACGCATGGAATGGGCGGCATTACGCACTGTCGTACAAAACCTCCCTGGGGCATGGTATCGAGCTTTATAATTGCGATAGCATTACCATAGCTCATTCAGATGAAGGGCTTTATCAAAGCCGGGGAGATGGAGAAGCCGTTCACCAATGCCTGGCGGTGAGTGCTCCTGATTTGAAATACTTTGTAAGCACTCCCAGCGCTCCCGGCCCCATTTACTTATGGAATGTTGAACGAGTATTCGGACAGCTCGAAAGAAAATTCCATGCCGGCCGGCCGGAGATCATCAATATGATCAAGCAGGATAATGATGAAGCCAACCTTGTATTTCGGAACAATTCAGTTTTTTCGCTCTCCTTTCACCAAGGCATTGTGTTGAAGAAAAAACTGGAATCCAATGAGAGGGTCAGTAAAGTGGCCATCAGCCGCCAAGGCGATAAGATCGCTTTTGTAAAAGCCGGAGGCCTCCATCTCGAAAGTACTGCCCCCAACGGCCAATTAACAAGCTTATCCTTTAGCCTGGCTTCTGCGAGGCTTCGGGAAATGGCCTTTTCACCAGACGGCCAATTCCTGGCCTTGGCCTTAGAAGAGGAAATAGCGGTGCTCGAAACGGGATTCCTTCAAGAAATAGCCCGCTGGAATTTTCCAGGCGCCCGGCATTTGGCCTTTCAGCCGGTGGCCAACCGGCTCGCCGCCGTTTATTCAGATGATTCCCACAAGGCGCATGTCACCTTGTTTAATTGGAAAGAACAACAAGGAGAAGAAAGGCCACCGCAGGCCTGGAATTTCTGCTTCACGGATGAAAGCCTTAACGAGCCGGACAAACAGCCGCCCGGGAATTTCGTCCCGCCCACTCATTCTACCTATACGGTGATACCCCGGTTAGCTCAGGAAGAACCGCCGGGCTCCCACGCGGGCACGCCTTCTGCCCACCTGCCTGCCCCTGTGGAAGAGAGCATCCCGGCCATCCCCTATCCGAGGTTTGATAAAAGTGGGAAATTGCTGATCCTCCGCGGAAACAATAAGGTGGAGATTCTGGAGTTTGAAAGCCTGGAAAGCAGTGGCCTCAAGTCCCGGCAGCCTGGCCCGGCTTCCGCCTCGGAAAACCTTCTGCCCCCCATTGCTTTTCCACCGGTAAGAGGCCCCATTCTCTTTGGCCCGCGGGATGAGTTTATGCTCCTGAAAAACCCGGATAACCATGCTTTGGAAATTTGGAAAAAGGAAAATTTATTTAAACTCCTCGACGAATACCGGTACAACCGGAGCAAACTGGAGCCCGAGGAAAAGCCGGTGTCCTTCATCCCTCCTTTTCAGGATGCTATGGTGATGCCCCTCGACAACCTGCCCATCATTCTGTTGGCCAGAAAAAATGAAGAATGCATCAAACTCTACCGGTGGGATACCGGAAATTTCATCGGGACCTTCTTCCCGGTAAATGAAAAGAAATTTTTGCTCATCGATGAATTGGGGAATTATTACTCCACCTCCGAAGGCTACGGCCTAACAGCTTTTCTACATAAACAAAAAGTTTACCCCATCGACCAGTTTGACCTGCTGTTCAACCGGCCACACCGGATATTGGAAAAATTAGGGAATGTTGATGAACAGTTGCTCCGTATCTACGAAAACGCCTATCTCAAACGGCTAAATAGAACTTTGGGTAAAAATGTTGGTAACCTGGAAGCCACGCTTCCAATAAGTATTGAACAGCTCCTGGCAGGAGAGCCTTTACCCCAGGCCCATATTATTGAGAAGTATGGCATTCTCGGTTCAACCTATGAGCCTGAACTGGAATTCGTTGCTTACGCCGCAAAACGAAAAGACGATAAAAAACTACAGCGCCTCGCCGTCTATGTGAATAATGTACCGATCTGTGGGAAAAGGGCCTGGCTCGGAAAAAAGAACAAGGAAATTGAAGCTATCAAAGAGGCTTTTATCTCTGATTTCGACTTTGAAGAAAAGGCCCGGGCCCTACAAGGCTCAAAGGGGCTGTCTCTCGAACCTCCCCATAACGAGGAACTGGCCGCAAAAATAAAACTGGTTTTATCCTCAGGCCTAAATAAAATTGACGTTTCCGTCCTCAACGAGCAAGGGGTGGAATGGATCAGAGATACCTTCTATGTCAATTATACCCCAAACCCCAACGTAGATCACCCTAAACCCCGGCTTTACCTGATCGGCATAGGAGTGTCGGGGCATAAGGACAAGAGCCTGGATCTGAATTTTCCCGCTCTGAATATCCTGAAATTCATCCGCCTGTTTTTAAGGCCCGATGTTGAAAAGGAATACGAGGTCCATCAGGTGCTTACTTTCACCACTGTTAAGGAAATAAGGGAAGAGGACAAAAACAGGGAAGAAGAGTACCGGGCGCTTTTGGAAGAACTGGCCGAAGCCCACGAATCATACAAACACTTGGAAAAAGTAGAAAGGGATGAGATCCTGAGTATCAAAGAAAAGGTACTCTCCCACACCCGGGAGGATGACCGGGTCATTATTTTCTTTTCCGGCCATGGCGAAACAGACGAAAACAATGACCTGATCCTGGACACCTTCCCTCTGGATATAAGAAACCTCCGGGAAACAGGTATCGCCTACGAAGAGATGGAAGGCCTGCTCGATGATATTCCCGCCCGCCATAAGCTACTGCTGCTCGACACCTGCTTCTCCGGAGAGATCGACAAGGAGGCTGCCGACGCTACTGACCTGGATGTCGCCGGGCAGCTGAATAAAGCCTTCGAGCGGATGCAAGACGCCTTCTTCGATGCCCGAAGGGGCACGGGCGCCACGGTTATTGCCAGTTCGGGGGGTACAGAACTGGCTAAGGAACACGAAGACTGGCAAGGCAGTGTATTTACCTTCTGCCTGCTGAAAGCCTTGCGGGAAAACCAGCAGCTCACGGTTTCCGAACTACAGGATCTTCTCGCCCGGGAAGTGCCCAGAGAAGCCCGGGATAAAATTGATAGTAAGCAAACCCCCGACTTCAGAGTGCGAAATATTGGCAACGACTGGGAGGTATGGTAGTTGCCTGAAAAAGTTATTATTTTCACCTCCGCCGCAGCACAAAACAATTGACTCATGGAAACCCTCGAAATCGTAATCGGCATCGTTTTCATCTTCCTCTTGCTCAGCCTGCTGGGCACCATCGTGCAGGAGTTTTACACCACTTCAACTTCTCTGCGCGGAAAGATACTGCTGGATGGCCTGACTACCCTCCTGGAAATGAAATACAAGGAAGACTACCAGAAGGAAGGCCAGTACCAGAAGCCTGGTTACCAAAAAAACTACGAACCAGCCCCTGAAAAACACCGGTTTAAATTCTCCGGGTTCCTCGCCTCTTTTTTTTCCTCCAAAGATAAAAACACGAGTTCTGCCGGCAGGAAGGACCCGGACTTCAAAAGCCTTATCCTGGATAGCAAAGCCTATAATAAATTGAAAGGCAGATACTTTTTTAATCTCATTGAGTCCTTGCCTTCGTATCTTTCGGCAGAGCAGGTTATGGCTATTTATCAGGAAGCCCTGACCAAAACTACCTATCAGGCGAAGACAGGAGAAAGTAAGGAAAATTCAGCGTGCATCCGCCGAAAAGGAGAAGGCGATTCCTGTCAGAATTGGTCCAACGACCTGCAGGTGCTTTGTAAGGCAGCCCTGGAAGAAAAAGAGGTAAGCCCGATGGAACTGGAAATGGCCCAGCATAAGATCGCCATCGATTTCGAACAGTTTATGGACCGCGTTTCCGGACAGTTTAAGCGCCGCCTGCAATCCTCGCTGTTGGTTATCGGCCTGATCGTGTCAGTGGCATTTAATGCAGATACGATCCGGATCTACCGGAACCTGGCGTCCAATCCCGAGAACTTAAAAGCAGTAATGGCTCTGGCCGATGATTTTGCCAACAACTCCAGAATGGGTAACTACATCGTTTCAGCTGATGACAATAGCCTGGCCCCTGCCTCAACCGATAACGTTGGGGAAACGCTTAACGAAATAAACAGCCAGCTGAGTTCCCTTATACAAAATGAGATCCAGCATGTGCGCTCTCCTCTCGGATTGGGGTGGGATGCTCCTCCAGCCCAGGCCGCCTATATTTCCGGAGGCAATTTCTTTTGGCTCATCAAAAAGATCCCAGGCTGGCTGCTCACCACCCTGGCCATTTCCCTTGGCGCCCCATTCTGGTTCGACCTGCTCAGCCGCCTGATCAATATTCGCAATTCAGGCAGGCGCCCTGAAAGTCAAAGACAAGTTGTTTCTCCTGTGATACCCATTCCGTCTATCAGCGGCGGCGCCCCGGCGGAAAAGAATGGGCCAGGCCTTACCGCACCGTAAAGCTCCCCCCGATGTTCGAAGCGATCCCGATCAGGATGCCCCAGTCTTTGTACTTTCCATCCTGGAAGGCGACGGCGGCCTCGACGCGGAGGAAACGGAAAATGTTGTCGATGGAATAGCCCACTTCGGTGTAGTGATCGGAAGTAGGCGTGGCCAGGTAGTTGACGAACACATTCTCCTTAATGCCCAGCAGCCATACTTCCGGGATCTGGGTGAGGAGCAGTTTCCGGAACTGATAGTGCACATGGGCGGCGGCAAATTTGTCCATGGTGCTGTGCTCGTAGTAGGGCAGCAGGCGGAAGCTCCCCACCGGGTCGGCGGTCACCAGCAGGATGCGGTTGCCCATGAAGTGGCGGTAGTCGGCGAATCCGGCGTAGTTGTTGTTGAGGAACATACCGGCCTCCACCTTCACGTCGACGATGCCGCGCACGCCGGGGCGGAATTTGTGCTTGAACCCCACTTCCAGGTAGCTGTAATCGGTGACGCTCTCGGCAATATTCTTCAATCCCTGCCGGTAGGCCAGGCGCAGCTCCGGAGAGGAGTTCTCGATGGGTTCCTTTTCGTTATTGCGGATGCGGTATTTCTGCCAGGGGCGGGCCACGGCGCTGAAGCCGAGGACGAAGGCTTTCTCGGTTTCCGGCACTTCAGCGCCCAATTCCTCATTTTCCGGAATGTTGGGGGCGTAAGTACGATCGTCCTTGTTGAACCACACCTGGGTGGTGTTATTCTCCAGCGCGTAACGGTTGGCCCATTCGGCGCTGAAGCCGACGGATAAGTTTTCCCGCAGCCGGTTGCTGTGGGATAGCTTCAGGTAGTCCTTTTCGTACAGGCTGATGTAATTGCGCTCTTCGACCAGGTTGAGGTAGGTATGGAACAGGTTGCTGATCGGCTCGTTAGGGTTGTACTGGTAGATGTAACGGCCGCCCTCCAGTGAGAAATTATCCCGGCCGGCCTCTGGGCCATAGGTGTAACTGAGCTGTCCCTTTCCCGTCAGCTTCTCCCGGGCGAAGGCGTAGCGGGGCGTGAGGGTGAAGGCAAAGCGGTTGTCTTTGTTGAGGGAATAGGAAAACTCGGTGTGCAGGTTGAAGCCCTCCACGGGATTGAAAAAAAAGCGGTCCCACAGGGAGCCGTGAGCGATGTACTGTTTCTCCCCAACCTTGTAGTTGCTGCCGCCGATGATGTCGAGGGGGCTGAAGCCGCCTCGTTTTTTGCGGCGCCCGACTGATTGCAGGGAGTCGGCAGCTTCCTTTTCCGCTTCCACCACCGCCAGGCTGTCCAGGCGTTCGTAGCCTTTGACTTCCTGTTTGGTGAGGGGCACCGGGCGGATCTCCTCCCAGTAGGCAGAGTCGCGTTGGCGAGCCAGAGAATCTACTTCAAAGGTAGTATTCATGACTACCTCCGGTTCTTCCTGCTCCTGGCGTTCTTCTTTTTCGTACTCGCGCATCAGCTGGCGCAGTTGCTTGCGGGTGAGTTCTTCACCGGTGGCCAGTTTTTCTTTTATTTCAGCGTTTTTGTCATCATCCTGCGCCCGGGCGCGCTCCAGCTCGGCGGCCAGCTCCTGGTTGAGTTTTTCGTCTATGAGCTTGAAATCGGCATCCAGTTCCGGGTTGAGCTCGATCTTGTAATCGCTCACCGTGGCCAGGTAGTTGTATTCGAAGGCAAACCCCAGGATCTTACCTTCGACGTCGAACTTGTGGCTCACCGGCAGCCAGGCCTTGTCCTCGATGGGAGCGTACATCTGGTACACTTCGATCCCGATACCCAGCTTGTAGGTTTTCAGCTTCAGGCTGTAGATGCTCCACCAGTCTTCCACGATGTAGATCACGCCTTCGAACACATCCTCTCCCCGGCTGCGGGGAATCACCCGGATCTTATTGACCCCATAGCCGCGGTCCATAAAAAAGCCTTCGTATCTGAACTTGTAGTAACCGAAGGCCTTGGGCGACAGGGGAGAGATGGCCTCGGTGATCTTGGGCTCATAAAAGCTTCCGTTGATGTAGCCGTTGGGGCTGGTGTCGTTGTCATTGCCGCGGCTATAGATGGAGATGACTCGTTCTTTGAAGGTATTCGGCCGCTGGTACTCGATGCGGCTGACCGACTCGGAAGTAAAGGCCACCGTGGAATCGATGCCTTCCTTTTCCATGGTTTTGCGCAGGAAAAAAGGGGAATCCTTCAGCCGGCCCGAGCCTTTGACGTAAACCGTAGCTTCGTAATGTTCGATCTGCTGGCGGTGGTAGCTGGCCTTGGCGATAGCCTTGCGCATGATGGTGTAGGCGGGGTCTTCCGTTCCTTCCCCTCCCACCACTTCGACCTCCTGCAATTGCAGGGCCTGCTCCTGCAGGCTGACATTGAGTAATTCCATGCGTTGCCCTACCCGTATCTCTCTTGATTCGGTCTTATAGCCCAGGAACTGGAAGATCAGCGTATAGGCGCCCGGCTGGAGGCGTATTTCATAATAGCCATCTTCGTTGGTGGTAGTCCCGCTTCCGGTTTGCTGGACGAAAATGGTGGCAAAGGCAAGAGGGGCCCCCTGAGCGTCAGTCACCCTGCCGGAAACGCCGCCGGCGACAAGGGTAGTGGAGATGGAAAACAGAAATAAAGCGATCGGGAGAATACTTTTCTGCATCATAGATTCATTTTTGCGGGCGGAAGATGGTAACAACCCGGGCAAAAGGTCAAGTTTTTTCGGTGAAAAGAAGAAAAACTGGGAATTATCTGCGCCGTAGACGCATTTACTGCATCTATTCCAGTGAAGTGTTCCCCGGCAGAGGAATAACTATTTAACGGATCTGCCTGTTAAAAGGGAAAATATACTTCATACAGGCGGGCGGATTTTCGGAAGTGTGGCAGGTTGGTACAAAATCCGCCGCGCCTCCGCAAAATTGCATTAAAAACCGTATTTTACCATTTTATAAACAGAGGTATTTTTATCATGGCAGTATTGAGGTTTTTCAAGTTACCCAAGCATCAGCAATACAAATACAAGCCTCGTTTCTGGGACCCCAAAAAGGAAGAACGGGATGAACGGCTCAAGCAGATCGAAGCGATGAAAGGGGGCGATGCGGAAGCCCTGAAAGCACGCCTTTCGGCCAATTTCCGCAAGGGCTACGCCAAGGATACCAGCTTCCGCAAACGGCAGATGATGCGCTCCAACCTCATTTTGCTGGGTGTTCTTGCCGTGCTCATCATTTTATCATATCTGTTTATCACCGTATATTTGCCAAAGATTGCAGATAGTGTGGGGAGTGGCGGGGCTCAGTTTTGAAGGAATGAAGGAATGAAGGAATGAAGGAATGAAGGAATGAAGGAATGATGGAATGATGGAATGATGGTACACGGCCCTGCACTTTGAGTGAAGCCCAATTACTAAACAAACGGCCTGCCTGCGGTTTCCAACTCCGGCGGGCCATAAACCAAGTGAGGTATTACTATGGCTGATATCATTCAGCTGCTACCCGACGCTATTGCCAACCAGATTGCTGCAGGGGAGGTCATACAGCGTCCGGCTTCAGTGGTTAAGGAGTTAATGGAAAATTCGATCGATGCCGGAAGTACGAGTATCAAACTGGTAGTCAAAGATGCTGGCCGGACGCTCATACAGGTGATCGACAACGGATGCGGCATGAGCGAGACCGACGCCCGCATGTCCTTTGAACGGCACGCCACTTCCAAGATACGGGAGGCCAGCGACCTGTTTGCCATCCGCACCATGGGCTTCCGGGGAGAAGCGCTGGCCTCGGTTGCCGCCATCGCTCATGTGGAAATGCGCACCCGCCGCCAATCGGAAGAACTGGGCACCCTGCTGCAGATCGAAGGCTCGGCGGTGAAGAGCCAGGAACCCTGCCAGTGTTCCAGCGGCACCACCATATCGGTGAAGAACCTCTTTTTCAACGTACCGGCGCGCCGCAACTTCCTGAAGTCCAACTCGGTGGAAATGCGTTACGTCATGGATGAGTTCCAGCGCATCGCCATCGCCAACCCGGACATATTCTTCTCCCTCCACCACAACGGCTCGGAAGTGTTCCACCTGCCGGCCGGCAACCTGCGCCAGCGCCTGGTCGGGATCTTCGGCGCCAGTTCCAACAAAAAACTAGTCCCGGTATCGGAGGAGACCGACATCCTCAAGCTTTCCGGCTTTGTGGGCAAGCCCGAGTTTGCCAAGAAAACCAGAGGCGAACAGTACTTTTATGTCAACAACCGCTTTATAAAGAGTTCCTACCTCAACCACGCCGTAACCAGCGCCTACGAGAACCTGCTGCCGGCAGATACCTACCCGCTGTACGTGATCTTCATCGAGACGGACCCGGCGCGCATCGACATCAATGTGCACCCCACCAAACAGGAGATCAAATTTGAGGATGAGCGGCTGGTGTACAATTACCTGAAAGTGGCCGTCCGCCATGCTCTGGGCCAGTACAGCATCATGCCCACCCTCGATTTCGATATTGACACCAACTTCGGCCGCCCGGCACAGGCCAAACCCCGGCCGCATCGGGACGAAACGGTGCGCTCGGCTTCTTCCAACACAGGTTCGCCTTCCGCCGGGCCGACGCATAGCAACCGGACGGAGGAGGACAGCGCCCGCCGCGCCAGCAACCTGCAGAACTGGCAGGAGTTGTACGAAGGGCTGGATGAATTCGATAAACCCGAAAAACCGGAAGCGCCCGCTCCCACTCCCCTGACCCTGGAAAGCAACTGGCATAAGGAGCCGCCCCTTTCGGAAGAAACAGGGATGAAAAGCGCGGAAAAACAACAGCAGAAAGAACCCTATCAGGTACACAACACCTATATCGTAAGCCAGATCAAATCAGGTATCCTGCTGATCGACCAGCAATCGGCCCACGAGCGCATCCTCTACGAACAGTTTCTCGAGGTGCTCAAACAGCAAAAGGCCTCCTCCCAGAAGCAATTGTTTCCCCGAACCCTCACCCTTTCCCCCAATGACGCCACCCTGCTCAAAGAAATACTGGAGCAGGTCAACCTGCTGGGCTTTGACATCCAGGAGTTCGGCGTCAACACCTTTGTGATCAATGGGTTGCCCTCGGAAATGGCCGGCAAAAAAGACGAGATCGAGGTGATCGAATCGCTGCTCGAACAGTACAAGGGAGACCTGGATATGAAACTGGATACCCAGGAAACCATTGCCCGCGCTATGGCGCGCAGTGCTGCTATCAAGAGAGGCCAGGCGCTGAGCCCCGCCGAGATGCAGGCGCTCATCGACCAGCTTTTCGCCTGCGAGGCGCCTTTTAAAAGCCCTTCGGGCCGCAGTTGCTTCATCACTCTTGAGCTGGACAGCCTGGCTAAACGTTTTGAGAGTTGAGGCGTTCCTATTAAAAACCTTTTCACAGCAGCACGTTTATGTTTAGGATTACCGACGTTGTCAAGCACCTGCTGATCATCAATATTCTGATGTATTTCGGCACTTTGCTGATGGGCGAACCCACCTGGGGCGCCTCCCTCAACAGCATGGACTGGGGGCGTTATCAGCTGGCGATATTCTACCCGGCCTCTCCGTTTTTCCAGCCCTATCAGATCGTCACCCACATGTTCATGCACGGTGATATCACCCACCTGTTCTTCAATATGTTTGGCTTGTTCATGTTCGGGCCGCCGCTGGAAGCAGCGCTGGGGCCAAAGCGTTTTCTGTATTTCTACCTGTTCACCGGCTTTGGGGCGCTTGCCCTCCACCTCTTCGTCAAATATATCGAACTGAACTTTCTGGGCGCCGACCCCATAATCATCCACTATCCGGCACTGGGCGCCTCCGGCGCCATCTTCGGCCTGCTGGCCGGTTTCGGGACCCTCTTCCCCAACCAGGTCATACAACTGCTCTTTCCCCCCATCCCGATGAAAGCCAAATACTTCGTGCTCATCTACGGCGGTATCGAGTTGTTCATGGGGTTTGGCGGCGTCGGCTCGGGAGTTGCTCATTTTGCCCACGTGGGCGGCGCGATATTCGGATTCTTGTTAATTTTGTACTGGCAGAGGTTTGGGTCGAGATTATAACCACAACCGCCTACCCCCTGAGTTGTTTCATAGAAAGTGATCAGTTTCTGATCCAAAGTTTTTGGCAAGATCAGTAAAAAGGCCTATTTTCAGAAGCCTTTTAGAGGTTGAGCCTTTTCTGTTAACCTGAATAGTGAGAAAATAATGTTGCAGTCAATCTGGGACGATGTTAAGCGGGAATTCAGCTATGGGAATATGGTCACCCGTATTATCATAGTCAATGTAGCGGTGTATGTGTTGGTGAACATCGTTTGGATAATCGCCCGAATCAGCAACCAATGGACGACGCCGGAATGGTACAACAAGTTCATGCAGTTCTTCATGATGTCGTCCGACTGGCTGCACAACCTGACCCACCCCTGGGTGATCATCACCAGCATGTTCCTACACGAAGGCTTCTGGCATATCCTGTGGAACATGCTGTTCATGTACTGGTTCGGGCGCATTGTGGGCGACTTCATCGGCAACCAGCGCATCCTGCCGCTCTACCTGCTGGGGGGCATCCTGGGAGGTATCGTTTACTTCCTTTCCGTCAACCTGCTGCCCTACGGCGGGGCGGGCACCCATTACGCCCTGGGCGCTTCAGCAGCGGTAATGGCCATCGTGGTCGCCGCCGGCGCCATTGCCCCCGACTACATTATGCGCCTGCTCTTCATAGGGGATGTCAAGCTGAAATACATCGTAGCCGTGCTCGTCTTCATCGACCTGGTGGGCATGGCCGGAGACATCAATACCGGCGGCCACTTTGCTCACCTGGGCGGTGCGGCCTTCGGCTGGCTGTTCGTCGTACAACTTAGGAATGGCAACGACTGGTCGGCGCCGGTAAACAGCCTGCTGGACCGCATCAGCAGCTTCTTCAGCAGCCTGTTCAGCGGGGGCCGCGGCAGCCGCCCCAAGGTAGTCTATCGCAATCCCAACCGCGACCGGAGCCGCAGCCGCACCCGTTCCAGCAGCCGTGGCGAAGCTTCCTCCGACTCCAACGGCAAGGGCTATCAGGAACGACTCGACGCCATCCTGGACAAGATCAAAAAGTCGGGCTACGAAAGCCTCACCAGGGAAGAGAAAGAATTCCTTTTCAATGCGAGCAAAAAGTAAACCTTACCGACTGCTGCGGTGGATCAATATCCTGCTCATCCTGGTTACGCTTCTCGCTTATCTGGCGCCCTATGTAAGCCCGGCCACGTTCTGGCCACTGTCTTTCGTCGGCCTGCTCTACCCCTGGCTGCTGCTCGGCAACGTCCTCTGCATCATCGGCTGGATGATCATGAAGAAATATTACCTCCTCTTCTCCCTGGGCTGTATCCTGCTGGGCTGGAGCCACTTTCAATCCTATGTCGGCCTGCATTTCGGAGCACGCCAATATCCGGAAGGCAGCATTCGTACCATGGCATTCAACTCCTATGGGTTTCACCACAGCGGCAAAGGAGGCGAGCGCTTCACCCGGGAAGAACTGCCGGGCTCTTTTCCCCTGGAGGGTATGGATATCATCTGTTTTCAGGAATTCCCCTCTCCCCGCCGTGTGAACTATTTTATCGACTACATCAAGGCCAACAGCCCGCTGAAGCACGTGATTTTCCAGAAGGGAGGCAGCCTGGCCATCTTTTCTCGCTATCCCATCCAAGCCCATAACACCCACTACTTTCCCAACCGGGTCAACGGTTATCAGTACGCCGACCTGGAGATCGGCGGGCGTACCGTCCGCCTGTTCAACGTACACCTGCAGTCCAACTCTGTCACCCATATCGCCAACCAGGTGGCAGAAGACGCCAACCTGCAGGATAAAAAGACCTGGCTTCGTATCCGCGGTATGATGGGGCGCTACAAACGGGCGGCCATCCTGCGTGCCGAACAGGCGGATGAAGTCGCTCAACTGATCGGGAAAAGCCCACACCCGGTGCTGCTCTGCGGCGACTTCAACGAGATCCCCCAATCCTACGCCTACCACACGCTCTCCCGAGGCATGCAGGATGCCTTCAAAGTGAAAGGCCGCGGCCTGGGCGTCACCTACAACGGCCGCATCCCCGCCCTGCGGATCGATTATGTGATGGCCGGCCCGGAGTTTGAGGTGCTGGGGCATGAAATAGAAAAGGCAGAGTTTTCAGACCATTATCCGGTGTATGGGGTGGTGCGGCTGGTGGAATAATAAGTTCTTTTTTCCAATTTTCTATTGTTCTTGAAAAGGAAACCCTTACCTTTGACGTTAGTAACGATCGGCGTCATTATGATCAAGTCATTCGGAGATAAGGAAACAGAAAAGATATGGAGAGGTGAGTTCTGGAAAAAGCTGCCTCCCCAAATTCAACCTGTAGGGAGAAGAAAGTTAAGGATGTTGAATAACTCTCAAGACCTGGATGACCTGAGGATACCTCCTTCCAACCACATGGAGAAATTAAAAGGAGATTTGAAGGATTTTTATAGTATTCGAATAAATATCCAATGGCGGATCATTTTCAAATGGATAGATAGCCATTCTTATGAGGTGTCAATAATTGATTATCACTAAAAAGGAGAAAAAATATGCAAAAGCTACCCAATATACATCCGGGAGAAGTTCTATTAGAGGAATTTCTAAAACCTTTGGAGATCAGCGCATACCGGCTATCCAAAGACTTGAAAATACCACAGACGAGGATCAGTGAGATAACAAAGGGTAAAAGGAGGATAACGGCTGATACGGCTCTGAGGCTAAGCGTTTATTTCGGCAATTCCCCAAAGTTCTGGCTGGGCCTGCAGGATGACTACGACCTGGAAGAACAGTCGGATGTTTTGTCTGAGGAGTTGAGGGAAATAGAGCCTTACAAGGGGAATGCGGCATAAAAAGCTGTATGAAATTGCGGAAACAGAAAAGCCTTTGCTTTTATTAGCTCCAACCTGAACTAAACCGCCTACAAGATCGTAATATTTCCTACAGGATCACAAAATCCGGATCTCAACCCACTCATTCTCCCGCAAAGCCTTTATTTTTGCGGCTCAAAAAGCGACGTCCGAATGGAGCACAATTTAAAGATATACAACAGCCTCAGCCGACAAAAAGAAACATTCGAACCCCTGCACGAGGGCCACGTAGGCATGTACGTCTGCGGGCCTACGGTTTACAGCGACGTCCACCTGGGCAACTGCCGGACCTTCGTGTCCTTCGACGTCGTCTATCGCTACCTGATGTACCTGGGGTATAAGGTGCGCTACGTGCGCAACATTACCGACGTGGGCCACCTGGAAGGAGACGCCGACGCCGACGCCGAGGACAAGATCTCCAAAAAGGCGCGCGTGGAGCAGCTGGAGCCCATGGAACTGGTGCAGCGGCACACCCGCAGCTTCCACCACATCCTCGGTATCCTCAACACCTTGTCGCCCAGCATCGAACCGACGGCAACCGGGCACATTGTCGAACAGATACAGATGGTGCAGGAGATCCTGGATAACGGCTATGCCTATGTCAGGAATGGCTCGGTTTATTTCGATACGCCCAAGTTCATTAACGATCACGGCGTATACGGCAAGCTTTCCGGCAAGCGGGTCGAAGACCTGCTTTCGGAAACGCGGGACGACCTGAAAAACCAGGATGAAAAGAACGACCCTTCCGATTTCGCCATCTGGATCAAGGCCGACGAGCGCCACCTCATGCGCTGGCCGTCGCCCTGGTCGGTGGGCTTCCCCGGCTGGCACCTCGAATGCTCGGCCATGAGCACCAAATACCTGGGCAAACAGTTCGACATCCACGGCGGCGGGATGGACCTGCAATTCCCCCACCACGAGAACGAGATCGCCCAGAACTACGGCGCCTGCGGCTGCATGCCCGTCCGCTACTGGATGCACGGCAATATGCTGCTGCTCAACGGCCGGAAGATGTCCAAAACGCCGGACCCGGAAACGGGCAAGTCCAACTCCATCACGCCGATGGAGCTCTTCTCGGGTGAGAACGAGATATTCAGCAAACCCTACTCGCCCATGGTGGTGCGCTTCTTCATGCTGCAGTCCCACTACCGCAGCACGCTCGACCTGACCGACGACGCCCTGCTGGCCGCCGAGAAAGGCTTCCGCCGACTGATGGAGGCCAATAAAACCCTGCAGGCCATGGCTTACACCGGTAAAGGGCAACAAGGCCCATTGGGCGAAGAGCTCGAGAAGCTGATCGGGCAGGTTAATGAAGAAATGTCCGACGACTTCAACACGCCCAAAGCCCTGGCCGTACTCTTCGAACTGGTCACCAGGGTCAACAGCCTGAAAGACGGACGCCTGCCGATCAACGAAGTCTCCTCGGAAACGTTCAACCGCCTGAAGCAAGCTTTCCACGACTTCATCTACGACGTCTTCGGCCTGAAGGACGAACTGGAAGGCGCCTCCGAAGGCAACGGCATCACCGACGGCCTGATGCAGCTCATCATCGACATCCGACAGGAAGCCCGCGCCAACAAGGACTGGGCGACCTCCGACAAGATCCGCGATGCGCTGAAAGAGCTGGATATTGTGCTGAAGGACAGTAAAGAGGGGACGAGTTGGGTGAAGGGGTAGGTTGGATGGGGATTGCTTGATGGTTAGATTGTTGGATGGCTGGGATTGTTGTACGGCCTCATTGATATACCCCGTGTAAATCCGTATTTTGTTGGAAAGAACCAGGATATGACAAAAAGAGGATTAATTAACCGGACTGTAGAAACGCTGGAAAAGCTTCCTGAAGATAAAATTCATGAAATTGCTGATTTTGCTGATTTCATACTCAAAAAATACGAAGATCAAATTCTTCAGAGAGGTATAGAAACTCTTGTCAGCAAGTCGGATAGCTTTGCCTTTCTGCATGATGAGGAGGATCTATACGATGAGGGAGACTTAAAGGAAAAATATTAATGCAGAGTTCCCGAAACTGCCTTTATACCTCTTCCTACTTCACCCCCTTCCTGTCCGGCAGGTCATAAGAAATATCCATATCCTGCAGCACAGCGTCGAGGATGGGGTCCATCCTTACGATATAGCCTTGCTTGAGGTCGTGGCCGAAGAGGGAGCCCATGGTGCTCCAGTAAGTGGCCGTCAGGCCGTTGCGCAGGTCTTTGATGAGGTAATAGACCGGCGTGTCCAGCTCCCGCTCGATCATTTTGATCAGGATCATGCCCTGCGTCTTAGTCAGGCTTTTCAGGGGGTCGGTGAATTCCCGCTTCAGGTCCTTGTGGAGGGATTTGATGTACTTCCTGCGCTGCTTATCCTTCATAGTCTGCGTGGCGTATTCCACTTCCCGGAAGATCTTGACCGCCTCTACGGCGTAGGGATATACCTTGGCGGCGTACCGGCGGTAGCGGCGGTAGCGCAGGTAATCCTCCCGGCTCTTAAATTCCCGCATGGTGGAGATAGAGACATCGTCGAGCGTAGCCACGATCAACGTATCTCCGCAATCATCGACGATGTATGGGTATTGCTTCCCGGCGACACTCACTGTTCCACTGGCCTGCCCAAAGGCCATGCCTGTAAAGCCAAGGGCAATAATCAACAGCAGCAATATATTTTTCATGTCCGTTCCTTTATCTGTTATACTCTAAAAATAGGTTCAAACCGGCAATAGTTGCAAGGTTTGGGAGATAAAAAACTGTAAAATAGACTTGACAAGTTTTCGTAGGGGTTGCCGGTGGCAAAACTTGTCAAGTCTTTCCTCATTCAACAATAATGACGGCGCGCCACCCTTTTGGTAACGCAAGAGGCGAAAGCGCCATTGCACTTTCGCCCCTTATCGCTCATATTTAGTAAAACATTAACTGATCTTAGCAGATCTTAATGTTTTATTTCCTTTCGTATTTGGCTTTAAATCGCTGATACAGCTGTTTCTGCACATTATCCAGGCCCACTTCCCGGCCTTGTATGAAGGCCGTTTCGACCTTGCTGGTGCGAACGTCGAGCAGGTCGCCGGCGCAGATGACCAGGTTGGCGTCCTTATCGGCTTCCAGCGTTCCGGTGCGGCTGTCGATGCCCAGTATGCGGGCGGTATTGGAAGTCAGGGCGGCGATAGCCTCCTCGTAGCTCAGCCCGTAGGCGACGGCCTGGCCCGCCTGAAAGGCCAGGTTGCGCTGCTGCCAGTACCCGTCGGAGCTGAAGCAGAACAGGACGCCGGCTTCCTTCAGCTGCGCCGGCGTCTTGAACGGCTGATCCACATCGGCGTCGATGCGGTTGGGCAGGCTGTGGGTTTCCCGAAGGATGACGGGTATGTTGTTCTCTTTGAGTAATTCCGCCACCATCCAGGCTTCCCGCCCGTCTACGATCACTGCCGAAATGCCGAATGCTTTGGAGAAGTGAACGGCGTGCGTGATCTCCTTAGCGTCTTCGGCCTCGATGTACAGCCGGCGCTCGCCGCTGAAGAGGGGCTTCATCGCCTCGAAGCGCAGGTTGGTGCGGGAGGGGGCCGGCAGTTTGGCATAGGCTTGCGCTTCGGTAAAGAACTGCTTCAGCTCTTCCACCTCTTTCCCGTAATCCTCGTTCTGGCTGAAGCTGCGCGACCTCCAGCTGTAGGAAAAGAGGCCGGGCCAGTTCAGGAAAATGCCCTCGTCGGTACTGTAAGCGGCGTCCTCCCAGTTCCAGGCGTCGAGTTGTACGATGCTCGACATGCCGGGCACGCGGCCGCCCTGCGCGGCCACCTGCGCCAGCAACACCCCCTGGGACCGTACTGTGGGAATGATGGGCGAATCGGTATTATAAGCGATAATGCTGCGCACATTGGGATTGAGGCTGCCTGTTTCGTTGTAATCCCGCGTGGCGCGCACCGCCCCGATATCGACCAGGCCGAGGTTGGTGGCCGGAGCGATCAGGCCCGGGTAGATGTGTTTGCCGGTAGCGTCAATACGCCGGAATCCGGCAAAGTCGCGACGGGGCATAATGGCGGCGTCATCCGCAAAAGTGATCTTACCTTCTTCCACGATAATGACGCTGTTTTCGACCACCCGCCCGTTGCCGATATGGGCCGTGCCCCCGCTGATGAGAATG
>JAGFJE010000028.1 GCA_024103175.1 Phaeodactylibacter sp.
ACCAAAGATTTCTCCCCCATTACCCTTATATTTACGCTGCTCTTTTAACAAACAAAAACATTCCTAACCACGCATGAACCGAATTGTAACCCTTGATGAATTTATCATCCGCCGCCAGAAGGATTTCCCCTATGCTTCCGGCGAACTCACCGGCCTGCTTCGCGACATCGGCGTGGCCGCCAAGATCGTCAACCGGGAAGTCAACAAAGCCGGCCTGGTCAGCATCCTCGGAAAGGCCGGGTCGGAGAACGTCTCCGGCGAAGACGTGCAGAAGCTCGACCTCTACGCTAACGAAAAGCTCATCGATTGCCTGAAGAACAGCGGCGAATGCTGCGGCATCGCCTCCGAAGAACTCGAAGATTTCATTCCCATACAGTCGGTGGCCTCCAAAACCTCCAAGTATGTGGTGGTCTTCGACCCCCTGGACGGCTCCTCCAACATTGACGTGAATGTGTCGGTAGGCACCATCTTCGGCATCTACCGCCGCGTCAGCGACCCGGAAGGGCCGGTGCTGCTGGAAGACTTCCTGCAGAAAGGCACCGAGCTGGTCGCCGCCGGATACGTCCTCTACGGCACCTCCACCCTGCTGGTTTACAGCACCGGCCGGGGCGTCAACGGCTTCACCCTCGACCCCTCCATCGGCGAGTTCTGCCTGTCCCATACCGACATTCAGATCCCCGACCGCGGCAACTATTACTCGGTCAACCAGGGCTATTACCTCAAGTTCGATGTGGAAATGCGCCGCTACATCGACCACTGTTCGGACCTCAACCTGCGCCTGCGCTACATCGGATCTATGGTGTCCGACATCCACCGCATCCTCTTCCAGGGGGGCATTTTCCTGTACCCCAATACCCGCAAGTACCCGCAGGGCAAGCTGCGCCTGGTATACGAGTGCAACCCGCTGTCCTTCATCGTCGAGCAGGCCGGCGGCAAGGCCATCACCTGCCAGCTGGAGCGCGTGCTGGAACTGCCGGTGGAGCACCTGCACCAGCGCATCACCATCGCCATCGGCTCGCCGGCTATGGTGGAGGAGATGAAGGAATTTGTGGAGCGGTACAGCGCCGTGCCGACGTTTAAGTAAGCCGGAAGTGGGAAGTTTACCCGGCCGAGGTACGAGGACGGATCGGAAATCGGAAATCGGAAATCGGAAATCGGAAGTTTACCCGGAAGAGGAACGAAGACGGGTCGGAAGTCGGGCCTTGCCAGGTGAAATTCCACTTTCCGCTTTCCGACTCCGTCGGCAGGAGCCGACTATGTCGGACGGAGGCCGGCTTCCGTTTGAGTGGTGGGCCATTCTAGGAATTGACGCCGGAAAGCCTTATTTTTGTTTACACAACGCAACTTGGTAACTAAAAAAGTGCAAAATGGAAGGCGCTGTAAAAACGATACCCGAAGTATTGATCTACGAAATGGTGGATGGAAAACCGATCTATTATAAAGGCTACAAGGACTACTTATCAGGAGAAAAACAAATTGACGAGCTGAGGGGAAATAGTTATTTACAGGCATTAATAGGCACGCAGTTGGTTATTCTGTTAAGTAAGTTGCTCGACCTGAAACAATATCAGATCATCTCCAACGAAGTTGGATTGAAGTTCGGCAATAAGTCCTGGAGAGCAGCTGACCTGGCCATTTATGAAAAGAAAACATTGAAGGGCGTTCCCAAAGTCAATAAATATCTTGAAGTCCCCCCCAGAATTGTAATTGAGATTGACACCAAGGCAGATTTGGAAGAGATCCGGAATCCCCTGGGGTATTACCATGAGAAAACTGATCAATTACTGGATTTTGGCGTCGATAAAGTGATCTGGATATTTACAGACACTCAAAAAGTAATGACCGCCAGGCAATATGAGGATTGGCAAACAACGGACTGGAATAAGGATGTCGAAATAATGGAAGGCATCAAAGTAAATATCGTCCGGATCATTGACGAAAGCTGACCCCTCAAAAAGCATCAACTAACCAGCGTCCTCCGAACACTCCAACAATTTCAACCTGAGCTTGTCGAACGGCAGCAATCCAACAATCTAACCCTACCCCCTCACACAACACCTGACTATTAAATCCCAAAATCATGGAACGAGGCATAGACCTTTCAGGCTCCCAACAAGACTACGATCCCCGCCAGGGAAAAAACTACCTCCTCGCCGTCGGCATCGACCGTTATCAACACTGGACGCCGCTGGACAATGCCGTCAAGGACGCCCGCGACCTCATCCAGGTGCTCACCCGGCAGTACCAGTTCGATGAAGAACACATCATTACCCTTTTTGATGAACGGGCCACCGAGGCCAACATCTACGACGCCATCCGCGAGCTGAAGCGCAAGATCACCCCGCAGGACAACCTGCTCGTCTACTACTCCGGCCACGGCCACTATGATGACGATTTCGACGAGGGGCACTGGATTCCGGTCGACGCCCGGATCGACACGGAAGACCGCTTCATTTCCAACTCCAACATCATCAAGCGCATCAACGCCATCGACGCCCACCACGTGCTGCTGATCATCGACTCCTGTTTTTCCGGCTCCCTCGTGGTCAAAAAACGCAATACCTCCATCGACGAACACTTCCGCTCCCGCCGCATCATCAGCTCGGGCCGCATCGAGACAGTCTCCGACGGCAGGGCGGGGGAGAACAGCCCCTTCGCCAGCGGGCTGCTCACCTACCTGAAGCGCAATACCAAACGGGCGGTCAATACCACCGCCCTGATACAATACGTCAAGGAATTCGTCGCCGGTAAGGCCCGCCAGAACCCTGTGGACGGCCGCATTCAGAACTCGGCGGATGAAGGCGGCGAGTTCGTCTTCCACCTCAAGGTAAGCGAAGCGGGCTTCTGGAAGAACGTGCAGGAAAAAGACAGTGTGCAGGCCTATCAGAACTACCTCGAATATTATCCCACCGGCCAGTACGCCACCCAGGCGGAGCGCCGCCTGCTGGCCCTCAGGGAGGAAGAGGTATGGCGCAGCGCCCGGGCAAAAGACAACGAGCTGGCCTACAAGAACTACCTGCAGAAGTACGCCGGCGCCGGCAAATACCTGGAAGAGGCCCGGCAGCGCCTCGACGCCCTGCAGGCCAAACATGCCGAGCGCCGGAAGATCCTGGAAGAACTGGCCCAGAAAGACGCCGAACGCGAAGACATTCAGCAGCAGTTCCAAGGGCGCATCAAGCGGGCCGAGGCGCTCTTCACCGCCAAAAAACTGGAGGAGGCCCGGGAGCTGTACCGGGAAAGCCTCCATTACTACATGGAAGGCTTTGCCCCCAACTACGAATACATCGAACAACAGATCAACTTCTGCACCAACGGCATCACCTTCCTCCAGTATTACCAGAGCGGCGAGGAAGCCATGAGGCAGGGCAACTACCGCCTGGCCATTCAGTACTTCAACGAGGCGGCCCGGACGGGCGACGACCCCAAGATCGAAGACCTCATCCGGGTGTGCCGCCAGCGGCTGGCGCGTACCTCGGAACCTCCCGCCTCTTCTACCTCGGAGCTTTTGGAGGAGTATGAGCCCCAACAGCGTTCTATGGGCGGCGCGGCAGCTGCCGAGCGCCCCGCTCCGGCCAAGCCCAAAAGCCGCCGCTGGCGCTGGTGGGCGGCCGGACTGGGGGCGGTTATTGTCGTCCTGATCGGAATTGCCGTTATCCAGGAGGAACTGGCCTACGAAGAGGATTACCTGCCCCCCGCCTATACCGAAGAACCGGCGGCGCCACCCTCCGATGACGGCTCCTCGTCCTATTCTGAACCCTACGAAGAGCCCGAACCGGCCCCGGCCGGCAAGGCTGAACGCATCCTCGGCTCCTGGCGGGTGACAGACCTGCGCTCCAACGGCGTATCCATCCGCCAGATGGGCGCCGAGTACCAGCAGTCGCTCGACCTGCTGTCCTATACTTTCACTTTTTACGACAATGGCACGGCCCTGCTGGCCAGCACCGTGGGCTCCGAGTATCAGAACTACTACATCAGCGGCAACGCCATCACCCTGGCTTCCACTTACCTGGGCAACAGCAACGGCACCATCAAACAGTTGGACAACAACAGCATGCGCATCACTTTCATCATGCCGGACGGTTACGGGGGGACGTATCCGATGACCATCTATTTTGAAAGGGTTTAAATTTTACATCCACTCCATTCCCCTGTTGATCAGAAAATAGAGCATGGCGGCAATGACGGGCGCCAGTACGGACAACCACATGAAGGTGAAGTACAGGCGCGGCACCTTCGATTTCTCCACCAGCTCCATCACCAGAGAGGCGAGCAGGATAAGCAGAAAGATGCCGCCGAAGATGAGGCTGAGCATAGCGGCCATATAATCGTTGGCTACCCAGATGATGAGGTAGATCACCACTTCTGTCAGTAAGATCTCAATAGGGCGGATGCGTTGCATACTTCAGGGTTTTCCGGCGGAAAGCTAACAAAATTTACTCAATGCATCGCCGGGCTGCCGGCAGGTATGCTGTTTTTCAGGTGGAAAACAGAACGCAGCAGCCATGCCCGTTCCTGCAGCAGCCCTTCGCGGCAAATGGCGCTCTCCAGTTCCCGCAGGGCATCGGTTGAGGGCGCTTCCTTCAGGGGGTGGAGGCGGCGCAGGTACCGGACGAAGTTTTCCACGGCCCGCCGGTGGTTGGGATGCAGGGGCTGCCCCACGCTGTCCAGCAATTGTAAATACCCGTCGAGGCTGCGGTTGAAAGCGCCGCCTGGAGCCAGTTCGAACTGGTTTTTCAGCAGCTCCCTTTCCCGGAAGAGGGGCTCGTAGATGTTTCCGGGCAACAGCGCTTCGACTTTCTGCTGCAGCCATTCTTCCTGATACACGTCCTTATCCGGCACGTATAGCCTGGCGGCAATTTTGTGGTAATTTTTGATCCGTTCTTTTTTTAAGGCGGCGGCTTCGTTGAAGCGCAGGAGTTGGGCGCAGAGGTTGTTGAAGGCGCGGTTCCCATCCACGATGTCTCTTCTTTGGGGTGGGATCAGCCGGTAGAATTTCCTGCCGCTGCTGAGGAAGGTCTTGAAACGGTTGACCCCGTGGTGGAAACGGCCGTGTTCTCCGCTATCGTAATAGATCTGGTTTTTGAGAGAAAGGACGAGGGCCATTTTCAAGGCCTGCACCTGCCCGTCTATGTTCCCGATAATGGCCTCCGCGGTGTCGAGCAGCTTTTCCGCCCGGCCGAACTGCCCCTCCAGCAGGCGCTTTTTCGCCAGGAACACCTGATAACTGCCGTCCCTGAATTTCCGGGCCCGGGCCAGTACCCCTTCATCCAGCCAATCCATCTGCCCGAGCGTAGCGGAAATGGCCGTCATCACCCAGAAGATGCCGGCAGTGAGGTTGAAGTCGTGGAAGACTTCGTGCCGCGCCTGGAACTGCAGCAGCTCCAGCAGGTTGGTGTACTTTTCGTAGCGGTTGAGCGCCCCGGAGCGGACGATGAAATTTTGCAGGTAACCGCAGAGGTTGCGCTTGTCGTTATTGGAGAACAGGCCGGGGTGGGCCAGTAGTTGCTGCCGGATGGCTTGAAAATAAAGGCCTTCTCCCTTGATGAACTTCAGGGCAGCCATCCAGGTGTCGTAAACGATGGCCTCACGGGGGGTGAATTCCGGCCGGGGCAGGCTTTCTTCGTCAATGGCAAAAGGCAGCGCCTGGCGGGTTCCGGTGTAATAATTGGCCATCTGGCAGAAGTAGATCAGCTTCTGAATGGCGTAGGCGCGCTCCAGGGCCTGTATCACCTCCGGATAGTTGACGGCCCGGAAAAGGGCGCTTCCCGGCCGCTGTGTCGTCCTGGCTTTATGGATCTCTTTTTCGATGAGAAACAACTTCAGGAAATGATCCTCATCCAGCGGCTGGCCTTCCCCTTCTTTGAGGCTGGCCCTGAGTTTGGCCAGTTCCGGATACTGCCCGGTTTCTCCGTAATGGCGGGCCAGGGCCAGGCCGTGCGTCAGCCCGTCGTGAATACTGGAGGACGGGCGCTCCCCTTCGACCGCCTCGTGCCGAAGGAAATCCTTCAGCAGCCCCAGCAGTTTGGTGCCCAGCATTTTCAGGCCATTCTTGTTGAAGGGCCTGTCCGGGTACACATAGCGGTAAGCGGCTTCCGGGCTCAGGCCGGGGGCATGGGCGGCAGGCAGGCGCTGGCGCAGAAAGTCGAAGTAGCGCAGCAACCGGCGGTTGGTATTGAAGTAGGGAGAACGCAGGAATTTCCGGAAACGCCTGAGCTGGCCGGCGGAAAGGGCGCTTAATTTTTTAACGGCCTTGCTTTTATTCAGGCTTTTAACAGACAAAATTTGGAAACTTTTTTGGCAAA
>JAGFJE010000081.1 GCA_024103175.1 Phaeodactylibacter sp.
GGCCGATATGCCGACCATCATTCAGCACGTGGATAGTTTAGCGGAGGGAGAACCCCGAGGATCTCTTTACCCCAGGCTGGCAAGCAAGGTAAAAAAGTTTGTGAAGGATAAGCGGATGCCTACCAACATGGAATCGGTAAATGAGGCATGGTTTGAAGATCTTCAGGACTACCTGTTAGCCAATAATGCGGAAGGGTACGCCTACCGGCTGAGCAAGCAATTTAAAACCGTCCTCCGGGCTGCAAAATTCGAGTGGCCGGGCAAACAGGCTATTTTGAACGCCAAACTGAAGGCCGGCAATGTAACCGACCAGGAAAAGTCTGTCAGCCTATCCTTTGAGCAATTGAGAACGCTCAGCACTGCCGATCTACAAGGCCGGGCGGCTGATGTGTCGAAAATGCTTTTCGTGGCCTGTACTACGGGGCTGAGGATAAGCGACTGGCATAAATTCCGGCTGGATGCAAATATCATTGAGGTGGAAGGCTGCAAGTTCATAGAGTTGAGGCAGCAAAAGACAGAGGGCATTGCTTACCCGCCATTACTTGGGGTATCTGAGAAAATGTTGCCTGCCCTGGGCGGCTCCCTGGTTCCTCCGTATTGGCAGCACCTGGACAATGAAGGGTTAAGGCATGAATTTAACAAGGCGGCCAGGGAAATGGCCCCAAAGGTGGGGTTTGACCCTAAGAACTTGACTTCCAAAATTGCGAGAAAGACATTCACAAGCCGGTTTCGGGAGTTGGGTTTATCGAAAGACCTGGCTGAGCTGATGAGCGGCCACGTAGGCAAACGGCGGGTTATTGATTTCTACGATACCAACCAGTTTAGAGATATGGCCCCTCAGATAATACCCTTTGTAAGAAAATTCGAGGAAAAGCTATATGGAGACGGCCCGAGGCTGTCATTCTTTTAGAAAAACCCCAACCGGCGGCCTATCCTGGGGGACGGCGCCGGAAGGGGTATTTGAATAACAATTCAAACATTGTAAAATTATGAAATCTTTAAAAGGACTTCCTGCAATTCAGGATTTTTTTGAAACCTACGCTTTTTTGATCCGGGCCATCCGGAAAAGCGGCTACGCTGCCCAGGTGGTTTCCGGCCTCACCGAGATCGGCGGGATCTTCGCCGCCGCCTACACTTCCCTATTGCCTGTTTTCCCGGAATATGCGCTCTATGCTGCCGGCGCAATAGCGGTGATCGGCACGGCGGTAATTGAGGTTGGTTTGCGGGTATTGTTGCCGCATACGGTAGACGCCGTATTGTACAAACGCTTTTCCGGGCTATACCTGCCGATGACCATTGCAATATGGCTTTGTACGGCTTTATTGCTGGCAACGTCGGGCGTTCTCTCATTCCAGAACTCCAAAGAGATTGTAAAGGAGTACATGCCGGACGCCGAACAACTGGCCACCGATCAACAGGACAGCACATGGAACGCCGAACGGGCCTCCCTGAGCGCGTTATTCAGCCAGGACAGCGCAATGATAGCCGGAAGGTATGAAAGCCTGATAGCTGCCGAAAAAGCGGCCTATTCCGGAAGGATTCAGGCGAAGCGAACAGAACTATCCAACCTGCGGAGGAAGGAAAGCCGGACCGGGCAATCCTATGCCAGTGCGAAGGACGAAACGAGGGCCGCCATCGCCGCATTGGAAGCGGAGGGAGCCGGGAAGGTGGCCAGCCTGGAAGCAACCAGGGCGCAAGAGTTGAGCGAAGCTCGCCGGGCGTACCTCGACGGGATCGGAGCGAAGGAAAAGCGGTATTTGGCAGCGGTGGACAGCGTGGGCGCCATCAACCGGGCCGCCATCGACGAGCGCGCCGGGAAGGTGGCCAGCTATGGCGGGGGGCTGGGATATTTCACTATCATTTGCCTGTTCATCCTATGCGCGGCCGTCACACTGGATAGGATTCACCGGAAGGGCAGCGGGATAACGGAAACGGTGGAATTGTCACAGTACGATGTTTCCCCTCATTGGTGGACAAACTTACGGCATGCTGTTTCTGAGCGGTTCAATTATGCCATGCAATCCCGGATAACAGCCTTTGCGGATAAGACGCCGCCTGCCCCCCTTCCCACGCAACCCACGCAGCTATACGACCCTACGCAGGTAAGCAATATCACCATAGTGCTGAAAGTGGATCCGGAAGGCGACAACGCCGAAATTTTGATGCAGCCAAAACGCCGGCAGATAGGCTTTAATGCACCATCCGTTAATAACGCAAGCGGGCAAAACGGTAACGCGAGCCCACCTCCTAACGCAACCGTTATAACGCAAGCGGATAAGAACCGGAAAAACTGCCTTCATTGTGGGCAGGAATACCGGGCAAAAGTAAGCTGGCAGAAGTATTGCTCCACGCAATGTAAAGACGCATACCACGCAAGCCAGCACGGCGGGCAATCCTTCAACCCTGGCGCGTATCATTCCACCAAAAAAGGCAAGCCATGAAATTCACGCCGATAGAACTTTCTCTTATCATCCGTATCTGCGAAGATGAGAACGCCCGCAACGATGCCAGGGCAAAGAAAGCCATTGCCGACGGTGACGAGGTAGGGGTGGGAACCTGGCAGCACCGCCGGGAAGAACTGGCCGGTATCATCGGGAGGATGAGAGCGCAACTCGAAGCGCAACTCGAAGTGATTTATTCAACATCAAAAATCAATAAACCATGTCAACAAAGGAAAAGGTAATTGCCGGATTGCGACAACTACTCGAATACGCGAAGACAGCGCCGGAATCAGAGCGCGAAGAGATACTCAAGCAATTGGAAAACATACAGGCCCGCCTGATGGGGTAGGGGGAGCCGGCGGGGCTAAGGCTTCGCCGGTTTTTCAGTTTGTTCAGAATGTTTTGAAAATTATGAAAATAGACGTAAATTGCAATACAAAAATACAATACAATGAGGGATGCAATAATTCAGGTTAGGGTTTCGGCCCAAGACAAAAAGCGGCTTAAAAGGCTGGCTAAAGAAAATAACATCAGCATGAGCGAAGCAATCGTACGGATGATAGAGAACAGTTCATTGGGCGGTTTCCTGGACGGGATGCCGGAAGAGGAACGGGCGTTCATGGCGCACGTAATCAATTACTCTGCTGAAAAGCCAGAATTACGCCATTTGCTACTCTGGTTAGCCGGCAACCGGCAGTACATGGCCACTCACGGCCACCTGTTGACGCCGGAAGAGCGCGAAGCCTGGGCGCAATTCATGAATGGCCTGGGGCGCGTCTTTTCCGCACACCTGGCCGGCGCCATAGACGTTGAACGGAAAAAAGCCAGTAACTGATGGACGCCAAAAAAGCAATCAACGGGATCATTGCCCAGCTGGGGAACATTCACGGCCACCTCGAGGGAAAAGAAAAAGGAGAACTGGCCCGGATCATCTCCCGCCTGGAAAAGCTCGAACAGAAGATCGAACCACCGGTGCGCCGGCGCGAAGAGGTGACAGCCGAAAAAAAAATCCAGAACGTTATCTGTCAGCCGGCGGGGAAAGAGAAGGGCCTCCGGATGAGTTCGGGGGAGAAATTCGTTTAACATTTTTCAAAACATAGCTATGAAAACATTGAAAGACTTTCGTGACGAGCGCGCGGCAAAACAGGAAAGGATCGAAGAGATCCTCGAGGCTGCCGAAAAGGAAAACCGGGCCTTTACCACTTCCGAGGGCAAGGAACTGCGAAACCTGGAAGCTGACTTGGCCAAGCTCGAGGGGCAGATCGACGCCCAAAAGGAAAAGGAAGAAGAGATCGCCCGCCGGGTGGCCGCCAACCGCAACGGCGGGAATCACGGTGCCATCTTCACCCCGAGGGCGGCCCCGAGCGGCCGGGCGAAATACGCCAACCCGCTGGGAATGTTGGCCCGTTCGGCATATTCGCAAAAGTATGCGGAGGAACGCGGCGTGACGTCCAGCTCCGGCGCGGCTTCGATTCAGAACCCGAGCGTGACAGGTGAAATCATCTTTCAGCTGTCCAGCGGGTTTAATGTCGGCCGTACTGGCGTGCAGATCATTTCGCCCGACAATTACACGCAGTGGCCCGTCATCACAGCCGGCCCGGCGGCACAGTGGTTCGCTGAAGGCGATACGTTCACCGCCGATACGGCAATGACCATCGGCACCAAGAAAATCGATTACTCTTATGTCGGTTTCCTTGTGAAGGCGTCGCATTTCTGGCTCCGGGATAGCGCCGTAGATGGTGAGGCGATGATCAACGAGGCGATCCTCCGGGCGCTCGACGAAGCGTTGATGACGGCTATTTTGTCAGGTGACAGCGCCAACAAACAGCCGGACGGCTTCGACAATATCAGCAGTATACAAACGGTCGACGCCGGGCAAGCAGTCCTCGACGACTACACCGAACGTATTTCCGCCATCAAAAAGTTGCTCGCTGTTGATGTGGCGCTCGAGAACATCTCCCACGTATACGGCACAACCAGCTGGGCACAAACCCAAGCCTTCGCCGATTCGACCGGCCAGCCGCTGATGATGCCGGAAGGGTTGAAGGGGATAACCAGCGTTCACAGTAACGCCGTGCTGGAAAACTACGGTGCCGGCACCAATGAAACGCGGGAATACTTTTTCGACCGGACCAACGTCCGCATCGCCCTGGGTGACCGCTGGGAGATAACGATGGTCGAAAAGTACGCTGATACGATGGAGGTTGGTTTCCTGGTTGTGGCGCCGGTTGACATTCGGGTCTTCCACCCAACAACGGTGTGCATTATCGAGAACATCGCAACGGCTTAACGTTTTTGTGCTTATTTGATAGGTGGGGGCTTCGGCCCCTGCCCCAAACTTTCCACCATGGCCACAGAGACATTCGCCAGTAAGCAGTTAACAGCCGAGGAACGGGAGATCCTCCGGGACGCCATCCGGCGCGAACTGTCTTTGGCTGAAGCCTTCCGGGGGCGTGTCCAGCGTCAAGGGAAGCGGGAAGCGCGGGAGCGGTGCGAAGCGGTAAACGAGTTATTGGAGAAAATTCAACAGGCGGTGGAAATCCACCTGTTATTTGAATAAAAAAAAAGCCTAGCTGGCAGGCTAGGCCGGGATTGTTTCACAGCTTTTAAACGATTTACAAATGTACGAAAAAAACGGCAACAATGCCATAAAAGACCTCACACAATGGCTAGATTACATTGACTACCAATGTAAACCCCTGGCCGGCCTGGTTAAAGCCAAAATACAGCGCATAGAGCAAGGCGGCCCCGGTGCTGAATACGCACAGGCTGACCTAGATGCCATTTACCAGGCCTTCACCGCATACGAGGAATTTAAGGAAGCCATCATTTTGTATTTGAATGGCCTGGCCGATGCTTACCTGGCCGAACGCGGCAGAGCAACGGCCTATAAAAATCGGAGCGAAAAGCTTTGGAGTTTAGGATTCAAAGGTACAATGGAAGCGGCCCGGATGATGGGCAGGGAGCTGGAAACCAAATTGATGGAAAATAAAAATCATGCGCTATGACATTCACAGCTACAGAAACGATCAAACGGGCAATGAACGGCACAACAGGCCGGCCGATGGAAACCCTGATAAATGATTTACGCCGGGAAAGATTGGATCTTCTCACACAAATATATCACACCCAACAGGCTGGACAACATGAGGGCATACAAGCCGCAAAAGAGAAGATTGAACGCATCGAAATGGTAATACGTGACCTGGAACGAGTAAAGAACTCACCTTCCCGGGTAAGCCCGAAAGATGAAAACAACTTCCTGGAAAGGCTGCTATCTGTCCAAGGCAAATTGTTGGAAGCAGCAGCACAGGATGTTACTTTTTCGCCTGCCCTGGTTTCGATGGGGGAAACGCCGATCTTAGGCCGAGGCACCATCAATATCATTCAGGGAAAGTTTGGCGTTCATAAATCGCGCCTGGCTGAATTATTCGCGGCCATGATTCTGGCAAAAAGGCGGTGCAATACCGATTTCCTGGGTTTTGAGCGGTACAACTTCGGAACAGGCTATTACGTGGCCTATATCGACACTGAGCGCAATATCACGGAGGAATTACCCCACACTATCCAGCAGATCAGGGAGAAGGCCGGATATGACAAGAAAGAACAACCTGAAAACTTTTTCCCCACTTCAATCAAGGCAGTAAACCGGAAGGAACGCTTAGAGGCGACAAAAGCCTGGGTTGAACACGTCAGGAAAACCATGCAAGAACGTGGCGTGGGGAACTGGCAGTTGTTTGTCGTTTTGGACGTTGTAACGGATTGCGTGGCCTCATTCAACCGGGATAACGAAAGTATGGAGCTATTTGATTATCTGGGGAACCTCTGTGATGATTACGGCGCTACATTCCTGTTAGTCATCCATGAAAACCCTGGCACAGAAAAAGCACGCGGCCACCTGGGAACGGAAGGCGGCAACAAATCAGGCACAGTTATGCAGATCTCTTTTGAGAAAGACAACAACGGAAACGATACTGACCTGGTTAAACTCCGCTTCATTAAGACCCGCCGAGCCAAACGCCCACAGTCATTTTACCTTCAATACAGCGCCGAGGCAAACGGTTTAGTGCTGGCTGACCCGGAACTGATAAAGGAGGTGCTGAACGAGCGCCGGCAGAAAGCCGACATAGACCTGGTTAGGGAACTGATAGAACGCATGTTCCTAGATGCTACAGAACTGCCGCAAAAGAATCTCTTAGCGGAGATCATGTCAGAGTTCGATTGTAGCAGAAATACAGCAAGAGACCGGGTTAAAGATATTGTTGCCAGCGGTAACGGCATGGTTGACCCCGAGGGCAAGCCATGCAAGCTGGTTGAACTAAGCGAACCGGGCAAGCCAACTTACTACAAACTTGGCGGTGTTGACCACGATACAAAGGATAAAGATGGGTACGAGGAACCCCCATTCTGACCCACCCAACCAAACCAAACCCCTATATAGGGCCATTGGTTTGGTTGGGTTAGTTGTTTGGGGTGCCTACGGGGGGGCTATCGAATCGCTGATGCACACCGGGAATGATCGCCGCCCTAGCCTCCCACACACCCACAGCGCTTTTTAGGGGTAAAATTATGAAATTCGCAACGGCCCGGCGGGAAAATACCCCGTAGGGCTGCCGATCGGCGGGGGCGCCGTCCACCTGCAGGTCGTTTTTGAGGAATGCCGTTATGAAATTATCAGAAAAGCCCGTTATTTGTTGAATAAACCAAAATAAGTAATGGGGAATAACATTTGCGAGAGGTGCGGCGCTACGATCGACCAGGGCAAACGGCATGTTGTGGTTTCTGTCAGTTACGCATACCCTTACGAGTTCAAAGAGGGCGCCACAGTTGAGGCCCTGGAAAAGATTGGCGATGTCCGCTATCATCTTTCATGCGCTCCGGCGCAAATTGACATTTCAGGAAAGCGTTTTGCCGTGAACCGTTCGGAAACCGAACGTTCGGAAACCGAACGATAATCCACTCTTACTAGCTCCAATTCGTTTTTGCCTGGCCTGATCTTCCATAGGGCCAGGTTTTTTTTTGGCTTTATTGTGCACTTGTGCACATAAAGTATTATATTGGCAAAAAAATAAACTGATGCCTACCGATACCAAAAAGAAAGATGGCCGGGCCACCGTACAATTGAGTAAAGACTTTCATAAAAAACTGAAGATCAAAGCAGCGAAGGAAGGAAAGACGATAAAGCAGTTGATTGAAGAGAAATTCAAAGAGGAATGATAGCGCACCGCACCCCACAGCGCACCCCTAGAAATAAAAAGCCCCGTAACTTGCTGATTAACTCAGAGTTACGGGGCGCAAATTCTTTAACTTCGTAGACCCACTAGGACTCGAACCTAGACTGACGGAACCAAAATCCGGAGTGCTACCATTACACCATGGGTCTGGCTACTTTTGCGAAAAAAGCACCGCCTTTTTGCGATGCGAGTGCAAAGATACAACGAAAATCATTTCCGCAAAAGTTCCCGGGGAGTTTTTTTGGCCGTTATTTCCTGCCGCCAGGGTAGTGCAGGAAACGCAGGAAATAATGGCCGGGCCAATGGGAACTGGCTTCTATCCCGGAATGGATCTGGGGTAGCCTCGATCGACTTTGTGATTACGCATGTCTCGGATGGCGGCTCTGTTCTGGATGTGAAAAAGTGGCAATTTCAGCCCGAAGGATAAACTCTCAACAAGCTAAAAAAAAGGCCGGGCCCACTGGTGTTCGCAGCCAGCGCCCGGTGGGGGGCACTGGGCAATGGCATGCAAGGGCGCGGGCCCGGTTGCCGACTAAGATACGGTTTTTACAAATATTTAACCCGTAAATGGGAGAATAATTGCAGAAAAAGGTTGGAGGGTGAGGGAGAGGATATTGATTGTTAGTGCTTTAAAGGGAATTTTTTCGGCCTTTGACGACCAGTAAGCTCTTTTCGTGTCCGGGTGGCCAACAACAAACAACCGGCAACCAATATCGCCCCGCCCTCTTTACTGCGCCCACAGCTCATAAATTTTCGCCTCCTCACAGTTCTGCCCGTAATACTGGCACAGGGATTGGTACGAGCGGGCAATGCGGATGACGGGCGCTTCGGCCTCGGGAAAGATTTCGCTCGCCTTTTCATACTCTTCGATGGCCCATTCAAACTGGCGCTTTTCGAAGTGTTCGTCACCGGATTGTATCAGCAGGAGGTAGGCGTTCTGCCGCTCTTCGGCGTTCTGCTGCCGGAGGTGTTCCAGGTGGCGGGTGTGCAGGTGCTCATCCCGGCCGATTTCCGGGGCAGGGGCGGTGTAGATGGTATAGGCGAGCCATGCCAGCAGCGAGATGATGCCCGCCAGCAATAAAAGGCCGATCTCCCGCGACAGGCGGCTCATCTTAAAATAGCGGTTGACGCGCTCCCGGGCGGCCTTCTTGTCGCCGGCGCGCCCGGCAATTTTGGTATCGCCGCCGGCGCCGATGTCGAAGCTGCTGCCCGGGCTCGTCCGGTCCTTGCTGAAGAACTTGCGGGGGCGCTGGGTGTATATCCAGCGCTGTAAGCCAGATCCCATGTATCCCATGGCGGTTGGTTTTGGAGGGGGGTGCCCGTTAAAAGACTTGACAAGTTTACCGGCAGCCCGCCGTATGGAAAAACTTGTCAAGTCTGTGAATAACCTTCATAAACTACCCTTTTTTTTCCCTCCATTTCTGCTTTTTAGATGGAAGACAGCGGCGGTTCGGCCGGAAGAGCACAATAAAGTTCAGGTAAGTAAGTTTTGTATATTGATGTACCCCTAAAGCCCAAAAAATGAAAACAATAAAAGAAAATGCCGGTTGGGCATTGATCCTGTTGCTGGCCATTGCAGCCGGTTTATTGTACGTTTTCCCTCTTAATGTCCCGCTTAAAGCCACCCTGCTCTGTATTTCGGCATGGGTAGGGTGGATATTGGCCTCACTCCGAACCGAACTGGATAAGGAAATGATCCGGGATGAAGCTGTTTTCTATTTAAAAAGCAGGAGGCTTAGCCTTGCAGAAGCTGCACAGGTTGTAACTCCTTTATCATCTTTTGTATTGCTTTGCGAACATGCTGTAAGCCTGATCTTACTCATGGCAGCAATAATGCGGGGAACGCAGTTGTTGATCGAATTCGCCTATGCATCCGAATATCCCCGACCGTATTTGTACCTGGACGATGATGCCATAAAAAGGCAAGTATCCGGAACCGCCGACGTGAACTTAAGGGATCTGAAGCATGTAGTCCTAAGGCCGGGAAGCCTGACATTGTACGAGAAGTGGGCGCACCATAAAGTTGTGTTCAGCGAATTCGAAGAAGGAGAACGGCTGAAAGCAACACTGCTGGCAAGGATTCAGGCATTAAAAATAGAACTGAGGGAGGAGCCCGCAGTTGACGCTGCATGACTGGGCTCCAAATGCACCAATGCTCAAAAACACCGATACAACCCTTTCACCACAACTGATGCACCACCTTCTTAAAATACTTTTCATACACCTCCTTCACCCCTTCCATCTGTTCCATGCTCAGGGGCGGCAGGTTCTCGGCCGAGTAGTTGGACACCACCTGCGTCTCCTTGCTGGCGCCGGGGATGACGCAGCTCACCTCCTCGTACATCAGCACCCAGCGCAGGGCGATGGGGGCCAGGTTCTCCCGGCCGGGGAAGAGCTCCTGCAGCTCGGCCACGGCCCGCAGGCCGGTTTCGTAGTCCACTCCTGAGAAGGTCTCGCCCTTGTCGAAGGCTTCACCCTCGCGGTTGAAGTGTCGGTGGTCTTCGGCGCCGAAGGTGCTGCTCTGGCTGAACTTGCCCGTCAGCAGGCCGCTGGCCAGGGGCACCCGTACGATGATGCCGACGTTTTTCTCTTTTGCCCGCGGGAAGAACAGTTCCGACGGGCGGTGGCGGAACATGTTGAAGATGATCTGCACCGTGGTGACGTTGGGGTACTCGATGGCCTTGAGCGCTTCCTCCACCTTTTCCACGCTAACCCCCATATTGAGGATCTTGCCTTCCTCCTTGAGGCGGTCGAACAACCCGAAGATCTCGGGGCGGTAGTACACCTCGGTGGGCGGACAGTGCAGCTGTATGAGGTCGAGGGCTTCCAGGCCCATATTGCGGAGGCTGCCCTCTACGAAGCTGCGCAGCGCTTTGGGCTGGTAGGCTTCGTTGGTGTGGGGGCTGAGCCGCCGCCCGCACTTGGTGGCCACGTAGATGCGCTCGGAGCGGCTCTTTACCACCCGCCCGACGGCCTTTTCGCTCTCGCCGCCCCCGTATACGTCGGCCGTGTCGATGAAGTTGACGCCGTGGCCGATGGCGGTGTTGAGGATCTTGTCGGCGTTCTTGTGGCTGAATTCGTCGCCCCATTTGCCGCCCACCTGCCAGGTGCCGAGGCTGACCTCGGATACGTTAAAACCGGTTTTTCCAAGTTGTCGGTAGTTCATAGATAGCGTTTTGGGTAAATATAAAGAATTGTTGGATTGTTGAATGGTTGGATGGCTGGCTGAGGAGAACAATCAAGCAATGAGCAATCTAACCATGGCCACCAGCCAGAGGCCAGTTGGATTGCTCAGAGCCCCCCACCGCCCCCAGAGCAGAACAATCTAACAATCCAACAATCAAGCAATCTACCAATCGCCAGATAGCCAGAGGCCCCCCCATGCCCCCATAGCCGTCAGGTTTAGTTTTAACACATACGATTATTCTTAACCCAAGCTTGGCAGCCCCGCTCAACCTTACCTTGCCGCATGAGATTTTTGATGTCTGATTTGCGATTTGCGATTTTCGATGTCCTTTTGCAGGGCTGCCCTTTAGAAGCTCTCAACTGGCGGCCCGTACAAGCCACATCATACATCAAAAATCGCAAATCGAACATCAAAAATCTGATTTTTAGCCAGCTTAAAGGTAGCCTCCTGCCCTCTACATATTGTTAATTCCTAAACCCTCACGCCACCTCCTGCAGCTCCCCCCTCAGCCGCCGGTACAGCGCTTCATCGTGGAGGATATCCCAGAGGATATCGTGGTATTCCGGGAATTCGGGCAGGTCGTTATGGCCGCCGCCCTCGATGGGGAGGAGCTCGCCGCGGGGCGCCAGGGCGGCCAGCATGCGGCCCTGGCGGAAGGAAATGAGGCGGTCCCGGGTGCCGTGGATCACGAAGGCCGGGCACTCCACCTTTTTGATGAAAAAGTCGGAGCGGATCTGATAGCGCAGAATCCACTTCAGGGGCAGGATAAAGGCATACTGCCGGATCTGGTAGAGGAAGCTGTAGTAGGGTGAGTCGAGGATGAGCATCTTGGGTTTGTTCCAGGAGGCGATGCGGGCGGCGATGCCGCTGCCCAGGGAGCGGCCGTAGACGACGATCTCCTCTTCTGGGTACTGGGTGCTCAGCCACTTGTATACGGTCTGGGCGTCGTTGTAGAGGGTGGTTTCCGTCCGTTTGCCGGAGCTCTTGCCGAAGCCGCGGTAGTCGATCATGAAGAAGTCGTACCCCTTGCTGACGAAATCCTTGGCGAACTTGCCCCAGCCCTTGATGCTGCGGGAATTGCCCTTGAGGTAGAAGACCACGCCCTTGGCGTTGGGCACCCTGAAGTGCAGGCCGTTGATGTAGCCGCCGTCCTCCATTTCGAAGTCCACCTCATCGAAGGGAAAGGGGTACTTGTACTCGAACGTCCGGGGCAGGATCTCCGGGCGAAAGAAGAAGTAGTGCTGTAAAAAATAGAAGATCAGGCAAACCAGGATGTAGCCGCCAATGATGTACAGTAGTGTTTCTTGCCAGGCTTCCATAAACCGGGGTGTTCTGTTGGCTCTAAAATACGGCTTTTTTTTAAAAAGCGGCACGGGGCAGGTAACCCTCGCCACAAACCTTATCTTTACATCATGCATAAGAAACCAATGAAGCGGCATCCTTCCCTCATCCCCCTCTCCCGGGAGCACCACGAGGGCCTGGTGCTGGCGCAGCTGCTCAAGAGCGACGTGCCGGATTACAAGGGCCTGCCCACCACCATCGAAGGAAAGGTGGAATACACCCGCCGCCTCTGGCGGGAAGCCCTTCAGCCCCATTTCGAGAAGGAAGAACAACAGCTCATCCCGCGCACCCGCGGATACGGCCCTGGGCTGGAGGCCATGAGCGAGAGGGTAACCGAAGAGCACCGGCAGATCCGCCGGCAGGTAGCGGCTTTGGGGGAGAATACTACCGCCGCCCAACTGGACGAACTGGGCCGCCTGCTGGAGCGCCACGTCCGTTTCGAGGAGCGGGAGTGGTTTGCGCTGATCCAGCAAGAGTTGCCGCCGGATGTCTTGGAAGATCTGTTTTAAAGATAGCGGAGTACGCTAAATTTACCTACCTTTAAAACAAATGAATAACGTTCCCGGAAATCAGTGATCGATGAAAAACCCGCTGGAATGGATACGAGAACGGTTTTACGCTGAGCCCGATGAGGAAGAACTGTTCCCTCCCGCCCCCAATCTGGAGCACCTTCCGGAGCCCTACCTCGTCCGATTCGGCCTCCATCCGGTTCAGGAACCGGCGCAGGTGATCGGCAGAGACGGGGAAGACGGAGAGCTGAAAGCCATAGAAAAGGCCCTGTCCCAATGGAAAAGCCGCCACCGGCCGCTCCTGCTGGCGGCAGAACAGGGCGTGGGGGCGACTTCCCTGCTGAACGCCGCCCTACCCCTCCTTCCCCAGCCCCGCTTTTTTCTGGAAGACAAGGAGCGCATCACCAGCAGGGAGGAATTGCTGCGGGCCCTGCTCCCTGCTCTGGGCGTAGAGGGCGCCGAAAGCCTGGACGGCCTGGCGGCCGTGGCCTTCGAATCGCCGCGGGTGGTGATCTTCGAAAGCCTCGAGCGCCTCCTGCTGAGGCGTATTGGGGGGTATGATCTGCTTCGCGATTTCCTCCATTTCATTAATGCCACCCGGGAGAAAATATTCTGGATCGCCACCATCAACGATTACAGCCTCTATTTTCTGGACCGGGCCATGAACCTGGGGGAGAACTTTCAGACGCGTACAGTGAGCCCCCTTTCCGACAGCCAGATCCGGGCGGCCATTGAAGAGCGCAACGAGGGCTTCGAGACGCGCTTCCTCAAATCGGATGGGTTTTCACAGCGGCGGAAACGGCAGCTGGCCAAAATGGATGCGGCCGCCCGGCAGGAGAGCCTGGGCGAGCACTTCTTTGAGCAACTGCTGAAATTTGCGGGAGGCAATATCTCCCGCGCTATCGTTTTCTGGCTGGCGGCCGCCCAGGGCGTTATGGAGCACAAAGTGTACCTGAAGGCGCCCCACGTTCCCGAACCACAGGAGTCGAGGCTGGAAGAACTGCTGGTGCTGGAAGCTGTATTCCAGCATACTTCCCTGTCCTTTGACGAGGTAGAGGAGGTTTTTCACTATTCTTCCCACAACGGGCGCGCCCTGCTCGACAACCTGCTGAGCCGCGGCTGGCTCTACCCGCGCAAGCTCCGTTCCGGCGTACAGGAATACCAGATCAACTATTGGTATTTGCACGAGCTGAAAAAATTGCTAAAAAACAAACTCAACCGAAATATTCCATGATCCGAAAGCCGTTGTACCGCCGGTTGGCAGGCGCAACTGCGCTGCTGGCCCTGCCGGTGCCCTTGCTGGCGCAGGGCGAGCGCTCCGATAGCTGGGCCGATTTCATCGAAGGGTTAAAAAACCTCATCCCCGGCTCTATGGAAGATGCCTTTCTGGATAGCCTGAAAGACAACCCGGGCCTCCTGGTGGAAGTCCTGTTCGCTTTACCGGTAGTACTGGGGGGCACCTATTTGCTGACCCAACTGATAAAGTGGCTGATCACCCAGGCGGCCAACCGCAGCAACCGCCACCGGGTGCAGTGGCTGAGAGCCTACCCCATTGTGAGGCTGGTTGCCTGGGCCATTGCCATCGGCTTCCTCCTGCAGCTCCTGCTGCGCGACCACTGGGGTATTTTTATCCTGGGCCTGGTGATCGTGGTGGCCGTGGTGTCTAAAGACGGCCTCCGCGACCTGCTCAGCGGCCTGTGGCTGACCGTCGAACGGCCCTTCAGCGTCGGCGACCGCATCACCGCCTCCGGATACTACGGGGAGGTGAAAGACATCGGCCTGCGGGCTACAACCGTCAATACCCTGGATGACTCCATGGTGTCCATCCCCAATTCCTTTATTCTCAACAACGCCATTGCCAATGCCAATGCCGGGCACAATTACTGCATGGTCGTTACTGAACTGTGGCTGCCCATCGATGCCGACCTCCGGCGCGCCCGAAGGATCGCCTACGAAGCCGTTATCAGCTCCCCTTACCTCAACCTGGATCAACCGGTGAAGGTCCTCGTTTTCGACCACTTCCGCGAACAGCTGGCCACCGTCATCAAAGTCAAGGCCTATGTGCTGGATACCCAGTACGAAAAACTCTTCCAAAGCGATGTGGCCGAGGCGGCCAAGCAGGCATTTCGAAGGGAGGGGGTGTATGGGAGTTTGGTTGATTAGGTTGATTAGGTTGATTAGGTTGATTAAGTTGATTAAGTTGATTAAGTTGATTAGGTTGATTAGGTTGATTAGGTTGACTGGTTGGCCGGCCCAATCAACCTAATCAACCAGTCAACCAGTCAACCAGTCAACCACCTAATCCCACTCCCACCCATCGCCGAAGCCGCCGAAGCGGAAGGTGATGGTGCCCATCGGGCTGCTGAAGTCGGTATCGTTCAGCGTTTTCAGGCGGGTGACGCCGTTGACCCAGCGGTAGCCGGCGGTGAAGCCCAGCTTGAACCAGTTGGTCAGGTTAACTTCGGCGCCCACCTCGGGGGTGAGGACGAAGAGGCGGTCCTGAGGCGTGTCGAAGCGGTCGTTCAGCAACTGGGCCTTGCCCCAGCCGACCTTGAGGCTGGTGTACAGGTGCCCCATCTTGTATTGTTTAGGGGTATAGCCGAACCACAGGCCGCCGTGTTTGAAGCGGATGTTGTAGGTGATCTCTTCCAGTTCGCCGCCCACTTCTTCCAGGAGGGTCAGGTCAGGGTGGTCGGTGCCCATGCCGTAGCCGCCGATGAAGTAGTCGTCGAGGACGAGTGCGCCGCCGCCGCCAACATCAGCGCCAACCTCTCCGTTGATGGAGCTGATCTCTACGATGGGGCCTCCGAAGGCGCCAAAAGAGGTGAAGTCATCAAAAAGGGTCTCGTGCTGGGCCGGCAGGGTGAGGGCGAGTAAGCCGGACAGCGATAAGAAAAATATCCTTTTCATAGTTCTTGATTTGTTTTGGTTTCCGGGAGAAAGCTATCATTATAAACTTTCCCCCAACAGATGATGTATTACAATGGGTTGTACCCCTATTGGTGCGCATCCGGACGCGCCAGATTGAATACTTCATTAAAGATTGCAAAAACGAAAGCCTGACAAAATGGATTTTAAGACTGAAGTCATTGAGAAAAGCCACATCAAACCGGTAGTTGTCGATTTCTGGGCGCCCTGGTGCGGCCCGTGCCGCATACTAGGGCCCGTCATCGAGAAGCTGGCCGCTGAACAGCAGGAAAAATGGGAACTGGTGAAGCTCAATACCGAAGAAGACTACGACATTGCCGAGCAGTACAACATACGCAGCATCCCCAATGTGAAGATGTTCTATAAAGGAGAGGTCGTATCCGAGTTCATGGGCGCCATCCCCCGCACCGCCATCGAGCGCTGGCTGGAGCAGAACCTGCCCGACAACCGCAAGGAGAGCCTTAGCCACATCCTGAGCCGCCTCAACGGCGAAGGCGCCCTTTCCGAACTGGAAGCCTTCGTCGCCCAGAACCCGGACGTGGCGGAAGCCCGCGTGGCCCTGGCCCGGGAAATCGTGTACAACAATCCCGAACGCGCCGCCGCCCTGGTGGAAACCATCCGCCTGGGCGACCGCCTGGCTGACAACGCCGAAGACCTGCGCACCCTGGCCGAACTCATGGCCGTCGAGGCCGACGATTCCCCGGCCGGACAACGGATCGGCAAAGCCCAGCAGGCGCTGAAGAACAAAGACAACGAAACCGCCATCCAGAACATCATCGAAGCGGCCACCGCCGACAAGAGCTATGGCGGCGACCTGCCGCGCCGCGCCGCCATCGCCTTGTTCCGCCTGTGGGGGCCGCAGGACGAGCTGACGAAGGACTACCGGTGGAAGTTCGATATGGCGTTGTATTAGAAGATGGCTGTTCGGTGTTCGCAAGTTCGGTGTTCGCACCAGGCCCTTCGAACCTGCGAACACCGAACCGCGAACCACTCTTCTATTCCAGCGCCACGTTCATTCGCTTCGGATACTTCACCGAATACCGGAAGCCCAGCGTTTCCGATTCTCCGGCCTTCAGCTCCACCTCCCAGCGCAGCCTGCCGCCGGCCTTGTCCACCTCGGCGCCTTTAAACGATTCGAGCGTTACTTCGATCTCGTCGGTAGTGGATACGGGGTACTGGTCCTCGATGACGATAGACACGGCCTGCCGCTTGTTGTTCCGCAGCTCGATCTCCCAGCCGATGGTTTCGGTCTTTTTATTGCCGATGAACTGCTTGTCGGTGTACTGCTCTTCCTTCTTACGGGTGATGGCGATGCCTTCGTCAATGCCCAGGGAGAAGGACAGGGTGTCGGCAGCTACGTTGGGGTTGAGGTAGCTCTTGCCCAGGTAGGTGCCCTCGAAGAAGAGGTTGGCCGTGCCGGCGAGCAGGCGGTATTGTTCCCATTCGGTGACGTTGGCGGTGAGGAAGGCGTGCGGGTTGAGGCGGGGTGCGGCGTAGTACTCATAGGTGGCCGGCAGGGTTTCCTCGCCGATGGCCACAACGTACTGCTGCCCGTCGGAGGGGATGTCGTAGGGCGTTTTGATCTGAAATTCGAAGGTGGTGGCCTGGTCGTAAGCTTGCACTTCCGGCCCGCCGGCGGGAACGGGTTTGCTGGTAACTTTGGCGCCATCCAGTATGATTTCCGATTCAGCCATATCCTGATTTTCCATCCTGCCCCGAGGGGCTCTGCCGGTGACGACGATGATCTGCTCGCGCAGCCACCAGGTATTCAGCACCGGCGGCCGGGCATTGCTCATCGGCTGGCCGGTAGACAGGGTGAGTTTCACCTCCTCCCATTCTTCCCCGCTCTGCTGGTATACCTGGGCTTTGTAACCCAATTCTACAGGCTTGCCTACACTTTCCACCCGCAGGTCATACAGGGGCGACCAACCCGCCTGGGCCACCAGGTAGCTGATGCTGAATTCGGCGCGCACAGCGCTTGGTGCGTCCACCGCCACCAGCACCTCGCTGACGGCCCGCGCCTGCCTGCCGGCATTGAGCTGCTGCAGCTGCGCCTGCAGCCGGTTGATGGTATCCTGAATGGCCTCGATGCGCTGGCCGATGTCCAGCTTTTCCAGTTTGACCTCGCGCAGGCGGGTGCGGAAGTACTCGGCCGTGGCTTTCAGGGCGTCGATGGGCACGCCGTTCTGCTGGCCGCCGATCTGCCGGTTGGCCAGCAGCAGGTTCTCTTCTTCCTGGTATACCTGAAGGAGGGCCTGTTCCTTTTTCAGATCCTGGGCGAAGTTCTCTTTCCTTTTCGTGAGTGCTTCGATCTCCTTGTTGGGCTGCTGATCGGACAGGTGGTTCATCTGATGCTGGACCGACAGGATGGTGAAATCCCCGCTGGCCCGAAACTGTATGCTCTCCGGGTTGAGGGTAGGGGAGAGGCCGCTGAATTTCAGCACGCTGCGCCCGGCGGGGATGCTGGCCCGGCCCTCCCGGTGCACTTCCGCCCCTTGGCGGAAGACGGTGGCTTCCTTGATCTTCGAGGAAATGTCCTGAGGCTCCGGCTGGGCCAAGAGCAGGCCCGGAATGAGGAGTAGGGTGAGAACGGCGGCGGCTATCCCGCGGCCCCGGGATCGAATGGTTGAGGTTTTCATCGGCATTCTTTTTTCTTTAGGATGAAACCGATGGCGGAAATGCATAAAGAAGAAAAAATTTTCTGCGGTGTGCTTTTGTTCTTGCCGCGAAGGCCTGCCTGCGCGGCCGCGACCTCGCGGGCAGGCAAGCACGAAAGAACAAAGGATGCACCGGGGCTTTCAGGTTATCGTCTTCGACGCCAAAAAATTTTGGCGAACCGGGTAAGCATCGGCTATTCGTCTCCGAGCCGAGGTAAACGTCTTCAAAGGATACACCGAGGCTTCGTGCATCTTCGTGCCTTGGTGTCTTTGTGGCTCTTTATCGAAAAAAATCCCCCGCGGAAAGCGCCAGGGGAGTTAATGCCGGGAGTGTTCTTACAACAGCTTTGGGGGTAAGGACAGGACCCCCCCCCGAAGGTTGCGGGAATAAATGTTAAAGTCCGGCTACTTACTCCACCACCAAATGCGGTACTTTTTCCAAATCCCAATCGATCACCAGCCCCTGCGCCAGCCGCCGGGCCACCTCCGCCCCGTACAGGCGCTCGCACAGGTAGAGCGCCGCTTCGAACGATTTTGCGCCGCCGGCGGAGGTGATGTATTTGCCGTCGTGTACAAAAAGCACACTGTCGCGGACGTCCAGGTGGGGGAACATCTGCCGCATCTTGTCTACATCGCTGGGGAAGGTGGTGCACACCCGGCCGTCGAGCAGGCCGGCCTGGGCCAGGACGAAGGCGCCGTCGCAGTGGGAGGTGACGAAGGAGGCCCGCTCGGCGGTACGCCGGACGAAGTCGAGCATCAGTGTGTCTTCCAGGTCAGTATCCAGGTGGTGTTCGGCGCTGGGCACCACGAGGATATCGATGGGCGGCAGGCTGTCGGCCAGGTAGTTGTAATCGGGCAGCAGGCGGAGGCCTTCGAAGGTGAAAACGGGCTCGAGAGTGTTGGCCACCGTGAAGACGTTCATCGCCCGGATGCCCTCCAGGAAGATGGTGTGCTGGAAGATGTCGTACGGGGCGGTGAGCTCGGTGTTGTAGATGCCGTCCATGATGAGGAAGGCGGCGTTGTAGCGGGTGGTGTCCAGTGGGGGGCGGTAGGGGGTGGGTTCGTTGGTTCCAGCTTCTTCTGAAGTGGGGGTAGTGCAGGCGGCGAGGGCCAGGAGCAGGGAGGTG
>JAGFJE010000493.1 GCA_024103175.1 Phaeodactylibacter sp.
AAGCTTCGGGTGCGTGTACGATGTACGGGGCCAATGGCAGCCCACGGGCGTGTACGATGTACGAGCTTGTCCAACGTTAGACGGGTAGCGCCCTGAAAAAATTATTCTACTTCCACAATCATTTCGATCTCTACCGCAATTCCCCGGGGGAGAGATGCCATGCCGACCGCTGCCCGCGCGTGTTTTCCCCTTTCGCCGAACACTTCCACCATCAGGTCGGAGAAGCCGTTGATGACCTCGGGGTGGTTGGTAAAATCGGGGGTGGCGTTGACCATGCCGGTTACCTTTACGATCCGCTTCACCCGGTTCAGGTTTCCCAGCTCCGCCTTCAGAACGGCCAGCTGGCTGATGCCGGTGAGGCGGGCCGCCTCATAGCCTTCTTCAACGGTGAGGCTTTCTCCCAGCTTGCCGGTGATGTACCCCCCTTCCGGTTTATTGGGCCCTTTACCGGCCAGGAAGAGGAGGTTGCCGCTGCGCACGGCGTTGACGTAGTTGGCCACCGGGGAGGCTGCCTCCGGCAGTTCTATGCCTAATTCTACGAGGCGGCTTTCGATGTCGGGAGCAGCTTGTTCAGCCGATTCAGCAGTACTTCCGGCAGGCGTCGACGGCTCGCCGCAGTATGTGAGCAGGACGGCCGTCAGGAGGAGAAAGTGTATGGGCTTCATTTTTCTGGTTTTTGTATGAAGAGTAAAATAGGGAAATTATAAATTTCTCAGACAATTGAAATATTTTTACCGCACTGGCAGGATACTATCCAGATTCCGGACAGTTGGTTTCTTACCGTTCGGTTGCTTCGTCAAACCATGTCTTTCATGCCTGTGGCCGAACGCTTGTTTCAGAGCCGGATGATTTCATTGTCAGGCCACCTTCACCCAAAAATGTCTAACTAAATAAACTAAATATGATTCCCTTCAATTTGAACAGCGCATTCCGGGGTACAGGCTGGGCCGTACTCCACTTCTCCATTCTTATGGGTGTTTTTTCCTGTACTGCCGACCCCCCGACTCCCAAAGACCTCTCCAAGGAGCACCTCATTCCCAAGCCGGTTGAGGTGCTTGCTACCGGCAGTTCCTTTCGGTTGACGGAGGCCACCGGCGTCTATGTGCAAAGCCCGCCGGCCCAGGCCGATGAGGTTCGGCAGGTTGGCGAATACCTGGCCGGAAAACTGAGGCCTGCCACCGGTTTTGGTTTACCGGTGCAAAATGTGGACAATGCTCCCCCGGAGGGCAGCATTTACCTGTTGCTAAGCGAGGGCGACGCCGAACTGGGCGAGGAAGGCTACGAGCTGGTTATTACAGAAGAATTGGTAAAGTTGTCGGCCAATGCCCCCGCCGGCCTGTTCCGCGGCCTGCAGACCATACGCCAGTTGTTGCCGGCCGCTATTGAGAAGAGCGAAGTACAGCCGGCGCCGTGGGAGATTGCCACCGGTACCATTCGCGATTATCCGAGCTATGCTTATCGCGGCGCCATGCTCGATGTGGCCCGTCACTTTTTCAGTGTGGAGGATGTGAAGCGCTTCATCGAACAGATCGCCCTTTACAAACTGAACGTCCTGCACCTGCACCTCACCGATGACCAGGGCTGGCGCATTGAGATCAAGTCCTGGCCCAAACTCACCACCCATGGCGGCAGTACGCAGGTAGGCGGCGGCCAGGGCGGATATTTCACCCAGGAAGACTATGCCGAAATAGTGCGGCACGCACAGGATCACTACATCACCATCGTTCCGGAGATCGACATGCCCGGCCATACCAACGCCGCCCTTGCTTCCTACCCGGAACTCAACTGCGACGGCAAGGCCAGAGAATTGTATACCGGAATAGAGGTGGGCTTCAGCACACTGTGCACCGACAAGGAGGTTACCTACCAGTTTGTGGACGATGTAGTCCGGGAACTGGCGGCGCTTACCCCCGGCCCATATTTCCATATCGGCGGCGACGAGTCGCACGTTACCGAAAAGGATGATTACATCTTTTTCATCAACCGGGTGCAGGATATCGTACAGACCCACGGCAAGCAGATGGTTGGATGGGATGAGATCACGCTGGCTGAATTGGAGGAAGGCTCAGTAGCCCAGTTCTGGGCGAACGCCGAACACGCCAAAGCTGCCGTCGAACAAGGGGTGAAGGTCATCATGTCGCCGGCTACGAAAACCTACCTCGATATGCAGTACGATTCCACCACCACCCTGGGCCTGCACTGGGCGGCCTACATTGAGGTGGACAGCGCTTATATCTGGGATCCCGCTACTTTCGTAGAAGGAGTATCCAAAGATGATATCCTTGGTATTGAATCGCCCCTGTGGTCGGAGACCATCACTAATATGGATGAAATAGAATATATGGTATTCCCCCGCCTGGTGGGCCATGCCGAGATCGGCTGGACGCCGGCTTCAGAAAGGAACTGGGAGGAGTACAAGGTACGCCTGGGCCGCCACAAGGCGCGGTTCGAAGCTATGGGCATAGATTATTACCCCTCCGCCCTGGTGCCCTGGGCGGAGGCGGAGGTTACGTCTGCCGGGGAATCTTCTGAGCAATAGAAGAAGCGTACCGAGGAGGCAGGGGAAGCTGGAGTGAGGCCGAATAGCAGGCAGGTCAATCGGTGGAGATCTCTGCCAGTATTGCCTGCCGGGCTTTATCATCATACAACTTCCCCCGCCGTACTACCGCCTCGATATCGCGCACGGCCCGGATATTCTCCAGCGGGTTGCTGTTCAGGATCACCAGGTCGGCTACTTTTCCGGGGGTTACCGTGCCGAAGTCGCTTGTCAGGCCCAGGAACTCAGCAGGGTTGACGGTGGCTGTCTTCAGGGCTTCGGCCGGGGACAGCCCGGCGCGTACGAAGAGCTCCAGCTCGTTGTGGATGCCGATGCCGGGCCAGCACAGCGGGTTCGCCCCGGTATCCGTTCCCGCCAGGAGTTTAACCCCCGCGCGGTGCATTTCGCCGGTTATTCTGAGGTAGAATTCCAATTGGCGGCGTTTGGTGGCCAGCACTTCCGGCTGGCGGTATTTGAGATGCACGTTCGTTTCCGGCCCCCAGTATTTCTGAAGATGGGGCGGCAGGTATTTCCAGTAGGCGCTGTCTTTTTCGGCTTCCTCTTCGTAGTAGGCATTTTTGTACCACATGCTCAAAGTGGGCGTATGCCAGGTATTATGCCTGGCAAACTCCCGGAACAGGGCTTCCGCTTTTTTCTCATCATAGGTGTCCATAATGAGTTTATTGCGCAGAAAATAGCGCTGAAGGCCATCTTTGGCCTGTTCAAATTCCACCTCTCCCCGGCGTATGCGCTCGCCCTCCCTCGAGCAGTCGGTAAGGATATCGAGCAGGTGTTCCTGGCAGGCCATACCGGCGCGGGCGCCTTCGGCGGTGGTGACTTCCGTGGGGATGTGGCCCACTACCGGAAAGCCGATCTCATTGGCGTAATCCATAAGTGTAAAAAATACCTCGCGGGGCAGGCCGGAGTAGACTTTCAGAAAATCGATGCCCTCTTCGATGAGGCTGTCCACTACGGGTTTCACCCGGCTGGCATCGGCTATAGATACCGATCCGTCCCACATGGCGTTGGGGCCGTCGAGCAAAGGGCCGGCAGCTATGATCTCCGGGCCCAGCAGGGCGCCCTGCCGGATGCGGCGGCGCCAGTCATTGACCACTTCCAGGCTTCCCGCCATATCGCGCGTACCCGTGACTCCGTAGAGGACAAACAATGGCATCAACTGATCGCGATGCGAGGGCACGGGGCCCATCCACCACACTTCCGGGTCGTCGGGGTGGGTGTGCATATCCCACAAGCCAGGGATGATGTAGTGTCCGGTAGCGTCAATAAAGGTAATATCTTCAACCGGAAGGGAACCAGCGGGTGCAACCTGTGCGATGCGGCCGTTGATGATGAGGATGTCTTTGCTACCTCTCATGAGGCGCCCCTGTTCGACATCCACTACCCGGGCATTGAGAATGGCCAGGGGTTGGGCATAGGGGCAGAATACTGTGAGCACGAATAGAAATGACAGTAGTGTTTTCATGAAAGGAAAGCGTTTATCTTTCAATTTATGGAAATAAGCGGCCAGGTTGAGGGGTGAATATTGCCAAACCGGGAAGCTCGAAGTGGCAAAAGTGAATATTCAGGGCTGGGCGTATTGCTTTACTTTTTGACAGCCAAGCACTTACCGATTTTTTTGTGTGGTTTTCCTAGAAAGCACCCCTGGATTTTAGCCTGCTTTCTGTCCTGTTTTTTCTCCTGCGAAAGCAGTAACTTTGCCTCGGGCTCATCTGTCGCCCCACACCGCCTAGTGGCCAGGCGACTTCAAGTCGCCTGGCCACTAGGCAGCTGTAGTGAAAGCCGTACATGAGTTGGAAAAATGGCCTGTGGCATTACTGAATTATGTGGGAAGCGGTGCTATTGTTTTCAGTAATAGGAAAGATCTGTGAAAAAAATAAAACGACAACATGCCTCATACCCTCGAGATCTGCTGCGATTCCGTCGCATCGGCCATTGCTGCCGGGCAGGGCGGCGCCGGCCGCATTGAGCTTTGCGAAAACCTTGCCCAGGGCGGGGTGACGCCCAGCGCTGCCAAGATCAAATTTGTCAAGGCTCACCTGTCCATTCCGGTATTCGTATTGATCCGGCCTCGCAAGGCGGATTTTCTGTACACGGATCTCGAGTTTGAGATCATGCTGGAGGATATACGCCAGGCAAGAGCGATGGGGGCCGACGGCATCGTCTCCGGAGCATTGAATGCCGATGGAACGGTTGATAAGGAGCGTACCCGAATGATGGTGGAAACAGCCCGCCCTCTGCCCTTTACCTTCCACCGCGCCTTTGACATGTGTAAAGATCCGATGGCGGCCATAGATACCCTGGCGAAACTGGGGGTGAAACGCATCCTTACCTCCGGCCAGCAGCCTACCGCAAAGGAAGGCAAGGCAAACCTCGAAAAATTTGTGCAATATGCTGGCGGGCGGATCACCATCATGGCCTGCGGCGAACTCCTTCCGGACAATATCGGCGCCCTGTTGGATATAGAGGGGCTGACGGAATTCCACTCTGCCGCCCGCATGGAAGTCAGGAGCCGGATGTCGTACACCGGAGCGGTGAATATGGGCGATGAAGCCGTGCAGGATGAATTCCGCTGGCAGGAGGTGGATGAGCGCTTGGTGCGGGGTATGCGGGAGGTGCTGAACGCCGGCCGGTAGCGCGGCGGCCCGGGAATCGGTATTTGCTATTCGCGGGCCACTGGAAACCAGGAGGCCTCCAAACAAGATAAAGAAACACCGCTTCTTCGGGTACCGGGCCCTTTTGTTCGCTGCTCTCAGCAGGGAGAAGTTCCGCCTTTCGCCCCTTTTCTGCCGCCCATAACCAGACATTGTTCCAACTTCCGCTTTCCGCTTTCCGACTTTGGAGCGCCGCTTGCACCTCGCCCCACTCCCTGTTCACCACCCCTCAAACGGGTCCCTCCCCGTCTGCGCCACATAGCGGGCCAATGACCGGTAGGAAGTGTAATACTTGTAAATATTGCTCACATACTCCACCGTTTCCTGGCCGATCTCCCGGGCGGCGATCACCTCGACATTGTCGAACCAGACGGTAGGGTCAAGCCCCCGGTCGCCAGCCTTCTTCTGCAGTTTCCGGATGCGGGCAGGGCCGGCGTTGTAGGCCGCCACTGCGAACAGGCCGGCATTGAGGGAATCGATATCCGGGCTGACAAAATATTTGTCGATAAGGAAACGGAGGTATTTGGCGCCCGCCTCGATGTTGCCCTCCAGGCTATGCACATCCTGAATCCCGATATCCGGGTCTTTTGCCGTGCTGGGTTTTACCTGCATGATGCCCACTGCTCCGGCCGGGCTGACGAGTTCCGGGTTGAGGCGGGACTCCTGGAAGCCCTGCGCCGCTAGCAACAGCCAGTCGAGTTCGTATTGTTTTCCGTATTTCATGAAATATTCGCGCGTTGCCCGGAAGCGCTGCCGGTCTTTTGCCGAAAAGGCTTTTTCTACATAATCGGCCTTGCTGAGATAGCGGTTGAAGATCATATTGCCCAGCAGGGTCCCCTTCCGGTTGCGGCGGACGAAATCATCGACTACCGCCTTGAATTCAGGGCTGTCCTTACGAATGGCCCAGGCGATCTTCCCTCCTTCATAGACGGCAATATCCTGGTGTATGGTAAGGCT
>JAGFJE010000494.1 GCA_024103175.1 Phaeodactylibacter sp.
ATTGACCCGAACATCGTACACGCCCCCGGAGCTTTCCGTCCAGCCTTAGACGGATGCCCTCTTCTGAAAAATACCCCTTGATTTTCAGGGACTTGCGAACAGCGAACACCGAATTGCGAACACTCCCCACACTGCTCTCGCTGACACACTGCTCCCTACTCCCTGACACACTGCTCCCCAAAGCACTACTCATACCGCAACGCCTCCACCGGATTCCTCCGCACCGCCAGGAGCGCGTGATAACTCACCGTCAGCAGGGCGGCAGCCAAGGCGGCGAGGGCAGCCAGGATCAATGTTCCCACATCCACCTGTACCCGGTATTCGAAGTCCTGCAGCCATTTTTGCATGGCCAGGTAAGACAGGGGCAGGGCAATAAAGCTGGCGACGGCCACCCAACGGGTAAACTCTTTGGCCAGGAGAAAGAAAAGGGCTTGTGCCGGCGCTCCCAGCACTTTACGGATGCCGATCTCCTTGGTGCGCCGCTCGGCCGTGTAGGCGGCCAGGCCCAGCAGGCCGAGGCAGGCTATGAAGATGGCCAGAAAAGTGAACAGGCTGACGATACGCCCGATGCGCACTTCGGCATCGTACACGGCATTGAAGTCGTCGTCCATAAAATCGAAATCAAAGGGTTGTTTGGGGGCGAAGCGCTCCCATTGCTGACGCAGGGCAGCGGTGAGGGCCGGAATATCATCTGTTTCCACTTTCATAGCCAGGTTGCCGGTGCTGTTTCCCAGGATCAGCATCAGGGGCTCGATCTTATCGCGCAGGCTGGCGAAGTGGAAATCCTTAACCACGCCGATCACTTTATAGGTGAGTAATTCTTCCGCCGTATCGTCATCCAGGCGGCTGACCTCCTGCCCCAGTGGTTTTTCCAGGTTGAAGATCTTTGCGGCCGCTTCGTTGAGGATCACCGCGCTGGAGTCGGAAGGATACTCCCGGGAAAAATCGCGCCCCAGCGCCAGTTCCATTCCCAGCGTATTGATGTAATCGTGGTCTACCCTCCATACCTGCAGGATGTGGGTATTCTCCTGCCGGGTGCTCCTGCCCAGGAATACGCTGGTGCTGCTCCGCCCGGAAGGGGTGGGCAGATAGCCCGAAAAAGAGGCGTTCTTCACCTCCGGCAGCTGCAACAGGGCTTCCTTGAACGGCAGGGCGTTGTTGCCCAAAGCGTAGGCGTCATTCAGGATCAGCACCTGTTCCTTTCGAAAGCCGAGTTTCTTTTTCTGAATAAACCGGAGCTGCTTGTATATGACCAGAGACCCAACGATGAGCCCGATGGTAATGGCAAACTGAAAGGATACCAGGGCATTGCGGAAAACGCTGCCGCCACGCCCCCGGGTAAACATGCCTTTCAGCACCTGCACCGGGCGGAAAGCCGACAGGAAAAGCGCCGGATAGCTGCCGGCTATCAGGCCTGCCAGCAGAGATACGCCCAACATAGCCCCCCACAGCCAGCCGGCGCCGGCCTGCCAGAAACTCAGTTGCTTTCCGGCCAGCTGATTGAAGTACGGCAGGGCTAGTTGCATCAGCAATACCGCCAGCAGCAGGGCGATAAAGCTCAGCAGAACCGATTCGCCCAGGAACTGGCCGATGAGCTGCCGCCGCTGCGCGCCCGCCACCTTGCGCAGGCCCACCTCCCGCGCCCGGTTCCCCGAACGCGCCGTAGACAGGTTCATAAAATTGATGCAGGCCAGCAGGAGGATGAAAGCGCCAATGAAGGAAAAGATATAGACATAGCGGATATCGCTGTTGGGCGCGAGCTCATCAAATTTGCTGGAGTGCAGGTGGATATCCGTCAGCGGGAACAAGGAATATTCGACCTGGTTGCCGGCCTTGTAGAAATCTTCCAGCGTGATGCCCAGATACTGTTCCAACTGGCGGGCGATGTAGGTTTCGATGAGGGTAGGCAGTTTGGCCTGAAGCGCCCCGGCATCTGCTCCTTCGCGAAGCACCAGATAAGTATGGAAGTTGTTGCTCACCCACTGGTTGCTCCGGCTCTCCTCCAGAGACGCCATGGACAGGATCATATCGTAATTGAAATGGGTATTGGGCGGCATCTCCTCCATAATCCCGGCGACCCGGTAAGGATAATCATTGTCGAGAGTGAGGGTTTGACCGATGGGGTCCTCCTCTCCAAAGTACTTTTTAGCCAGGGCCGGCGTGATCACCAGCGTGTTGGGCTCCGTCAGGACGGCGCCCGGATCGCCCTTCAATAAAGGGAAGGAAAATACATCAAAGAAGGTGGAATCGGCAAAGATCACGTCTTCTTCCCGGTAGCTGTTGTCTTCGTGGCGCACCAGAAAGCTGCCCCGGCTGCGGAGGCGCACCTGTTGCTGCACTTCCGGGAATTCGTTCAGAACGGTGGGGCCCAGCGGGTCGCCCACTTCCGTCATGTCAAAATCCTGCCCGAATACGGTGCCCTTAAAATCCACGCGATAGATGCGATCGGCCTTTTCGTGATAGCGGTCGTAGCTCAGTTCGTCTTTCACATAGGCCAGGATGAACAGGAAGCAGGCCATGCCGAGCGCGAGGCCCAGGACGTTGATCAGCGTATAGTACTTTTGCTTCCAGAGGTTACGAACGGCGGTTTTGAAGTAGTTCTGCCACATAATGAAACAGTATTACCGGGTGATTAAAGTTTTCGAACTCAAGCGAATACAGGATACACCGGACAAGGCACCACACGACAGGCGATTCTACTCTGACGGGCCGGAATTCATCCGGGTTACAGGCAGCCTAAAGGGTAATGGTACTATTAGTGGAGAGTGCTGTTTGAAAAGAGATGCGAAATGGAAAGGGAGCCCCCTATTCCCAGGGGCGCGATTTGGTAAAATTTTACCGAAATGTTTACGGCCAGCAAGCCCACAGGTTTATGCGGGTGCAGATACTTTCATCCCCACCAGCTCCTCCGCAAGCGCTTTCACCCTATTCTCCAACTCCGGCATCACCGCCTCCACCTCCGGCGAAAGGCCGATGTGCATCTCCTGCAGCTCCGCCACGGAAACGGCAAACAGATAGACTTTGGGCATCTGGCCCATCACCTGCAGCCCCTCCAGGAGGTCGCGCAGGCCGATGTCGTGGGTGCTCATAGAGCGGGGGAATTCGGAGGAGAAACGGGGTTCCAGCAGGCGGATGGCGCCGGCAGGCCGCCCATCGAGGGTGGCGTCGATGAGGAGGACGCAGGGGTAGGAAGTGAAATAATCCATGAGGTGGAAGCCGCCGGTGCCGCCGTCGAGGACGTCAACTCCGGGGGGAAATGGCTGTTCGGCCAGGCGTTGCGCCAGGTGTACGCCTACGCCTTCGTCGCCCATCAGCAGGTTGCCGATGCCGAGGATCAAAAGGTTCGGATATTGGGTGGTGGTTTGCATATTGGTGGCTTTTGGCGAAGCCGGAAATTTTACCCGGAAGAGCGATAGCGAAGGCGGGCGGAAGTCGGAAGTCGGAATAGCTCCGTAGAGCATCTTCCCATTTCCGACTTCGCATTCCCGACCTGGAATCAGGCTTTCGCTTTCTGTTTCTTCTCTAATGCTTTGATTTTCATCTCTCTCAGTTCTTCTTCCTGCTCTTTTTTCTCCTCCTCCATTTCCTGCAAAAAGGCCTCTTCTTCGATGAACTTCCATCCGCCGATGATGGAAGAGGTCTCGCCACGGCCTTCTACATAGTCGTGGTAGAACACCAGGTAGACGTGAATGATGGAGAAGATGATGAAGAACCACATGGTAGCGTGGTGGATCTGCCGGAGGTCGAAATCACCGCCGAACAGGCCGGGCACCCAGGCAAAGAGGTTGGGCAGCCACCAGTCGCTCATAGCGGCATACAGGCCAAAGCCGGTGAGGCACTGAATGGCAAAAGCGATAAAAACGAAAAAGTAAACAAAACCGGCCAGTGCATTATGGCCGATGGACAGGTGCTCCTTATCCTTTTGCAGCAGGATATCGATCTTGATCACCTCCCACATTTCCTCGAAGAACTTCCGGTTGGTGGGGATGAAGTTTTTCCAGTCGGCATAGCGGTTGCCGACAAAGCCCCAGTACAGCCGGAAGATGAAATTGAACAGGAAAATGTAGGAAAAGACAAAGTGGAGGAAGCGGTTGATGCCAAACCAGTAGGCGAAGGATGCTTCCGTTCCTTGCTGAAAAGCCGGCGGCCGGGCGATGATGTAACCCGTCACACACAGTACAACTATGCATAAGGCATTGATCCAGTGGTAAAACCGCACGGGTAATTCCCATACAAATACGCGGCGGAGATTATGTGTAGCCATGTTATTGTGGTTTCCAGGTTAGTGTTTGGCTGTTGGCTATTAGCGGTTGACCATTGGCTATTGGCACTGCCAACAGCGAACAGCGAACAGCTATTCCAGTCACAGCACCTTCACGCGGTTGACCTGCTTACCCTCCTCATCATACAGGTGCACGGCACAGGCCATGCAGGGGTCGAAGGAGTGTACGGTGCGCAGGATCTCCAGCGGCTGTTCCGGGTCGGCGATGGGCGTATTATCCATCAGGGAGGATTCATAGGCCGACATTTTGCCTTCCGGGTCGCGGGGCGAGGCGTTCCAGGTTGTGGGCACGACCAGCTGGTAATTTTCCAGCTTCTGGTCTTTGATCACGCACCAGTGGGCCAGGGCGCCGCGCGGCGCTTCGGTATGGCCGACGCCCTGAGCGGAGGTTTCCCAGCGTTCAGGGTTGAACTTGGAAGTATCCGCCATGCGGGTATCGCCGTTGCGGATGTTCGTCAGCAACTGCTCGTAGAAGTCCATTGCCCAGTTGGCGATCAGCTGCGTCTCCAGGCCGCGGGCGGCGGTACGCCCCAGCGTGGAAAACAGAGCGGTAACGGGTACGTCCAGTTTGGCCAGGGCGCCGTCGACCACCTCCTTGAAGTCTTCGCGGCCGCGGGCATAGCCCACCAGCATTCTGGCCAGCGGGCCTACTTCCATGGCGTTGCCTTTCCAGCGCGGGGTTTTCAGGTAGCTGTATTTTTCTTCCACATTAAGGTGCTCATACGGCGGCTTGGGCCCGGTGTAGTTGAGCTTGGTCTCTCCTTTCCAGGGGTGCAGGCCGGCGTTGTCTCCGTCGGCGTACTCGTACCAGGATCGGCTGACGAATTCCTGAACCTGGGCGTCTTCGCGGAGGTCTACGTCGTAAACCTGGCTGATGTCCTTGTTCAGGATGGCGCCGGAAGGAATGAGGAAACTCGAAGGGTCATTGTAGCCGTTGGTGGGCAGGTCGCCGTAAACGAGGTAGTTGCCCAGCCCGCCGCCGATGGCGCCCCAGTCTTTGTAGAAGGAGGCGATGGCCAGCAGGTCGGGGATGTAAACCTGCTCGACGAAGCGCTTGCCCTCTTCGAAGAGGCGGCCCACGTATGAAAGCCGTTCGGCATTGATAGCGCTCACGTCATCCAGGCCGATGGAACAGGCCATTCCGCCGACCAGATAGTTGGGGTGCGGGTTCTTACCGCCGAATATGGCATGGACCTTGACCATTTCCTTCTGCCATTCGAGGGCTTCCAGATAGTGGGCCAGGCCGATGAGGTTGACTTCCGGCGGAAGCTTGTAGGCAGGGTGCCCCCAGTATCCGTTGGTGAAGATGCCGAGCTGTCCGCTTTCCACGAAGCCCTTGATCCGCTTTTGCAGGTCGGAGAAGTAGCCGGTGGAACTCTTGGGCCAGTTTGAAATGCTCTGGGCAAGCTCGGAGGTGGCCTTCGGGTCGGCCTGCAGGGCATTGACCACATCCACCCAGTCAAGAGCATGCAGATGGTAGAAGTGCACGACGTGGTCGTGCATGTACTGGGCACAGAACATCAGGTTGCGCACGATCTCGGCATTGGGTGGTATAACGATGTTCAGGGCGTCCTCCACCGAGCGGCAGGAGGCCAGCGAGTGCACCGTAGTACATACCCCGCACACCCGGCCAACGAAGGCCCAGGCGTCGCGAGGGTCTCTGCCCTGTAAAATTCTTTCGATGAGGCGGACCATAGTCCCGGAGCTATATGCGTCCACCACTTTGCCATCCTGAATGTCGGCTTCGATGCGCAGGTGGCCTTCTATCCTGGTGATGGGGTCGACGACTATTCTGTTACTCATGATATATTTTTTTTAACGTCGGCTTCAAAAATTAGGATAATGCTTGGTCGGACTCTTTACCTTCAGCGACCAGCCCGTCGATCAGTTTTTTCTTGCGAAGGTTGGTGCCAATGGCATGGGCGGCAATACCGGCGACGGTGACACCGGCGGCAACGGCGCCGATCTTGTCGGCATTGCTTTCAATGCCAAAGCCCGGGAAATTGGTCAGGCGGCGGTAGAACGGCCCGTTGTCCCAGAAGTTCTCCTCGCTGCAACCGATACAGCCGTGGCCGGATTGGATCGGGAAGCTGACCCCGTTGTTCCACCTGGTTACCCCACAGGCATTGTAGGTCATCGGCCCGCGGCAGCCCACCTTGTAGAGGCAGTAGCCTTTCTGCGCATTCTCGTCGTCGAAGCTTTCCACGAACAGGCCGGCGTCGTAGAACGGGCGGCGGTAGCAGGTGTCATGTACGCGCTTGGAGTAGAATGCCTTCGGGCGGCCGATGCGGTCCAGTTCAGGAATGCGGCCGAAGGTGACCAGGTGCACCAGCACGCCGGCCATCACTTCACCAATGGGCGGGCAGCCCGGCACCTTAATAATAGGCTTGTTTTTTACAAGCTTGTGTATGGGCGTAGCGCCGGTCGGGTTGGGCTTGGCAGCCTGTACACAGCCGTTGCAGGCACAGCTGCCCCAGCCGATGATCGCCTTGGCGCCGGCAGCCGTCTCCTGAAGAATGTCAACAGCCGAACGCCCGCCGATGCAGCAGTAAACGCCATCTTCATAAACCGGGACCGACCCTTCCACACAAAGAACGTACTCTCCGGGGTATTCTTCCATCGTTTTGTGCATCGCCGCCTCCGCCTGATGGCCGGAAGCAGCCATTAGGGTCTCGGTGTAGTCCAGCGATATTTTGTCCAGAATAACATCCGCCACTATAGGGTGAGAAGAACGGATGAAGGATTCACTGCAGCAGGTGCACTCCTGGAAGTGCATCCAGATGACCGGTACCCGCGAATTGGACTTCAACGCTTCGGCCACCTGCGCCACCCCTGAGGCCTGAAGGCCCATATAGGCGGCAATGGTGGTACAAAACTTCATGAAATCCCGGCGGGAGTAGCCTTTCTGGCGCAGTTCTTCGTAGTAGGTGGGTCGATTGCTTGAAGGCGTCATGACTGCTAAGGTTTGATTTTATGAATATCCGGCATCGCCGAATATAATTTGACAACTTAAGCGTAAAGAAAAATCATTGAAAGTACCTGTCTCATGATATATATCAGTGCTTCATTGTGACTTTTATCACTAGGCGGCTAGGTAAAGCCTTCTATTTTTGATACTGAAGTATTTTTTCATTCCTTAAAACAATAGAGAGATGTTCCGTAAAGCCCTCTTCTTCTCCTCTGCTCTGCTGAGCCTCCCGCTGGCCACCCAGGCCCACGATGGCCACGGTTTTTTCCAAGGCCATGAGCTGGCGCATTACCTGACTTCGGCGGAGCATGCCATACCGCTTATATTGGTAGGCGCGGCTGTTGTGCTGCTGATCGGCTACCAGAAGTGGAGCCAGGCGAGGAAAAATGTGTAAAGGTGGAATTGTGTAAATGTGTATATGTGTAAAGGTGTGAATGTGGAAACGTGGAAACGTGTATATGTGTAAACGAGGCCAGGGACACAACCGGACGCCCCCAACATTTACACATTTACACGCTTACACATTTAGACATAAAAACAGCCGGCCATGCATGAGCTATCCATCGTAATGAGCATTGTGGACTCCGCCCGGGAACAGGTGGCCAAACACCAGGCTGCCCGGGTGGAGAGCATCACCCTGGAGATCGGCGCCCTGGCCGGCATCGAGCCGGATGCCCTCGAATTCGCCTGGGAAGCCGCCGTGCCGGATACCGTCCTCGCCGGGGCGGAGCGCCACATCCTCTATGTTCCCGCGATGGCCAAATGCGCCGGCTGTGGCCATGAGTATGAAATACAACAGCTTTTCGAGCCCTGCCCCCAATGCGGAGAATATTTCAGCGACCTGTTGCAGGGGCGGGAACTGAAGATTAAAACCATGACTTTAATGGCTAATGATTAGTGCAGAACTTGAAATTTTTGATTTTTGATTTTTGATTTTTGATTTTTGATTTTTGATTTATGGGCGGCATGCAGAGGGCAGCCCTCCGCAGAAAATCAAACATCGCACATCAAACGTCAAAAATCAAAGATCGCACATCAAACGTCAAAAATCAAAGATCAACCTAGTCTAAAAACCAATTATCATGTGCAGCACTTGTGGATGCAACCAACCCTCCGACGCCGTCACCATCACGCTGATCGGCGAAGAACTGAATGCCCAGGAGCATCATCACCATCATGAACATGGCCACGGACATGATCACCACCACCACGGGCATGGCCACCATCATACCCATGCGCACGATCATGGCGGACATCACCACCACCACAGCCACAGCCACAGTCACCATGAACACGAGCACGGACACGGGCACAGCCACGGCAAAACCGTGGTAGAGCTGGAGCAGGACATCCTGCAGCAGAACAACCTGCTGGCCGAGCGCAACCGCGGCTTCCTGGAAGCCAAGAACATCCTGGCGCTCAACCTCGTCAGCTCGCCCGGTTCGGGCAAGACCAGCCTGCTGGAACGCACCCTTAAAGACCTGCGGGAGGAGTTCAGCTGCTACGTCATCGAAGGGGACCAGCAGACGAGCAACGACGCCAACCGAATCGCCGCCACCGGCGCGCCCGTAGTGCAGATCAACACCGGCAAGGGCTGCCATCTCGATTCCGACATGGTCAACAAAGCCCTGAAAAAACTGCGGCCGACAGACGGCGCCCTGCTCTTCATCGAGAACGTCGGCAACCTGGTCTGCCCCTCCCTCTTCGACCTGGGCGAAGGGGCCCGCGTGGTCATCATCTCCGTCACCGAAGGAGATGACAAGCCCATCAAGTACCCGGATATGTTCTATTCTTCCGACCTGTGCATCATCAACAAGACCGACCTGCTGCCCTACGTGCAGTTCGATGTGGAGAAAACCAAAGAATACGCCCTGCGCGTCAACCACCACCTGAAGTTCATCGAGTTGTCGGCCACGAGCGGGGAGGGGATGGAACAGTGGTATGAGTGGTTGAGAGAAAAAGCCTCCCCCTAGCCCCCTCCGAGGGAGAGGGGAAAGGCTGCCGAAGTGCCGCCAAGAGGGGGCTACCCCAATCAACAAATTAACTTTATAAACATAATCAACCAGCCATGTGCCTTGCCATTCCCGGAAAAATTACCGCCATACCTGCCGGCCAGGACGCCCTCTTCCGCGTCGCCAAAGTCTCCTTCGGGGGGATTACAAAAGACGTCGACCTCTCCCTGGCGCCCGAGGCGCAGGTGGGAGATTATGTGCTCGTCCACGTGGGCGTAGCCATCAGTGTTGTGGATGAGGAAGAAGCGAAGAAGACCTTCGAGTACCTGCAGCAGATCGGGGAGTTGGAGGAGTTGGAAGGGCCGTAGGCCTATGCTCCGGGTTATTTCCTTGGAGCCAGGAAAAGGCCGCCGACTACACCGCTCCTAAAAATTCCCAGTAGTTATCGGGCGTAATGATAGTGGTTTTACTACCAGGATAAGCATCGAGGAAAGCTTTTGGAAATTTCGCTTTCCTGTCTGCTTTCCATTTGAATTCATAGGCATGTAATTTCCCTCCGTACTCCTCAATGAAATCAATTTCCTGTTGCTGATAGGTTCGCCAGAAGAAATAGTTGGCATAGTGTTGTTGGTAGTGGTTGCATTTTAACCTTTCGGTTACCAGGAAGTTTTCCCATAAGGCGCCCCTGTCCTGCCGTAGATCAACTGGATTGAAGTTGGAGATCAGCGCATTACGGATACCCAGGTCCCAAAAATAGATCTTCCTCATTTTGCCAATCTCCTTACGCAAATTACGGCTGAAAGGGTTCAGGCGGAAAATAATAAAGGCTTTTTCCAGTAAATGAATGTAGCGTTCCACTGTTTGCTTATCCACCTGTAAATGATTCGCCAGTTCTGAATAAGATACTTCATTTCCCAGCTGAAGCGCCAGGGCTTGCAACAACTTCTCGAGTAAGGCGGGCTTCCTGATATCTTTAAAAGCCAGAATATCCTTATATAAATAGCTGCCGGCAAGGTTTTGCAGGATCTGTACTTCTTCCCCGGGGTTCATCAACACATCCGGATACATCCCAAAACGAAGAATGCGCTCCAAAGAAGCATGCGCCTCAAGAATCGTCTGATACTCTGACCATTCTCCAAAAGATACAGGATACAGGAAGTACTCAAATTTCCGGCCGGTAAGCGGTTCATTTACGACATTGGCAATATCCAGGCTTGAAGAACCGGTTACGATCAACTGTTTTTCTTTTAGATTGTCCGTGATCAACTTCAAGGTTAACCCAATATTTTCAACCCTTTGAGCTTCATCAATGAAAACCACCTTACGAATTCCCAGCAGAGAACGAAGCCTTACTGTCGTGGCGTCACTTAATGCATTACGGACATGCGGTTCATCGCAATTTAAAAAGATAGCATCTTCCCTGTTTTCTTTGTAAAATTTGTTGATAAGGGTCGTTTTTCCCGTTTGCCGGGCGCCAAGTATTATCAGGGCCTTACCCTTGTATAAGTTCCTTCGAATGATATCTTCTAAATACCTTTTGATCATGATTGGCAGGGTTTAACAACCTAATTTAGGTAAATAAAATGATTAAAACCACCTAATTTTATATAAATTTTCGGTTTGCCGTCAATAAATGGTGATTCTGTGAACATATAGGGGTGAAGCTCCGGTTTTAACAATCGGTGCATTCCTTCTCATACAATTAGTAATATGCCTTCCATCAAAGAAACCGGCGAAACCAAAGGATTAAAAAGAAGCCTCTCTCTGTCCATGCTCATCTTCTACGGGGTGGGCACCATCCTCGGCCTGGGCATCTATGTATTGCTGGGTAAGATCGCCGGCGAGGCGGGCATGATGGCCCCGTTCTCCTTCCTCGTTGCGGCGCTGATCGCGGCCTTCACCGGCATTTCCTACGGCGAGCTGTCTGCCCGGATACCCAAGAGCGCCGGGGAGGTCAATTATGTGGACCGGGCGTTCGACAAGCGCTACCTGTCCATGCTGGTGGGGTGGCTGATCGTCCTTTCCGCCATCGTTTCCACAGCCACGGTCGTCAACGGCTATGTGGGTTATGTGCACGTGTTCGTCGAGATCCCGGCCTGGGCCATCATTTCCGGGATCATTCTCCTCCTGAGCGCTATTGCCGTATGGGGAATCACCGAGTCGGCCATAACCATCACCATCATCACCACGATCGAGATCATCGGCATCCTGCTGGTCATCGTCGTTTCCGGGGACAACCTGGCCGCCTTTCCGGAACGCTGGCGGGAGATTGTGCCCGGCTTCAACGCGGCCGACTGGGAACACATCATGCTGGGCGCCTTCCTCGCCTTTTTCACCTTCATCGGTTTCCAGGACATGGTCAACGTGGCCGAGGAGGCCAAGAACCCGGAGAAGGACATGCCGCGGGCCATTCTGATCTCCCTGGGCATCCTCACTTTCCTTTACCTGATCGTTTCCACCATCGCCGCCCTGGGCCTTACTCCCGAAGAACTAGACAAAAGCGACGCCCCCCTGGCGGACATCCTGGCCCGGGAGGGCGAGCACTATCCCAAGATCATCAGCGGCATCAGCCTGGTGGCCATCATCAACGGCGTGCTGGTGCAGATCGTGATGATCGCCCGGGTGCTGTACGGCATGGCGGAGAAGGATATGGCGCCCAAACTGTTCGGGAAGGTCAATGCCACTACCCGGACTCCGATCTGGTCGACAGTGTTGGGGGCGGGTATCATCCTTGCCCTGGCTCTGCTGTTCGACCTGGAATCCCTGGCCGAGGCCACCAACTACATCCTGCTCACCGTATTCATCATGATCAACCTGGCCCTGTGGGTGATCAAACGGCGGGATGAGGCGCCGGAGGGCGTTCGGACGTACCCGCTGGCGGTGCCGGTGCTGGGGGTGGTTCTGAATGTGGCGGTGCTGGTATTTCAGGTTTGGAGTACTGTGACAGGTTGAACCAATACTTTCTAACCAAATTGAATTTATCCCCTATCTTCCTGGTTTGGGCCTGCCTCCTGTCTGGTTACCGCTGGCTTTGGAACGAAGAAATCGAAAGGCACTTGCAGCGGGTTCATTTTCTCCTTTACGATCCGGTAGCGGCTCAGGCCAAAGGCCAGGTAAAAAATAAGATAACCGAAAGAAAGGGTTCCGAGAAACAGGTACTGGTTGGCGGAGTCTGTGCCGTGAACAACTGCAACAACCAAGTAGCTGAGCATAAACAAGCCAGTTAAAGAAACGATGAGAAAATACCTCAACCGGTCATTGTCGATCGTAAGGCCCGGTGAAAAATAATTGGATACATTGATGGCGTTGTTCTTCATTGTCACCCACAGATGGACGGTAATGAGGAAGAACACCGTGGTCACTGCGCTGTATTGCTCCTCCCATTCACTAATCAGCCAGAAATCGTAAAAACCATGGGCAGCCATAGCCAGGAAGAAGGACAAGGGAATGATCACGATACCCTTCAGGCGGGTGAGCTGAAACCGCCAGAGCATCAGTCCATAGCAAAATATCGAGGTAAAGGCCATGTGGGCCACCGCTGCGTAAAAAGCCCTTGCGCCAACACTGGCAAACCGGCTGAAAAAAATGTAGCCTATATTTTCGACGAAAGCAAAGCCAAGCGCTGACACTGAACCATACAGTATATAGTCATATGGCTCATTGATCGCTCTTTTGAATACCACCAATATGAAAAGTACGGGCAAAGCTTTACAAAGTTCCTCAATACCGCCAATGATAAAAACGCAGTACAAAAATTGGCCCACCCAGGAGTCATAGCTGAAAAAATCCAGGCCCGAAGCCTCCAGATACCCGTACATCAAGCGACAGAGCGGCCCGGCACATAAATAGGACAGCATAAAAGCAATGGGCGGGAAGATCCATTTTTCCGGCTCGAAAATATCCAGGCGGCGCAAATAGGCCAGCCACACCCCGGAAATAAGAAAGGCCATCCCCGCAGAGATCCACCATATGGCGTCCTCATTCCAGTATCCATGATAGGGCCGTTCTCCTGGGAACAGGGGAAAAATAAAATTGGCCAGGAGCAAAGGAATGCCGACAACCAGGGCCAGGCTGATGATATGGCGAAAGCGCCGAAATGTAAAAAAGGGGCGCTCTTCTTCAGTAGCACGGTACTCTTTTACAAGCTGAATGACATACCGCCCAAGGAAAAAAAGCCCCAGGAAATTCAATAGAAGAATAGCAACGTCCATGAATGGCCATTTGGGGTCAAATAATAAGAAAGAATATACCAAATAAGGGACGATGTTTCCAATCTGTCAGACGAAGGAGGTTGGAAATTCGATGGGTTTAGAGCTTGTTCCAGGGTGAAATAACATTTTTCTGGAAAAAGGATAAACTTTCGAAATAAAAGGCACTGATGATAGATTATAGGAAACATATTCAGTCCAACCCAAAAGTTATGCTTGGCAAACCTACTGTAAAAGGCACGAGGATTACAGTAGAGTTGCTTTTGCGTAAAATTGCGGACGGCTATACGTTTGAAGAGGTACTGGACATGTACCCCCACTTGAAACTAGAGGATATTTTGGCCTCTATTGCTTATGCAGCGGCAATCATCGAATCTGAAGAAATCTAAAGTACGCAGGCGAAAAATATAAGAGCCTGTTAAAAAAATTAACCTCCCCTCCCTGCCACCTCCTCCCCCACTCCACTGTCATACAGGTGTTTTAAAAAATTACCCACTGTTCATTCTTAAACCTTATCCAATGAGTAAGATCCTTAAAATGGCGCTCGGCCTGCTGGTCGCTGCCGGTATTTTCGCCTGCCAAAAAGATGAGATTGAAACGCCTCCGCCTGCCGGCACGGCTCCGGTGGTTGTGCAGTTCGGCGCAGATGTAACGATCGCCGAAAATGCAGGCGCGAAGGAGATCAGGGTCCAGTTCAACAAAGCCGCTTCCCGCGCCGGAACCGTTATCATCGAAGTGACGGCCGGCCTTCCGTCTGCCTTCCAAATAACGCCGCCCGCTAAAAACGGCGTACTGGAACTGCCGGTGGAAAAGGGAGCCCAATACGCAGGCTTCAGCCTCTGGCCGACAAACAATACCGTAGTTGATGACGACCGAACCATCACCTTTGGGATCACGGACGTCACCAAAGGCTTTGAGATCGGCGCCAAAAAAAGCCTGATCGCCACCATAGTGGACGACGAGTCGCCGGCCGCACCGGCAAAGGCCAATTTCTCCCCGGCCAGCGGCAGCCTGAGCCGGAACCAGGCGGAAGGCATCGACATCACCATTGTGTTTTCGGAGCTGCTGCCCGCCGCCGGAAAAGTAGCCCTCGAGCTGAGCGGCGGCGCCTTCGAAGAGCGGATCACCACCGAGCCCGCCCTGAACGGCAACGGCAAACTCGAACTGGACGTCCAAGCAGGCGCTGCCGCCGTAAGTTTTGCCGTAAGGCCAGTCTTCGGCGCTTCCTGGGACGGCGACAAAACCATCACTTTCGCCATTACGGCTACCGACGGCGGTATCGAAAAGGGCACGCAACTGTTCTACCAGCTGAGCCTGCCCGGTGATGCGCCGGTGGCCGGCCGGCCGAAATCCTGGGAGTCCATCGGCGGCGGCTGGCGCTTCAGGGAGGCCTACGAGTACGATGATGCGGGCCGGATCGTCAAAAAACACTGGGAGAAAGAAACGCCGGCGTTTTCCCAGGGTACCACCGCTTACCAGTATGCCGACAATGGCCTGATCGAAAAGGCGATCTACCATTCAGGCCGGGAAGAGCTGTTCATCCAGGAGAACGGCAGGATCGTCCGGTCGGAGACCATCTCCAATGGCGTAATGGCCTCTTACAGCGAGTACGAATATAACGTCTTCGGCCGCCTGAGCGCTCAGACGGAGTATCACCGCCAGCCATCCGGAGAATACCTTCAGGATTTCAAATTTGTGTATGAGTACGAAAATAACGGCAATGTCACCAGGCAGCTGACGTACACCTGGCAGGCCAATTCCGGGGAGTTCACCTTGCACTCCACCCGCACCTATGGCGCCTACAACTATACCATTGATAACCCCTTCCCGATGATCGAGGTGATCCCGGGAGTAGTCATGCAGCGCCACCTGCCGGGCATCTTCCACCTGCAGGAGAACGGCGCCGACATACGGTATACCATCCAATATGATTACGGCTTCGGCGGCACACTGCCGGTGCGGCGGTATATCAGTGGCGGGGGGACGTCGGAGGTGACGACTTACGAATATTACTAAGAAGCTTTTCCCATCAATGTTTTCTGAATTGCTAAAGGGAAACTGGCATTAATTATCGTGTAAAGGTGTTAAGGTGTAAGTGTGTAAAGGTGCGAGGCAAAGAGCTCCCATTTTGTCCTCGATTACACCTTTACACACCCCCCTACTCCCCATACACCTTCCCATCCACCACCAAACTCGTATTCTCCCCGACAGCATACGGTGTTTCGGCCCCTGAGATGTTCACCTTGCTCAGGGAAGCGTAGGCTTCCTCGTATCCGGCCTGTTCCTGGGCCAGGCGGATGCCGGTGCGGCTCTTCAGCAGTTGGGCGTCGGAGAGGGTTACTTTGGAGCGCTCTTCACTGGAGAGGCCCACCCTGGCGTTGCGGATGTCGACCCAGCGGGCGGTGAGCTCCGTATCTTCACCGGCACTAATGCCCTCATTACCGATGCGGCCCATAAAGATATTAGACAGGTTGGCTTTAGCCCCCGTAAGGGCGATGCCGTTCTTTTCCACATTCAGGAAAGTGGCCCGGCTGGCCGTGCCGCTGCAGGAATAGCAGCGGAAGGCGTCACCCTTTACATCGGCAAACCGGCTTTGCTCCAGGGAAAAGTCTGCGCGGACGAGGCTCAGGTATTCCTTCCCGCCCCGATTACCGGAGAAGGTGCAGGCGTAGAGGGTGACGGGCGATTCGTAGAAAGTGACGGCGCCACTCACCGGGCTGTTCTTTTCTTCGGGGGCAGACAGCCCCTCGAAGCGGGTGTATGAGAGGCTGGAGCGCTGCCCTGCTCCGATAACGGCCAGCCCTGCTCCCGAACTACCGGAAGAGCGGATGACTACCGGGGCTTCCTCCCTTCCCAGGGCAAATACGGGCGAGTAGCTGATGATACGCGCCCCTTCCGCCAGGTCGAGGACAGCGCCGGCTTCCAGTTGGAGGCGCTTGCCGGCGGGGATTACCAGATCATCGGCCAGCATCCACTTGCCGGCGGGAATGGACAGGGTATTGCCTCCATCCAGTTGCCGGATGAAGGTGAAGGCCGAATGGGTGGCGGCCTTTCCCATCAGCTTACCGGCAGGAGGCAGCAGCCCTGCCTCGGGTTCCGAAAGGACGGCCATCGCTTTTGCTCCGGGCTCCAGCCCCAGGAAGTTGAAGTGTACTTTCAAGCCCGAAGCGAGGCCGTCGTTCCAGGAAAGGCCCTCGGAGATATTGAAGTGATGGAGATGGAGTTTGTTGTTTCCCTCTCTGGCCCGCGAGTCGATGATAACGGCTTCTTCGGGGTAAAATGTGGCGTCCCCCGAACTGAGATAGGCCACTTCCACGGGCAAGTCCTGCTGGTTTTCAAACTGAACGGCCAGGCGCTCCCCTTCCTCTTGGATAAACCGGGCGATGAGCACCTTTCCTTCCGGATTCAGAACGGACCGGATGTGCGCCTGATTGGCGTACAATTGCTCATCGGGGAACTTGTAAAACGGCAATGTCAGGTATACCTTGTGCAGGACGGAATTGAGCTCTTCTTTATGTTTTTCGAAGAAGGCATCCAGAAATTCCGGCTGGCTGACGATGCTGGCCTGACGGATATAGTGGCGTTTGAACACCTCGTTATTGTAGATCAGCCCTATGATGGACTCCTGCTCCAGCCAGTAGTGGCGGGTGAACAGCTCGGGCTCTTCCATGAACATCTTCATGCTGCCCGGTTCGCTTTTGCCCAGGTCCTCAAATTCGCGGACGATGGGCTCCGCCAGGCCGGTCACAGGGTTGAAGTAGAAGCGCATATTGGCCTTGCTCAGCGGATGTTTGTTGTTCATCAGGTCGGAAACGATGAACATCCTGGCCATCTTTTCCATATCGAAGAACTTCTCCGCAGGCAGGTCGCCGGCCATTACATCCTGCCACATCCGGCGCATCAGGAGCAACTGGGCGCGGGGGCCGTCTTCTTCCATCAGTTTGCTTTCGCGGTAGGGGTCCAGTTTCTTTTCCAGTTTGAAAATGACGCCTTCCCTCAGGGAATTGCTCTCGATGAGGTGCTTGTCAAAACGCTCCTCCATGTAGAAAAGGCCGGTGGATTTGCCGTTGATCGACACGTTGACAAAATCGACCCGCATGCCGATCAGCCCCAGTTCTTCCAGCAGGCGGAAGGCCAGCCAGTCGGTCAGGTATCCCCTGGCCGTCGGCACCAGCATGGCAAAGCGCTTCATACCTTCAATCGTGTCATCCCCCCTTACTTTCACCTCAAAAGACCACTTGTTGGGGTTGCCCACATGCGTTCTCGACACCACGCCGGTCAGGGCGATCTTCACACTGTGTTCCTTGCCGTTGTAGGTCATCTTGGCGGGGAACTCCTCTTCCTTGAATGCCGGGTTGATGTATTTTTCCTGCATGGCCTGTTCCCGCAGATACTGGATACGAAGCAGGTGTTTGAACTTGATGTCGAGCTTCACATCGTCCGGCTCCGCCATCTGGCCCTGCGCGTATTTCTTGATGAAGGAAAAGTCCAGGCGGGACAGGTCCTTCACAATGGGAACAAAATGCTGAGTCCGCCCGGAGAGATAGAGGTACCTCCCGTAGTTGAACACTCCGAAGAAAAACAGTGCCAAAAAGAGGAACCCGGCAGTTCCCATCATCCAGAATGGCACCCGTTCTCTTTTCCGGACCACATTGCGGACCCGCTCTGCCAGGCGGGAATTATTTCTTATGGTTTTGACTTTCATGATCAGTTTTGTTCTTTTTTATCTCACACTTGCTTTTCCGTATTCAGCTCCGTAAAGTATCCCTTTCACATCTTCAAAATTGGGCGCAAAAGGCTGCCCGTCTATCGTGACGCCAGAATTGGCCTCGATCAGGTAAGGCCGCTCGGCGCCTTCGATCACCACGCGTTCGAGGCTGGCGAAACCGGGCCCGAATTCCGGTTTTTTCATAAAGGTGGTCAGCCCGACCCGGCTGTTGGATACCTTGGAATCGGAAACAATAAGCTTCGACCGGTCTTTGCTGGTCAGAGCGATCTCCGATTTATGGATCTCCACGAAACTTGCCGTCATGCTGCTGCCTTCGCCAGAGCTGAGGCCTTTGTCGCCGATCCCGCTCATATAGACATGGCTGACCGTGATCTCGCTTCCGGAAACGTCGATGCCATCGTTGCCGACGTTGATGAAGCTGGAGTTGGCCACCGACCCTGTGCAGAAATCACAGTCGAAGGCATCGGCATTGATGTCCCTGAACAGGCTCTTTTCCATGGTAAAGTCGGCGCGGATGACGTTCAGGAAATCGTCGCCGTCCTGGTTACCGATGAAGGCTACGCCGTTGAAATCCACCGGCGTTTCGTAGAATATCACAGCGCCGGTCAGGGCCCAGCCATATTCGGTGGGGCGGTTGAGGTTCAGGAAAGTGGTATATTCCACCGACGAGCGCGCTCCTCCCCGGATGACGATCATACCTTCCGACGTCGTGTCGGAGGAGAGCATCAGGATGGAGTCCTGTTCTGTCCCCATAAAGTACACCGGCGAATAACAGATGACCTTGGCATGGTTGACGAGGTCGATCCGGGCGCCGGCTTCGACCTCGAAGCGCCGGCCGGCCGGGATGACCAGGTCCCGGCCCAGCGTCCAGTTTCCTTTGGGAATGATGATGGCGTTGGTTTCCGGCGCCTCCTCGATGAAATCAAAAGATTGATAATTGGCTTCCCGGACGATGGGGTTGCCGTTGCGGGCCCGGCGGCCCTCATAGGCCCAGGGGAAAACCAGGGCGGTGCGCCTTTCCATCAGCCCCGGCATACTGAAGTAGACCTTCAGTTCCGGAAGGTAGTCGCCGGGCCAGGCCACATCATGCGGTATCCTGAACTGGTACGCCCGGGGCTGCTCCGCTTCCCCCTCCTTCCTGCCAGGAAGCAGAATGGGCTCCGGAGGCTGGAAGAAGACGGTATCCCGCCATCCCAGATAAGCAACTTCCAGGGGAATATCCTGTTGATTGAGCAGGCTGACGTGCAGGTGGCCGTCTTCCGCCTTATTGAAATAGGCCGTTATCTCTCCTTCGTCGGGGAAGAGGACGAAGCGGAGGTTGCGCTGATTGCCGGCGAGCGCAACGGCAGGCAGGTCGTGAGCGGGCCACCGCTTGTATGTCCGGTTGAGGAGGACATTCACTTTCTCGCCGTTGCGCATCAGCAACTGCTCGAGAAAATCATCGCGGGTGAGCAGTTCTGCTTCCTGGAGATAGGCGCTCTGGAAGCCGGGTTCGCCGGCGATCATACGGACGAACGGATCCTGGGCAAGCGTGTTGTGCCACTCATTATCCGGCGACGGCTGTTGCAAAATAGAGGTGAAAGTCCGATGCCGGCTGTTGTTGATGTTATTGAATTCCCGCGCCACGGGTTCTACTTTTCCGGTTTCCGGGTTAAAGTAAAAACTCAGGTTTTCCCGAAGTAGGGGGTACTTGTGGTTCATCAGGTCGGCAATGGCAAAGAGGCGGCCCATTTTTTCCAGGTCGAAAAACTTATCCGGCGTCAGCAGGCCGGCCTTCAGGTCCGTCCACATCCGTTTCAGCACCAGGAGGTGGCCCTTGGTCTCGGAATTGGCCATCAGCTCGTCTTCCTTGTCAACCACCATATCCTCCTCCATCCGGAAGAGGATGCCTTTGCCAAAACGCTGGCTGGCGATCAGGTCCTTATGATAGCGTTCCTGCATGTAATACAGGCCAATGGGCTTGCCGTTGATAGATATTTTCAGGAAATCCCCTCCCAGGCTTTTGATGCCCCTGCTCTTCAGTATTTCATGAGCCAGCCAGTCGGACATGTATCCGCCCGATAGCGGCGGCAGCAGGTCAAAGCGCTTCATATCCGCCACCGTGGAGTTCTTCACCGCTTCCACCTGAAGGGGCCACTGGCCGGGGTCGTTGAAATGCAAGGCCATCATATCGGCAAGTTCTATCCGGACGTCGTGGGTTAGGCCCTGGTAGAACAACCTGGCCGGGATCTCTTCCTTGAAGATGGCATCATCGATAACGCCTTCCTGCAGTATGCGGTCGCGAAGGCTTTGGAGTTGGTCCAGGTGCTTGGGCCTGATCTCCAGTTCCAGCCCTTCAAACTCTGTATACTCTCCCCGGCTGAAGTCAGACAGAAAAGAGAAATCCAGGTCTCCAACCTTAAGCATAACCGGTTTGGTATAGGAAAACTGCCCCTTCTTACTCACATAAGCGCCATAAGCCGCCACGCCCAGGAAGAGAACGGCCAGGGCCATCAGGCCCGCCAGGCTTAGTACCGCCCGCAGGAGCAACTTTCGGTTGGCAAAAATACTACGAAGAAGCGACGCCGAGGAAGCGCCGCTTTTTTTCAGCCCTATTTTCATATTCAAGTAATTTTCCAGACATAATGGGATACGTGCTGCCTATTGCTTAGAGCAAACACTATTAAAGGGGGGGGGATTCCTTGTTTTCTGAAAAATGTCTGTTTGGATAATCTTGCAATCTTCCTTTCTACTACGGGAGGTGAGGGGAATGGTTGCGTTTTGGAAGGAGAATTGAGTGTAAAGGTTTTTAAGTAATGTCTGATCATGCCTCAGCGTGTTGGTGAGAGGCAGCGCCAATCGTTACTTTTGTAATCATTATAAAAATCATTATTACTTTTATAATCGTTAAATTTTAACGATTATTTTTGTAATCATTATATTTATAACCTTCTCTGCCGATAGGCCCCTCATTCATATTTCAGGGCCTCAGCCGGATTCGCCATCGCCGCTTTTGCCGACTGCAGGCTCACTGTGGCCAGTGCAATGCCAAGCCCGGCCAGGCCTGCCACGGCCAACGCCCACCAGGATACGTCCACACTGTAGGCAAAGTTGCTCAGCCAGCGGCTCATAGCCCACCACGCCAGTGGAATGGCCGCCAGGCAGGAGAAAGCCACCAGCCGGATATACTCCCGGGACAACAATACTACTATATTGGCCACTGTCGCCCCCAGCACTTTGCGTACGCCGATCTCCTTGACGCGCCGCTCGATGGTAAAGGAAACCAGGGCAAACAGGCCCAGGCAGGCGATGCCTAAGGCAAAGAGCGTAAACAAGGTGATCACTTTCAGGAAGCGGGCGTCGCCGGCGTGCAACTGGCCGAAGTTGTCGTCGATAAAGATGTGATCGAAGGGGCGGCTGGGCTCCAGCCGGGCCCATATTGCGCTTATCGAAGCGAGGGTTTGTTGGTAGTCATCCGTCTCCAGGCGCAGGTATTTGTTCCGCGCCTGTTGCGGCGCCAGTATGAATGCGAAAGGCCCGACGGCTTCGCGCAGAGAAGCAAAATGAAAGTTCCGCGTTACCCCTACAATGCGCCGGTAGACGGGCTCCCCGTCCGATGTCGCCGACCATTGGACCTCCTTGCCTACGTAGGGAGGTGTCAGGCCCAGCAGTTGCACTGCTTTTTCATTCAGGATTATGGACGCGCTGGTGTCCGCCGCATGAGCCGGGGCAAAGGCCCGCCCTTCCAGCATCTCGATGCCGGCTGTTTGGATGAAGTTGTAATCCGTCAGCGCGAAGCCGGTAAGGATGCCCTCGCCCTGGGCCTGCCCCTTGCGGGTGATATCGGTCGTCCAGTTCAGTCCTCCGAGTACAGAGGAAGAGGCGCCCACCGATCGCACCTCCGGAAGCTTGCCCAGCGCTTCCCGCCAGGCGGCCGCCTGCTGGGCGCCTCCCGCCCTGGGCAGTAGGAGCAGGCCTTCCTTGCGGAAGCCCAAATCCTTGTTTTCCATGTAGTGCAGCTGTTGCGCCGCCACAATAACGCCAACGATCAGCCCGATGGCCACCACAAACTGGAAGGCCACCAAACCACGCCGAAGCAGGCCCTGCTCCCGCCCGGAAGCCCGGAACGACTTGAGCACCCGCGACGGCTGGAAAGAAGACAGATAGAATGCCGGATACAGGCCTGCCAGCACGCCTACCAGCCCTGCCGCCAGAAAGATGGCTACCATCAGTCCGGTATTTTCCGCCGAGAGTAAAGTGATGCTCTTGCCCGTCAGCCGGTTGAAAGCCGGCAGCGTACTTTCCACCAGGATCGCCGCCACAACGCAACAGATCAATACCGTCAGCGCCGATTCCAAAAGAAACTGCCCGGCCAGCGCCTTCCGGCGGGCGCCGCTCACCTTGCGCACCCCCACCTCCCGGGCGCGGGTGGCCGACCGGGCTGTAGTAAGGTTGACGTAGTTGGCGCCCGCCACAAACAACACCATGAAGGCTACGGAAAGGAAGATGAAAACATAACTGATGTCCCCGTTGGGCCGCATCTCCCATTTTAAGTGGGAGTGCAGGTGAATATCCGTTAAGGGCTGGGTGTAAAAATCGTTCCGGCCGCCTTCCACATTTTCCTCATAAACCTGCTGCACCTTTTCCTCGAGGGCGGCAATATCTGCCTTTTCTCTCAGGCGGGCGTAAGTGTAAAAATTGTAAAACCCCCAGTTGCCGTCAATATTGCCTATCCGGCTGATGGGCCCAAGAAAATCAAACTTGAAATGGCTGTTCTCCGGCATGTCCTCGATTACCGCCGACACCTGATAAGGGTTGCCGTTGATCGTCAGCTGCCGGCCCAGGGCCGGCTCGCCACCGAAGTACTTTTTTGCCATAGCGGCCGTCAGGACAACCTCATTCTTTTCATTGAGGGCGCCCCCCGGGGCGCCTTCCAGGAAGGTTTGGCTGAACACTGCAAAAAAGTTGCTGTCTACCAAACCGAATTCACTTTCGTAGTAGCGCTCGCCTTCGAACTCCACCAGATAGGCTCTGCCCCAGGAGGGAAACAGGCGCACTACCTCTTCTACCTCCGGAATGGAGGCCAACATAGCCGGCGCCAGGGCCGGCGGCGTGGTGGCGTCGGGAATGCGCCCGCCGTCCGCATCCACAAAATCTTTAACAACGCGGTGGATGCGATCCGATTGAGCGTAGTGCCGGTCATAACTAAGCTCATCCAGGACAAAAAGCACGATGAGCAGGCAACAAGCCAGCCCCACCGACAACCCGGCAAAATTGACCATGGAAGAAGCCCTGTTCTTCAGAAAATTGCGAATGGCGATCTTTAGGTAGTGCTTTAGCATGGCTATTGTTGTGTGTAAAAGTGTAGAAGTGTAGAAGTGTAACAGGGCGGGGCGGTTCGCTTGAGCCTCATTTACACCCTTACACCTTTACACTTTTCAATTATTCATACCGCAGCGCCTCCACCGGATTGCCCAGGGCCGCCCGCAGCGACTGGAACAGCACCGCCACGCTGGCCACTGCCAGCGTCAGCAAGCCAGCCAGGATGAAGGCTCCGGGGGACAGGCGAATGGCGTAGGCGTACTGCTCCAGCCAGGAACGCAACAGGTACCAGGACAGGGCGCTGCCCACCAGAAACCCCACCAGGGCCAGATAGAACAGGCGCCGGTGCAGAAGCATCAGAATATTGCCCACCGAGGCGCCCAGCACCTTGCGGATGCCGATCTCCTTGACGCGCCGGGCCACCGTGAAGGCCGCCAGGCCGTACAGGCCCAGGCAGGCGATGAAGATGGCCAGCAGGGAGAAGAGCCCCAGCACCTTTACCATCCTTTGTTCCGCCAGGTAGTCTTTGGCAAAGTGTTCGTCGAGGAAGTAATAGTCGAAGGGGAAGCGAGATTCATAGTTTTTCCAGAGTCGCTCCAGGGCAGGCAGCAACCCCGACAGTTGTTCGCGGGCGAAACGGACGGAAATATGGTTCTTCCGGCCGTCCAGGTACATCACCAGCGGCCCGATGGGTTGCTGGAAGGTGTCGAAGTGGAAATCCTTCACCACCCCGACGACGGGATAAGCCTGGCCTTCGGCGGAAAACTTTATCGTCTTGCCCAGGGGCTCTTCCCAGCCCATCTGCCGCACCATCTGCTCGTTGACCACCAATGCCCCGATGGAAGTGTCGGTGGGGAATTGCGTTGACAGGAAGCGGCCGGCGGCCAGCTCGATGCCGAAGGTCTCCAGGAAATTTTCTTCCACCCGGTAGGACTGCGCCGGCACTTCTTTGCCGTTGCTGCCCTCCGGCAGGACCGTAGTGCCGAAGGTACCCGACCGGATGGCCGCCTGGCAGATGGAAACGGACTCCACGCCCGGCAACTGCTCCAGCTCGGAGCGGAACAGATCGCTCTTGCGTTCAATACCCGGCGGCGTGGCCATCACCAGCACCTGTTCTTTGTCGAACCCCAGGTCTTTGGACAGCATAAAGTCAAATTGCTGGTTGAGGACGATGGCGCCGGCAATCAACCCGACACTCAGGGATAGCTGAAGAGCGGTAAGTACCGTTCGCGGGCCGGCGCTTCCCCGGGCCTCGGCCTTACCGCTTTTCAATACCTCTATGGGGCGAAAACCGGACAGCACAGCAGCCGGGAAGGCTCCCGCCAGCAGGCTCACCAAAAGCACCATCAATCCCAGAGCGCCCAGGCTCCCCCCGTCGGCCAGGAGCCCTCCCGGAATGTCGCGCCCGAAAAGGGCATTGAAGCGAGGCAGCAGGGAATGGGAAAGGGCAACGGAAAGAACCGCCGCCAGGCTGACGAAAATGAAGGTTTCCGTCAGAAACTGGAAAGCGAGCGCCCGGCGGCCGGCGCCCAGCACCTTTTTCACCCCGATCTCCCGGCTCCGCTCCACCGACTTGGCGGTGCTGATGTTAATGTAATTGAAGCAGGCAACCAACAGGACAAGAAGGGCGATGATGGAAAAGGTGCGCAGAAAAACGGCGCTGCCGTATTTATTTCCGCGCAGGTAACGGATGTTATCGGAATGCAGGTATATCTCAGAAAGAGGCTGAAGAAAGAAGTCATACCTGTCGGTGCGATTTTCCATGTACCGCTCAACGAAGGCGGGAAACTTGGCTTCCAGGCCGCTTTCCTGCCCGGCATCACCCAACAGCAGATACGTGTACACCGTCTGCCCCAGCCAGTTGTTCATGAAGCCGAAATCGTGGTAACCGGAGCCCGGTTCGGTAGAACTCCAGGATGCCAGGGCCTCGAACTGAAGGTGGGACTGCCGGGGCGGCTCGGCAATAATACCGGCCACGTTATACACCTGGCCATTCAGCCCCTGCACCGCCTTGCCAATCGGGTCTTCTTCACCGAATAAAGCGGCGGCCAGCTTCGGCGTGAGCAGCAACTGGCCCGGGGCCGCCAGAGCGGAGGCATCGCCCCGGATCACCTCAAAATCGAAAAGTTGTAAAAAATTGGCGTCGGCAAAAACAAAGCTTTCCGTTTTCAATGACCGATCCTCGTAGGCCAGCAATACCTCATCGAACCAGGGCGCAAGGTGGGTGGCAGCTTCTACCTCCGGATAGTCCTGCACCATCGTGGGCGCCATCAGGCCGGGCGTCTCCGCAACCAGAAAACGCTCCCCGCTGTCTTCCTTCACCCATTTGTTGACCCGGAAGATCCGGCCTCCTTTTTCGTGAAAGGAATCGTACCGGGATTCATCCCGAATGAAGGTAAAGGCCAGCAGCACGGCGGCCAGCCCGATCACCAGCCCGCTCAGGTTGATCAGTGTGTACCCCCACTCACGGGTGAACAGGCGGCGGATGATGGTAAGGTAGTGGTGTAGCATTGGGTGATTGTTATATTGCTTGATTGTTATATTGCTTGAGGGGGCAGAACAGTCGCCAAGGGCCAGCTCCTCTTTTATACCCTTACACCTTTACACTTTTAAACATTCATCATTCATACCTCAGCGATTCCACCGGATTCCTCACTGCCGCCCTTACCGCCTGCCAGCTCACCGTCACGGCCGCGATGGCTAGGGCCAGGGCCACCGGCGCCAGGAAGAACCACCAGCCCAGGCTGATGCCATAGGCGTAATTGTCCAGCCATTTGTCGAGGAAATAGTAGGCTGCCGGCAGGGCCAGCAACGAAGCGGCCAGCACCAGGCGAACATATTCCCTGGAAAGGAGCAACAATACCTGGGAAACGCTGGCGCCCAGCACTTTCCGGATACCGATCTCCTTCGTCCTGCGGGATACGCTGAACGACGACAGGCCGAACAGCCCCAGGCAGGCCACCAGGATGGCCAGCAGCGTGAACAGGCCGAAAGCGTAGCCAAAACGCAGGTCGGCCTGGTACTGCGCCTCGTAGAAATCGTCCAGGAAATACGCCTTCACCGGCGATTCCGGAAATTGGGCTTTCCACTGGTTCTCGGCAAAGCGCACGAGTTCCTGCGGATCTGATACCTCCGCTTTTAAAGAGTAATAGGAAAAGCCATACGGCTGATACCAGTAGCAGATCGGTTTAAAGTCAAATTGCAGGGACTCCTGATGGTAATCTTCGATGACGCCCACTACCTTGCCCAGGCTCTGGCCGTTGGCGGCCAGGATCTCTTCTCCGATGGCGGCCTGCGGGCTGTCAAAACCGAATACCTGCACGGCGGTTTCATTGAGTACGGTAGCCTGCCGGTCGGTTTCAAAAGGTTCGTCGAACTCCCGCCCGGTGGCCAGATCAGCGCCATACTGACGGAAAAACTGCCGGTCGACCAGGAAAGTACGGAACCGCTTGAAGCCGCTGTGGGGCGAATTGGCCCAGCGCAGGCCCCAGGAGTTTCCGACCTCCTTGCCGGGTATGTCGCCGGAAGCCGCTACGCTGCGAATGTCCGGATGGCGCAGCAATTCCTCTTTAAAGGTGCGGATGCGATCAGTATAAGTACTGTCTTTATAAGTCATGTCCTGCAGCACCAAAGTCTGTTCGATATCAATGCCCAGGTCCTTCTGGCGCATGTAGTTGATCTGCCGGTAAATGGCCAGGGAGCCGGCGATAAGGGCAATGGTGGCCATGAATTGCAGCACGACCAGCCCTTTGCGCAAATTGCCGCCCGAGCCGACTGCGGCCGGCTGGTTGCTTTTCAGCACTTTCACCGGGCGGTGGGCGGAAAGGATGAAGGCCGGATACATTCCCGCCAGGAGGGCGCCGCCCGCGAAGAGCGCCGCCACAAAGCCCCAGAACCAGGGCTCCTGCAACAGGAAGAAGCCCATATCTTTTCCTACCAGCCGCCCGAAGACGGGCATCAGGCTGTTCGCAGCCAGCAGGGCCAGCCCCAGCGCCACGAAATTGACCAGCGCCGATTCCAGCAGGAACTGCCGCACCAGTTGCCCCCGCCGGGCGCCGGCTACTTTCCGGACGCCTACCTCCCGCGCCCGGTCCAGCGAACGGGCCGTAGACAGGTTGATGTAGTTGAACCAGGCGATAACAATGATAAACAGGGCAATGGCCATCATAGCGTACACATAGCGGGCATTGCCCGTCGGCTTGAATTCGTAGGCCAGTTTGGAGTGCAAATGAATATCTTCCAGCGGCTGCGGAAAAAACCGGATCTTAAAATTGCCGTCTTCCATTTGCTGGCCCATGTGCCGTTCGGTGAAGGCAGGCAGCTGCTCTTCAAGGGATGCTACGTCAGCGCCTGGGCGAAGCATCACGTAGGTGTAAAAATCCGACCAGCCCCAGTTGTTTTCGGCATCACCGCCCCGGGCGGCGATCAGGCCGATATAGGTCACGTAGGAAAAGGCAAAGTCGAAATCCAGGTGGGAGTTTTCGGGGATGTCTTCAAATACAGCGGCTATTTCAACCGGCGTGCCGCCGGTTCCCACCTCGATGGTTTCGCCGATGGGGTTTTCGGCGCCAAAATATTTTTTTGCCGTTGATTCCGATAGGGCGCCTTTGTTGGGTTCGCTGAGGGCGGCCTGTATATCCCCGCGGCTCACTCCAAAGGAGAAAATATCGAAAAGGGAAGAATCGGCGTAAATGATGCCCTGCTCTCCGTAGCGTTGATCTTTATAGGCCACCACTCCGCCCGTCCTCCTGATGCGGGCTGCTTTTTCCACCTCGGGAAATTCCCGCAACAGGTGCGGCCCCACCGCCGGAAAGGTGAAGGCAAAGTCCTGTTTGGCCTCTCCCGGCTCGTACTTTTCCATCGCGATCCGGTAGATGCGCTCTTTATTTTCGTGAAACCGGTCGTAGCTCCGCTCCCAGGCCACGTACTGCAGGATGAGCAGGCAGGCAACCATGCCAATGGCCAGGCCAAGAATGTTGACAGCCGAGAAGAGCTTGTTCTTGAACAGGTTTCGGAATGCGATCTTGAGGTAGTTCTGTAGCATGGCTCTTTTTTTTGTGTAAATGTGTAAGGGTGGAAATGTGTAAATGGAGGCCCGCCCCCGGAGCCTAACAGTTCCCTTATCCCTGAAGCACTGCCCGCTGCAAGCCCACCTTTACACTTTTACACATTTACACGCTTACACTTCTAAAATTTCCCCCTCAGAAACTCCACCGCCTTCTCCAGCGCCCGGTCCTGGTCCTGAATAAAATCCTCCACGGTGGGGTTCACTTCTATTTTCGGGGCGATGCCGTAGCCCACGAACTCCCGCCCGTCCGGGAAGACATCCTTTTTGGTGCAGACGCGGGCCGTGCCGCCGCCGGGCAGATCGAACATCAGAGGCTGGCCGGTGCTGCCAAAGGTTTTGCGGCCCATGCGGGTAATGTGCGGTTGTTTGTCGAGGTACACCAAAAAGTCCTCGGCGGCGGAAGCGGTATTGTGGCCGGTGAGGATGACGGTGGGCACGGTGATCTTCGGGCCCTCTACGTCGTTGGTATCGGGTTCGTACTCGAATTCGTACCAGACTTCACCGTTGTAGTAGTCCAGCGACTTTTTCGCCCATTCGTTGCCCACAGTGTCTATGTTGGCGTCGGCCACCCAGCTCCCCCAGGCCTTGTAGGCAGCGCGGTGTTCGCGGGTCTTGCTTCTGGAGCCGTAGAGCAGTTTGTCTTCGGTGAGGTATTTGGCGATCTCCCGGCCGATGTCGGTGTTGCCGCCGCCGTTGTTGCGAATGTCGATCACCAGTGCTTTGGCCTTAAGCAGTTCGGGCACCTTCTCAATAAAAAGGGTGTCTATCTTGGGGTCGCCGAAGGAATTGAGCGCCACATAGGCGATGCCCTCCTCCATCCATTTGAACTCCAGCAACTCCCATTCCGGGAAGGGCGGGTGGATGTCCTCCTTATTCAGCGCCCGGGTGAGGCGGAAATCCCTCTCCTCCCCTTCCGGTGTGCGGATGCGGATGTCGATGCTTTCCCCGGCAAAGCCCTTCAGCAGGCTCCGGATGCCGTTATCCCAGAGGATGTAGCCGGTGGAAGAGGAAATGTAGGGAATGACTGCTTTCTCCAGATATTCCCGGGTAGGCATGCCATTCACCCGTATGACTTCACTGCCCACCGGTATCTCTTCTTTTTTCGGTTCATTGATGTGGGTGACGATGGCCTTGCCGTTGATGTTCTCCAGGAACAGGCGGTAATCGCCAAAGCTGGTTTGGTAAAGCAGGGAGTCGATCCCCCGGGGCATATAGACATTGGTATGGCCGTCCTGCAGCAGAGCGCAGAAGCGCTGCAGGGTTCGGTAGTAGTCGTAATCGCTCTCCGTAGCCAGCACTTTTGGGATGTAGGCCTGATAGGCGCTGTCCCAGTTCAGTTGCGGCACCTGGCCGAAGAAGGCGAAGTTGTAGTTCACTTCCTGCCAGAAACGGGACAGGCCGTAGAGCTTTTCTTCCGGCGTTAGGGTGTGCTCCCGCTGGGCGGGGGAAGCGGTAGCCAGAAAGAAAGAGAGTAATAGGAAGATGATTGTTCGGTGCATAGAGGGTGTTGTTGGTTGTTGGTTGTTGGTTGTTGGTTGTTGGTTGTTGGTTGTTGGTTGTTGGTTGTTGGTTGTTGGTTGTTGGTTGTTGGAAGATCGTTATTTTTATAATCGTTATAAAAGTAATCATTCATAATATAACGATTATTTTTGTAATCATTACTCTTGTAATCGTTATTTTTATAATCGTTACAAAAATAATGATTATATTTAGAACGATCTTAGCTGCGTTTGGCGGGGCGCCCGCTCGTGTTACCCACCTCCCCAACCATTGACATGGAAAAACACCCCTCTTCCAGGGTTTATCTTTTTCTTCCAAAAGCCATGCCAACGAACCTAATCAACTAATAACCAACAACTTAATCAACAAGCCTAGGCCTTTCGGCCGGCTATCCTGTGCGCTGGTGCACAGTGGAGTGTTCGTTTTTGGACAGTCTCTGTCTTTGAACCCAACCTTGCAGAGCCACGAAATGAGATTCCCACCGTTGGCCTTGCCCCTTCCTCAAGGAATACGCTGAAGTTTACCGGCAGACGTAACTTTTAAAGCGAATTGCCGTGGTTTTCCATAAGCTGCAACCGGCCTATTATCTGACCTTGTTGGAGGGTTATAAGAAATTGGACGAAGATAATTACGATGGAAATTTTGGAGCGTTAATCGGCATATTGGAGAACGCGATAAAGACGCAAGACGGTATTTCCGCCTATGATTCAAACTTTTTACTTGGGCTTATTCACTTTCTGAATAACAATCCAACCTCAAACTGGGATAAGAAGAAAGAAGAAATGATGTCAACCATCAAATCTAATGACTACGCCGAATCTGATAAAATGAACCTGATAGTGTTCTATCTGGAATGGGATAGGTAAAGCGTGGGCATCTGAAAGCCAGAATATGGCGCAGCGCGGCCTGGCCGACAAAATGGGAAAACAGGAATCCGAGATCAGCAAATGGCTGGCGCCGGGCCATAATTTCACCCTGAAAACACTGGCCAGGCTGGAGGTGGCGCTGGGTGAGCCGGTCATATCGGCCTTTAATGATAGCTGGGCCGATCGCCTTTAAAGAAAAAATATTGTTATAAAACCAAAAGTTTTGTAGTTTAGTTATCCAACAAAACCTAAGAATATGAACACAGCCAAAGATATAAGGTCTGATATACTGGAAATCCTGATAAAGGTCGAAGATGTCAGAACATTGGAGTCAATCCGTTATGAATTGGAAAAGATCTACCAAAAGAGTGTTGGCCAAGCAGAGGATAAGAGAATACCCGCATTTATGAAAGGGGTGAAACCGATCAGAGAGAACGTGACCTTAGAACAAATTAAAGCTGAACAAAATTATAAGCCGGTAACCTATAAGGAATTCAGGAAAGTAGCCGATCAAATGGAATGGGAAGAATCCCTGGAGGAATTACTAGAGGCCATTAAATAACTCTCTGTGGATTACTTATTGGATACAAATATCTTGGTGATATATAGCCGCGAATCAAAGGTTGCCGACAAAATTGAAGGTGATCACCATATATTTGATGGAGGTAACGATGTAGCGATGTCGATTGTGACATTAGGTGAGTTAAATTCATTGGCGAAGCAATTTAGATACGGGGAGAAAAGGAAAAATAGAATTGGAGAAATATTAAGCCAATTGTATGAGATAGATATAAATATCCGCGAGATCATCGATAGGTATGGAGAAATAGACGCTTACAGCCAAGGTAGATTAGAAGGCAAACCGTTTGGGGAAAGTTCCAGGAATATGGGGAAGAACGACATATGGATAGCAGCGACTGCAAGTGTATTTAACATGACATTGGTAACCTCCGATAAAGATTTTGATCATCTCGATGGGGCCTACTTGAAATTGAAATATATAGATTGGGAAAAGTATAATAAGCGCTAACGAGTCATTCATACCGCAGCGCCTCCACCGGATTCCCCAGCGCCGCCTTCAGCGCCTGCACGCCTACCGCCAGCAACGCAATAGCCGCCGCAATCCCCCCCGCCAGCACAAATACCCACCATTCCAGCTCCATCCGGTAGGCGAAACCCTGCAGCCAGCGGTTCATCCCCCACCAGGCCAGGGGAGCAGCGATGATGAAGGCGATGCCGACGAGCTTTAGAAAATCACCGGACAACAACTGAACGATGTTGGCCACCGTGGCCCCCAGCACCTTGCGGATGCCGATCTCTTTGGTGCGCTGCTCCGCCACGTAGGCCGCCAGGCCGAACAGGCCCAGGCCGGCGATGAATAGCGCCAGCAGGGAGAACAGGGCAAAGGCCTTGCCCAGCAGCCGCTCCGAACGATACAGGCTGTCGTAGTCCGCATCCAGAAAGTAATAGCGAAGGGGCACGCCCGGCTCGAACCGCTTCCAGGCCTCTTCGACGTGATCGATGGCCGCCTGCGGGTTGCCGGCCGCCAGGCGGACGCTGATGTAATCTTTGAAAACGAAGCCTTTGAAGTACTGCACGGCCAGGGGCGCCACCGGCTGGTGCAGGGACTCCAGGTGAAAATCCTCGAGTACGCCGATAACCTTCAGGCGTTCTTCATCATTCTCTCCCGCATTCTTTACAAGGTATTTCCCAATGGGATTCTCCAGCCCCAAGTGCCGCACCGCCGCCTCATTGAGCAGCACCGCAAAGGAATCCGAGGCGATCTCCGAATCGAAACCCCGGCCTTCTTTCAATTTCATGCCCAAAGTGGCCAGGTGATCATCGTCCACCTGATACCAGTTCATGCCAAAGGAATTTTCCGAGCCTTCCACCCGGAAATCGCGCATCTGGTAAGAGGGCAGGCCGGGAATGCTGTTGGAGAAACTGGCGTTGAGGATGCCGGCGTGGCGGCGCAGTTCTTCTTTGAATTCCTCCGCCCGTTCGTCAATTTCGCGGTCATTCTCGATGACCAGCACGTTCTCTTTATCGAAGCCCAGCTTTTTGTGCTGGAAAAAGGACAACTGCTGCCGAACCACCAGCGTACCCGCCAGCAAGCCGATGGACAGTACAAACTGCCCGGCCACCAATGCATTGCGAACGCCTACGTCTCTCAGCCCGATGCTCTTTTTGCCTTTCAATACCTCCGCCGGGTTGAAATACGAAAGGTAGAACGCCGGGTAAGCTCCTGATAGCAAAGCCACAACGACAAACAAGGCCGCTCCGGTAAGCGCCAGCTCTCCCGGAGCGAAAGGCTCCGCGAAAGGAGCGATGCCGACAAAGGTGTTGACAGCATAGCGCAGGCCTTCCACCATTGCCAGGGCGAGAACAGTAGCCAGCAGGGCCGCAAATGCCGCTTCGAACAGGAACTGCCGCGCCAGCTGCCGCCGCCCGGCGCCCATCACCTTGCGCACGCCCACTTCTTTTGACCGGCGAAACGACTGGGCCGTGTACAGGTTGATGTAATTCACACAGGCGATCAACAGGATGAACAGGCCCGCCAGCGCGAAAATGCGGACGTACAGCAGGCTGCCGTTGGGACGCATCTCCCGCTGGTAGTGGGAGGTGAGGTGGATATCCGTCAGCGGCTGAGGCAGGAA
>JAGFJE010000175.1 GCA_024103175.1 Phaeodactylibacter sp.
CGGGACCACCTCAACCTCGTAGGCGCCAAATACGGCTGCGGCATCGCCCAGTGCGGCGCCTGTACCGTCCACCTCGAAGGGGTGGCTGTGCGCTCCTGTATGCTGCCCGTTTCAACGGTAGGCAACCAGGCCGTCACCACCATCGAAGGGCTGTCCGAAAAGGGCGATCACCCGGTGCAGAAAGCCTGGCTCGAACACGACGTTCCCCAGTGCGGCTACTGCCAGGCCGGGCAGATCATGAACGCCGCCGCCTTCCTCAGGGCCAACCCCAATCCCAGCGACGCGGATATCGAAGCCGCCATGAGCGGCAATATCTGCCGTTGCGGGACTTACCTTCGGATCAAAGCGGCGATAAAATCGGCTGCAGCCGGGTGATTTCATTGTCGGATTGTTTCATCGTTATATTGTTGTCCGCCCAGTAGCAGTACTCCCAAAGCCCAACAATATAACCATCCAACAAGCCCGCCCACAGCCAACAATATAACCATTCAGCAATATAACTACCACCATGACACTCATAAAAACAACATACAACCGCCGTTCCTTCCTCAAAACCACCACCCTCGCCGGAGGCGGAATGCTCCTCGGCTTCAGCTGGCTGGCCTCCTGCAATCCCACGCCGGAGGAAGTGCTCAGCATGCCGAAGGAATGGTTCGACATCAACGGCTATCTGAAGATCGGGGAAAACGGCCTGGCCACCATCCTATCGCCCAACCCGGAGATCGGTCAGAACGTGAAGACCTCTATGCCCATGATCGTAGCGGAAGAACTCGACGTGGACTGGAAGAACGTCATTGTAGAACAAGCCCCCCTCAATACAGATATTTTCACCCGCCAGCTGGCCGGCGGCAGCCAGTCCATCCGCCAGGGATGGCAGGCGCTGCGCATGGCCGGCGCTTCCGCCCGGCACATGCTCAAAGAGGCGGCGGCGCAGGCCTGGGAGGCGCCCATAGAAGAGGTCACCACCGAGGCGGGCATTCTGTACCATAAGAACAGCGGCAGGTCGGCAGGCTACGGAGAGATGGCCTCGGCGGCGGCTAAAATACCTGTCCCGGAGGAAGTACAACTGAAGGACGTAAAGGACTTTTCGATCATCGGCACGCCCCGTAAGAATGTAGACGGACAGAAGATCGTAACCGGGCAACCCCTGTTCGGCCTGGACTACCGGCGCGACGGCATGCTCATCGCCATGATCGCCCACCCGCCGGCCTTTGGCATGCGGCTGAAGGCTGTGGACGATTCAGCGGCAAGGAACATGCCTGGCATCAGAGACATTTTTACCATCAACACCTATGAAGAAGATCAGGAAAAAAGCGCTTTTGACACCAGTGCGTTTACCGAACTCGTCGTTGTAGTCGGCAATTCCACCTGGGAAGTGATGAACGCCAGAAAGGCACTGGACATCGAGTGGGAAATGGCGCCGGAATCCACCACCGAAATGAGCCTTTTCGGTAGGACAATGACAAAGCGCTCCCCCGCCGGCCTGGAGAACACTAATAGCCACGTGGAAAAAATGAAAGAGCTGGGCGTTCAAAAAGCCAAGGTGGTGCGCAGGGATGGCGACCCCGAGGCCGCATTCAAAAACGCGGCCCGGGTCATCGAGCGCAGCTATTCGGCCCCCTTCCTCGCCCACAACTGCATGGAGCCGATGAACTTCTTCGCCCACGTGACGGCGGACAAGGCCGAACTGGTAGGCCCGATACAAACCCCGGAGATCATGGAGAAGAGCGTGTCCGCCCGGCTCGACATGCCGCCGGAAAAGATCGATATCCAGATGACCCGTATGGGCGGCGGCTTCGGGCGGCGGCTCTACGGCCACTTCCTGGTGGAGGCGGCTGTGATCTCGCAGAAAATGAACGCGCCAGTCAAACTGGTATACACCCGTGAGGACGATATGAGCTTCGGCGCCTACCGCCCGGCCTACCACGCCACCTACCGCGCCGCGCTGGATGAAAACAACAACCTCATCGGATTCCACGTACGGGCCGGCGGCATCCCGGAAAGCCCCCTGGCCGCCAACCGCTTCCCCGCCGGCGCTCTGGACAACTACATCGCCGAGGAGTGGTCTCTGGACTCCAATATCACCACCGGCGCATTCCGGGCGCCCCGGTCCAACTTCATCGCCGGAGCCGAGCAGTCCTTCCTCGATGAGCTGGCCGAGGCCATGGGCAAAGACCCCATCGAATTCCGCCTCGAGCTGCTGAACCGCGCTAAAACCAGCCCCGTCGGCGAAGACAACGACTACGACGCCGACCGCTACGCCGGCGTGCTGGAACTGGTGCGGGAAAAATCGGGCTGGGGCCAGGAACAGCCTGGCGTCCACCGCGGCGTTTCCGCCTACTTTTGCCACAACTCCTACGTAGCGCAGATACTGGATATGGTGCTGGAGGACGGCAAACCCGTAATACAAAAGGTCCACTGCGCCATTGACTGCGGCATCGTCGTCAATCCCCTCGCCGCTACCAACCTCGCCGAGGGCGGTATTGTGGACGGTATCGGCCATGCCCTGTACAGCCAGCTAACCTTCAAGGAAGGGGCGCCGGAGCAGAACAATTTCGACGCTTACCGCCTCATCCGCCACCATGAAGCGCCGAAGGCCATCGAGGTCCATTTCGTGCAGAACGAGATCGGCCCGACGGGCCTCGGGGAGCCGCCCTTCCCGCCCATCATGGGAGCGGTGGCCAATGCGCTGTACCGGGCGACGGGCAAGCGTTTCTACGAGCAGCCTTTCCTTGGAGGGAAGCAGGTGCTGGGGTAGGAGATTGGTTGGCTTACGAAATTTGTCCTGATTCGTTATTCGTTTTGTAGTATCACCTTGGGCTACCTGCCGTACGGAGCGCATTCAAAGTATGGCCAGGTAGCCAGTGGTTGCCCCCTTTATTCTTGATTACTTATTATTCTTTCAATCTCCATTTTTAACTGAGGGATCTTTGTTGCAATTACATCCCATACAATATTATAATTCACCCCCATGTAATTGTGAATCAACCGGTCTCTCATTCCGGCCATTTGTTTCCAATTTATTTGAGGGAATTTTTCACGAAAAGGTATATCAACATTCTTTGTAGCTTCTCCTATTATCTCTATGCTCCTTACAATCGCTCTTTTCTTTGTCTCATCTTCCAATAATTCAGCCTTCGTTAAGCCATTTTGTTTGAGTTCTTCTATATATTCACATTCCACTAATATATGGCGTAAATAATCAATCACCGATTTCGACATATTCTACCTCGTTTAGTATTTTAGGTCCAATTATTGGGCTTAATCCATTATACGTTACAATATCAATTTCGCTATCCTCAAAAATTTCTTCCAACAAGTCACATAGGTTCATGTAATTATCAAAAGTTTCCGAACCTGGATTGAAATCGATCAATATGTCTATATCACTTTCTTCTTTTTGTTCTCCTCTCGAATAAGAACCAAAAACACCTATCTTGGATACTCCATATCCTCTGATCTGAATGCCTTTTTGTCTGATAATATTCTTAATTTGTTCTTTACTTTTCATCTTACCTCATAGGTTTTTTCCCAAATCAATTTACTCAATCTTCGCAAATTTGTTAAAACCATTTTTATCATGTTGATTATCAAAACATTACCCTTGTGCATTGGCGCCAACTTTGTATATCCGGACTTCAATTACGGGTATTCCCCTTATCTCTCCCAATTCCCGTTTGTAACCGGCTATAATCGTTTACAGACGGATCTTGCCAGTAATATCCCCCGGCTACCCCAAGCTAAACAAATCCATTGAAAACAACAATGTTAATTCAAAAAACAGGCTGGGAATTTTGAAGATCAACTTTCAGTACCTACTCAACCCCCAAATGCTCCGAAAAGAAAGGCAGCGCTTTTGTCCGTATCCGCTCGGCGATCCGGTTGAGGTGGTCGCCTTCATAGCTTTCATAAAAATGCGGAATACCGTAAGATTCCAACAGCTCGTGCAGCTTTTTGGTGGCCCCGCTGATCCCGTAATCCTGAAGCCCGGCGTCCATACCGATGGCCTTCAGCTTTTTCAGGTTGTGGATGTACTGATCAATGATGTACAACGTCCGGTTGGCGGAGAATTTGGCGGCGATCTCCGGAAGCACTTTCCCATCGGCGAAAGGCAGGTCAAGGTATAAAGGAGGTTTTTGCGGATTGGGCGCCCAGGCGGCCGCCGAGGCGAGGGTGGCTATTATGAAAAAATTGGCGGCTTCCAGCTGATCAACCGCGGTAACAGCTTCCACCGTTTTGGCAAATTCCGCGTTCACTTCCAACAACGGCCCGTCCATGCAGCAGGGGCTCAGCAGGTAAATGGCCGACCATACCTCCGGGTATTTCATCCCAAGCCGGATCGTGCCGTATCCGCCCATCGAATGGCCGGCCAGCCCCCGGCTGGCGGCATCGGGAATGGTGCGGTAATTGGCGTCGATATAAATGACCAGCTCTTTGGCCACAAAGGTTTCCCAGTCGCCGATGGTTGCCGAGCTCGAATACATGCTGCCCTTAAACCGGTTGTAGGCATTGGGCATCACCACGATCATCTCCTGGGTTTGGCCGTCTGCTAATGCCGAATCGATCACCTCATGCAGGTTGATCCAGTGTTTCTCCCAGCCGAACCACTGGCTGTCGCTGTCCGTAAAGCCATGCAGCATATAGAGCACGGGGTATAGCCTGTCGGGCTCCGCCTGGTAGGATGGCGGGAGGTAAACCGTCACATCCCGCTCGGCGGGGTCATTGACGAGGTTGCCTTCGATGGCGCGGCTGTACACTTTGATGCGCTCTTTGGCGCTCTCCTGGGCGCCGGCAATGGATAGGGTGAAGAGCAACAGGAATAAGAATGTATTTTTCATCTTTTTGATTTGGTTAATTCATAGATCGCTACCGCCAGCCTTGCAAATGACGGCAATCCCCGGCTTATTGTATATCCTTTTGCTTCACCCCCTTCACCAGCAGCCATACGGTAAACGAGAATTCTCCGATCACGCCCGGTATTACCACGATCATTTCAAATACCGCCTGGTAGTCCGCGTAGCTGGGCAGCAGAAAATGAGCGAAGCTGTCGGCGAGGTAGCCCAGGGAAGCCAGGATGAGGAGTAACCCCAACACCTTTGGGATGTACCCGGACCGGAACACCAGGTATCCCAATACCGAGAGGTGCAGCCCGAAGAATACCAGCCCGATGAGCCAGGTGTAGTTGAAAGCATCGAGCAGGAAACGGGTGCGCGCCTGCAATTCTGCGGGTTCAAAAGCGGCCAGGTACTGCTCTCCGCCAAACAGCAGCAACACGCCGAACAGATTGACCAGCGCCACACCGAAGATGGCGCCGTTCACCAGCCGGAGCCAGGCGGATAGCAGGGAAAGGTCCTTATTCACCGGGCGGAGCAGCAGGTAAAGCGGCCAGGCCAGCAGCACATCCGCTATGACCATGATCAGGAAGCTGAAGATGCCCCAGCGAAACTGCATGAGGTTGCTCCCGATATTGGAAAAGGTAGCCGCTGCGTCTCCATCCACCACCAGGCCTTCGAGCACGAAGAAGTTGGCAAAAAACCCGGTGAAAAATATGATGAGGTAGCCCAGGCCGGCAATCCTGGCCATTCTTTTGAGTGATTCCATTTTTTACATTGATATCGCGCAAGATAGGAAGTTTTTTAGTTTGCCTGTTTTACCTTGGCGGTTGAGAAAAATTAAATGGCATGAAATACTTCAACCTCTTCCTCGCCCTGCTCTTCGCCCTTTTCGCCGCCGTGCAGCTCAACGACCCCGACCCCTGGGCATGGGTGTTGATGTACAGCTTCGTGGCCATCGTCTCCGCCTTTGCCGCTTTCGGGCGGTATCATAAGTACATCCTGTATCTCGGGCTTGGGGTGGTGCTGACCTGGATGCTCACCCTGCTACCCGATTTCATCAACTGGGTGAAAATGGGCATGCCGACGATCACCGGCTCCATGAAAGCGGAGGCGCCCCACGTTGAGCTGACGCGGGAATTCCTGGGGCTGCTGCTGTGCGGGCTGGCGCTGGGGTGGCATTGGAGGGGGGAGGGAGGGAAGGGAATGAGGGAATGAAGGAATGAGGGAATGAAGGAATGAGGGAATGAAGGCCCGCCTTCGCCAAGGATAGGATAGTTCATTTTTCTGTGTCTTTCGACCCCCCCCTAACGTTGGACAAGCTCGTACATCGTACATGCCCGTGGGCTGCCATTGGCCCCGTACATCGTACACGCACCCGAAGCTTTTTGTCCAACCCTAGACGGATGCCCTGTCTTTCGACCCCCCTTGATTTTCAGGAACTTGCGAACGGCGAACAGCGAATCGCGAACAGTCCCCCAAGGCTACGGACGGGTAAAAATGAAGGAATGAATAAACGCCATTTCCCTCTGGTTTTCGTAGGTAATGCTCCAGGTACCTTTCGCATATCTCGGGTACTGAAATTCTACAGGCGAAAGTAGCAGCTTCAGAGCTGTACTTGTAATATCGAAAAAGATAGGCGATATTTACGAAAATTTGGCAGTGTTCCAACGATTTGCGAAGAGCGCCCGTCTATGGAGCCGGGTAAAAATTCCGAACCGCCAAAAATTCCAGCCACATCATCTGTATTCGCAACACACTGGCTTCCGGGCCTCACTAAACTGCATTACAGATGAACGCATTTCAATTCTTTTTTTCCCTTCTGCTTCCAATATTTTTGGGCAACTGCGGCCAGCCGGTTGAGCGGCAACAAACGAAGATCGTTGCATCCGCGGCCGACACCTCCCTCGCCGTCACCTACATCGCCAATGCCGGCGTGCTGATCAGCTCCGGGCCGGACAAGGTGCTCATCGACGCCCTGCACCGCCCCTATCTCAAAGAGTACCTCTCCACCCCTGACACCATGATCGCCCAAATGATGGCCGGCAGGCCGCCCTTCGACGGCATTGACGTAATGATCGTCTCCCACATCCACGGCGATCATTTCCACAGCGCCACCGTAGCCGAATACCTGGCGCGGCAGACCGATGTCCGCCTCGTCGGGCCGCCGGAGGTGAAGGACAGCCTGCGCAAGGCCTCCGCTGACTTCGGGGCTATAGAATCCCGGATACACACCGCCCCTTCCTACACCCG
>JAGFJE010000215.1 GCA_024103175.1 Phaeodactylibacter sp.
CCCGGCCTCACCTCCTTCCTCTACTCGATCATTGAAATATAAGAACTTGTTTAAATATTCCCTATATTTACAAACTACCCATATCTATTCACCAAATCTCGAACCCGAATGAAAAACCGGCATCTTACCCCCCTGTTTCTCCTTGCCCTGCTGGCAGTTATCGTATTCTCCTGCATGACGGAGAAGACGTTCTACAAGCAATACGCCAATAATGAAGCACTGGGCATCCGAACGACTTCTGTTTCCGAGATCCTGCAAAATGCCGCGATGCAGGAAGCCCTGGAATGTGAAAAACTAAAGGAAAACTGCGGCCCGGCCAAAGCACAGCTGGATACTTACAGGAGCCGGTACGCCAGTTACGTCAATAAAGTGGAGCAGTACGCCGCGCTGGGGCCCATCTGCCCCTGTGACACCATTGCGACCGGAGCCTGCATATGGAGCAAGGATGCCCTGCAAAGCTTTGTCATCGACGAACCTATTCTGGAATTGAGGGTGGAAAACTCCCGGGGTAAACTCCATTTTTTGGAATCCCGCCCGAAGAATATGGTCTCGGATGAGAAGGAATTCCTTTCTTATGTGGAATTTCCGGGAGCAGCCCGAATTGAGGAAGATACGGTGTTCGTCATTGTCCGCAAGCTGGGGGATGGCAAAGAAGGAATAATCGAAAAGAGCATGATGGTTTGTCCCGGCTGCTTAAAATGAGGATAAGCGTCCCTGAAAAACCGATTAGGCTGATGAAGAAATGGCTGCTGAACACATTGGTTTGGCTGATAGCGCTTCCGCAGGTACAGGCGGAAGGGCGGGATACCATTATTTTTCGCCGGTACATGGAGGCGGCCCAGGATCATCTGTATTCGAATAAGGACAGTGCTTTTTATTACCTGGATGCCGCCCTGCTCCTTGCCTGTGAGGAGAACTGGACGCTGAAGGCCATCGAAGCGGCCCTTAACAAGGCGACCTCCGCCGCCGTACATACCGACCTGAAGGCCGTCTACGAAACCCTGTCTCTGGTGGAGGATGAATTGAAATATTTCCCCCGCGACAGCCTGGATAAGGAGTCTTTTCTGACCCTGGAACAGCTTTGGGGCTATTATTATAAGTCGGCCGGAGACATTGGAAAGGCCACTCGCCATTTTAACAACCTCATCCGCTACCTGGAAGCGCAGCCGGAGAAGAGCCTGTCGGATTACAACTGGCTGAACGCAACCTATCAGTTTGTTGCGGATATACACAAAACCAGTGGCCGGTACGACGAAGCCCTGGAGTGTTTCTTCCACAGCCGCAGCCATGAGACGGCCAGGGCAGCCCTGAAAGGGGCAGCGCCGGATTACAAGCACCACAACATTCACATCGCCAAGCTTTACCGGCTGAAGGAGGATTTTCCCAAAGCCCACCGGTATTACCGGGAGGCTTTGCAGGCTTTTGAAGAGGATTATGCCGCGTATCCCGAACGCCGCGCCGCCCTGAAAAATTCGATGATCTCGCTCTATCTCAACCTGGCCGGGCTGTACCGGGACGAAGGGCGGCCCGACAGCGCCCTGGCCATGATCGACCGGGCCATCACTTATCATGATAAAGACGATCCGTTTTACGATGACACCTATGTGGTACAGGGGCTTACCTACGCCAGTAGCGGAGCGTTCGATAAAGCGGTGCGCACCCTCATGCGCGCTTTCCGCCTGCGCGAAGGGATGGGCAGGGGAGACAAGAACTACGAGGCGGGCCTGACCCTGTCGGCCATCGGGGAAGTCTGCGAAAAACAGGATGATTACGCCGGAGCCCTCCGGTTTTACCAGCGGGCCTTGTCTTACCTCTCCGAATCCTTCAACAGTCCGGATCTCTCCGACAATCCTACGCTCCATGACCGGATCGGCCCTCAGAACGCTTTGCTGGAGGTGCTCATAAAAAAAGGCAATGCTCTTTACCAGGCTCATCGCCGGGGGCAGGCGCCGGCGCAGAGCCGCGACTGGGCCTGGAATACGGCCCTGCTGGCCATCCGCCTGATCGATACCATCCGGATGGACTACGCTTTCGACTACGATAAGATGAACCTGCTCAGCCAGAGTTATTCGGTCTACGAGTTGGCCATTCGCCTGGCCTACGAACGAGGCGGCGCTTATCACGAAAAAGCATTCGAACTGGCGGAGAAGAGCAAAGCTGTCCTGCTTTACGAGGCGGTTAGAAGCACGCAGGCGGAAGCCTTCGCGGGCATCAGGGAAGAAGGCCTGCAGCGGCTCGGCCGCCTGAGGGCGAAATTGGTGGAGCTGAACAACCAGATGGCGGCCGCCACCGAAGAGCAGCAGGTGGAAGCCCTGAGAAGCGAACGATATACTGTAGTACAGCGATACCAGGAACTCCTGGCGTTCTTTCAGTCGGAATATCCGGACTATTATCGCCTTAAATATGGCATGTCGGGGGTTTCTGTTCAGGTGGTGCAGGAGAAGCTGTTGCGGCCGGGGCAGGCCCTGGCCGAATTTTTCGTCGGCAATGAGGACGCCTATGCGTTTTTGATCACGGAAGATTGCGGCTCCCTGCAGATGAAGAAACTCGACTGGAGTGACGAGGCCAGGGAGGCGGCCCTTTCCATTCGGGATGACATCTATGCCATGAGGAACGAGGCATACATCCGCAAGGGGAGGTTGCTCTACGATGTGCTGCTCCGGCCGGTACTGGGGCCCTGCCCTGTGAAGAACCTCGTTATCATCCCCGACGGCTTGCTGGGGTACGTGCCCTTTGATGCTTTGCTCACCGATGATATCCCTTCCGGGAAACGAACCAATTACCGCAGTTTTCCCTACCTGGTGTCTGAAACTACGATCAGCCAGTGCTTCTCCGCTACGATGCTTTACGAGATGAACTACAGCCCGCTGAAGCCGGCCGGCAAACGGCTCGCCCTCTATGCCCCGGCATACCGTCGCGCCGGCGCCGGCCCGGTCGCTCTCCGGCAGGGCCGCAGCCTGTTGGATACCCTATTGTATAATGAAGTGGAAGCCAGGGGCATCCGCCGACTCGTGGGCGGAGCCCTGGTGTGTAACCGGGATGCCGTCAAGGCCCATTTCACCGAACACGCGGCAGGGTACAAAGCCCTGCACATTTCCGCCCACGCCAAGGTCAACGACCAGGCGCCCAACTATTCTTTCATCGCCTTCTCCAACGTCGGCGATACCCTTGGGCATCCTTACAAGCTGTACGTGCATGAATTGTACAACATGCGGCTACCCGTAGCCATGGCCGTGCTGAGCGCCTGTGAGACGGGCGTGGGGCAAAGCCGCCGGGGAGAAGGCATCATCAGCATTGCCCGGGCGTTTTCCTACGCCGGCGCGCAGAGTATCGTCACTACCCTCTGGAATATTGACGACAAGCAGTCAAAAGAACTGATGTTGTATTTCTACCGCAACCTTGGCAAGGGCCAGCGCAAAGACGATGCTCTGAATGCCGCCAAGCGCTCCTATCTCGCCGAGGCGCCCGACCAGGAACGGGCCCATCCCCTCTACTGGGCCTCCTTTGTCGCTATCGGGAATATGGATGCTCTGGAACTGGAGCGCCTGCCCGGGTGGGGGGCATGGGTATTTTGGCTGGCATTGGCGGCATTGGCCGCGATTGTCGGCTTGATGGCCCTGAGAAGAAGGGCTTGAGTTGATGCCCATGGAGCGGGGCCTCCAGGCCCACGAAAAGTTAACAAAGTAGAAGCGATCATGGCCCTTCCAGCAGCTGCCGCAACCTCCGGGCCTCCTGGTGGTAGGTATCTTCCGGGTTGCTCGTTTCCAGGAATTGCTCAACCATGGCGGCCAGGGTTTCCTTGTCGGGCTGGCCTTCCTGTTGCCATTGGGCCACCGCCGCCAGTATCCTGGCCCAGGCGGCATTTTCAAAATTGACGCCCTTAAGGGAATAGCCCTCCCGTTGAGAAAAGGCGAGCAGGCTGTCGAACCTCATTCGCGCATCGGTGTACCGGTCCATTTGATAATAGGCATGCCCTTTGAGATAAAGGGCGGCGAGATAAAAGCTGTCGGCAGGCGCTACCTGCTCCAGGGCCTGCAGGGCGGCCGGATACTGGCCGGATTCCAGGTTGATGACGGCTATCCGGATAACGCCGCCGCTGTCGCCACCCCGGGCCATTTCGGCGGTAGAAGGCGGGATGTAGGCCTCTTGCCGGAAGGCGCTGTAGGTGTTTTCCGGGCCGGGAAGTATGAACTGCCAAATGACGGTGAGGGAGACAGCCAGGAGGATGGCGGCGGCGATGCCGTAGCGGACAAGGCCGGGCAGGGAAATAACCCGGGCGGGCCGGCGCTCAGGAAGTGGCTGTCCGGTTTTCAGCTCCTTACTCCAGGCGTTGGCCTGTTCTTCGAACTTTTCCCGGCGCAACCCCTCCAGCCCTTCCAGAAGGACCTGATAGTCCTTGATCTCTTCCGGGGCGCCTTCACTACCTTCCCCGGGCGGGGCAGAGGGTTCTCCGGACAGGAACCCGGGGTGGAGGCCTTCCGGCTTTTGTCCTCTTAGTTCTTCTTCCCATTGCCGGAGCTTTTGCCGGAATTTTTCCGCCCGCAAGGCATTCAAACCATCAAAGGCCGGCCAGTAGGCGCGAACCAGCGCCTGGAATTCCGGCTCCTTACCCAGCCGCTCCCGGAAGGATGCCAGCTCCTGGCCTTTCAGCTTTCCGGTGAAAAAAGATATGATGAGTTCGGTATCTTTCATGGGGATCATTTTTGGAAATTCATTTTGCCTTTCTCATCATTTTTCTGAGCTTTTCCAGGCATTGAAACCGCCGCTGCCGCACGGCATTCTCCGTGGGTATGTTCATTTTTTCGGCTATGGCGTCGTCGGCATTTTCTTCGATAAAGCTGAGGACCAGGATCTTCTTGCAGTTTTCTCCTACCTCATCGAGCAGGCGCCGAACCAGTTCTTTTTGCCACTCCAGGTCGAAATATCCGCTAACTTCCGGCTCGTGGGCCAGGATGTTGAGGCTTTCGTAATCTTCCAAATTATTCACTTTTTTCCGATAGGTGTCTCCAAAGTGCTTGAGGACATGATTTTTCCCAACCGCGAAAAAGTAGGTGCGCAGGGAGCTTTCCAGGGGGGGACAGAGCTTCTCGTCCCTGATGTTGAAATAGAAGGCCGTAAATGCTTTGGAATAGGCATCCAGCGCATCTTCCTCATCCAGCCCGAATGCTTTGGCGGCAAACAGCCGGAAAGCTTGCCAATATTCTTGGTACAAAGCTTTCAGCATTTGTTGGTCTCCGTTTTTGATCTGCAGCAGCAGTTGTTCGTCTTCCGAATAGTGTTTGTCCATTTATACGCTCCCGGCGGAATATGTTATTGTTGCAAGAGGAAATTATTAATTTGATGGTCTGAAGATAATTTTAATGAGATAAAATTCCATATTATCCTTGCATCTTTGATGAGATAAAAGATTATGAAGCGTTTTTTGCCGTTTTTTCTATTGATTGCCGGCCTTTGCCGTTTCTTCCTTTTCGGGTGCAACCAGCCGGCTCCGGCGGGCGAAGAGGCGGAAGCCATCCCTTCCGACTGGTTTTTCCGGCAGCGCGCCTATCCCGACGGGGAGGTCAGCCAGGAGAAGTACCGGCGGGCCGTGCGCCGGCAGAAGCGGTTGCGCGCCGGCAACGAGAAGCAGAGAATGATGACTTCGGACTGGATATTCCGGGGCCCCCTGAACACCGGCGGCCGCATCAGCGCCCTGGCGGTCCATCCCGGTTTTCCAGATACCATTTTCGTGGGGGCTGCCTCCGGGGGTGTTTTCCGGTCCTATGACCGGGGCGACAGCTTCGTCCCCGTTTTTGACGATGCCCTCAGCCTTTCTATCGGCGACCTGGACATCGCGCTGTCCGATCCCGCGGTGATCTACGTGGGAACCGGCGAGGCCAATGCGGGAGGAGGCACGCTTGCCTACGATGGGGTAGGGGTATATAAAAGCAGGGACGGGGGCAGTACCTGGGATCATATCGGCCTGGAGGGTAGCGGCAGCATCGGCCGGATCGCGGTGCATCCTACCGATCCGGACAGGGTTTATGTGGCGGCCATGGGCCGCCTGTTCGGGAATAACCCCGAAAGGGGGATCTACCGCACGACAGACGGGGGGATGCATTGGGAACAGGTGCTTTATCTCAATGATTCCACCGGCGGCGTCGACCTGGCGATGCATCCCTTTCACCCGGATACGCTATATGCCGCCATGTGGGAGCGCATCCGCCGGCCCGGCCTTTACTATTACGGCGGGTATTCTTCCGGTATCTATCGATCCTACGACGGTGGCGACAGCTGGGAAAAGCTCACCAACGGCCTGCCCGATACCGAGATTGGCCGCATCGGGCTGGCCCTTTCGCCTGCCAACCCCCTGGTGCTTTACGCCAAGCTGGTTGATCCCCTGGGGGAACTGATGTCCGTATACCGTTCCAACGACGGAGGGAACAGCTGGTTCTCTACGGGCAGGTCCGGCGTGAACGCCCCTCCTTTCATGTGGTGGTTCGGCCGCCTGTTTCCCCATCCACAGGACCCGGAAACCGTATACCTGCCCAGCGTCAACCTGCACCGGACCACCAACGGCGGCCAGCACTGGCCGGGGATCGCCTCCTTCATCCACGTCGACCACCACGACCTCTACATCGACCCCAACAACCCGGATTACCTGGTGCTGGGGAATGACGGCGGGTTGTACATCTCGGAGAACAACGCCCAATCCTGGGTACACAAGAAATCCCTGCCCATCACTCAGTTTTACACCTGTGAGGTCGACTACAGCAACCCCCGGCGGCGTTATGGCGGCACCCAGGATAACGGCACCATCCGCACTACTACCGGCAATACGGATGACTGGAAGCTGCTGCTCTTCAATGACGGTTTCTATTGCCTGGTCGACCCTACCGACAACAGCTACGTATACGCAGAATGGCAACGCGGCGCCCTGCGGCGGTCTACCAACGGCGGGCTGACCTTTGTAGATGCCCTTTCCGGCATTCCCGATGAAGAGCGCCGCAACTGGAGCACTCCCGTGGTTTTCAACCCCCTCAACCCCCGCAGCCTCTATTACGGCGCCACCCGCTTGTATAAATCTACCAACCGGGCCGTATCCTGGTTCCCTGTCAGCGGTGATCTCACCGGGCCGGAAGAGCCGGGAAACCTGGCCTACGGCACCATCACGAGCATTAGCGTTTCTGCCGCGGATACCAACCATATCGTTGTCGGAACGGACAACGGCCTGGTATGGAAAACGGCGGATGGAGGACAAAACTGGCGGAAGGTGTCCGCCTCTCTGCCCAACCGCTGGGTGACAAGAGTGGCCGCCTGCCCGGCGGATACGCTGGTGGCCTACGTTACCTTCTCCGGCTATCGCTTTGACGAATATCTTGCCCATGTGTTCAAAACGATGGACGGTGGGCTGAACTGGGTGGACATCTCCGGCGGCCTGCCGGAAGTTCCCGTTAATGACATCATTGTCAACCCGGATGCTCCGGACGAGCTCTTCCTGGCCAATGACGTCGGCGTTTCTGTCAGCTACAATGCCGGAAATACCTGGGCGGATATCAGCCAGGGCCTGCCGCCGGTGGTGGTGAGCGCCCTGAAACTGCACGAGCCCTCACAGGAACTCTATGCCGCCACCTACGGCCGTTCGATGTACAGCCTGCCGCTGGCCCAGTTGGCGGGCGCCGCCCAGCCGGTGAGTGGAACGGTAAGGAAAGAAGATGGCAACCCCGTTCCCGGAACAGCCATCTCGGTGGCCGGGCAAAGCAATTTCCCCATCCTGTCCGGCAATTCCGGGGAGTACAGTATCAGCGGCCTGGCGGCGCAGCAAGGCTATACACTCACCGCAAGCCGCACCGGCGATGCGTTGAATGGCGTTTCTACCTTCGATCTCCTGCTTATCAATAAGCACGTACTCGGGGTGGAACCCTTCGACAGCCCCTACAAACGCATAGCGGCCGACGTCAATGGCTCCCAATCCATCACAACGCTGGATATGATCCAATTGCGGCGGCTCATCCTGGGGCTGGACGTAGGGTTTAATACTCTGCCCAGCTGGCGCTTTATTCCCGCCGATTATGCTTTTCCCGACCCGGAAAACCCATGGATGGAAGCCTTCCCTGAGCATATTGATATCCAGGAGTTGCCGGTAACCGGGCTGCCCGGCCAGGATCTTATTGCCGTCAAGATCGGGGATGTCAACCTCGACGCTA
>JAGFJE010000227.1 GCA_024103175.1 Phaeodactylibacter sp.
AAAAGAAGGCGTTGAGCGCCCATTCTGGCCCAAATTCCGACTTCCGACTTTTTAACCGGCTGACCAGACGGCCCCACTTCCGACTTAAAATGGCTGCACGTCCAAAGTCTAGCCTGTACTTCCTGTCAGTAAATAACCGGCCCGGGCTTTCCGCGAAGAAAGAACAGCCTTCCCATCAATATCCGCCCCCAGGCGGGCGCTCCTTAATGGAAGGTTAAAGTTTTAACATTTAGTGGCAAACCTTTTTGGGCTCAAAAACTTAAAACAGGCAAGTTTTGTATTCTTAAATAATTAGTGCTAATATTGTTTACGGGTAATTCACCGGCAAGAGACAAAAATTATGAATAATAAAAGATTTTCTCCAAAGGTAAAGCAGGTCATATCCAGAAGCAGGGACGAAGCGATACGGCTCGGCCATGACTTCATTGGTACCGAGCACTTGCTATTAGGCATTATGGCGGAGAAAGACAGCCTTGCAATGAAAGTGCTGGAATCCCTGGACGTAGACCCCTCCGAGCTGCGGGACACCGTGGAAGACTCCGTTCAGCGCCTTACCTCCGGCCACACTACGCTGAATGTAGGCAACCTTCCACTGAACAAGCAGGCGGAAAAAGTCCTCAAGGTTACTTTCCTCGAAGCTAAAATGCTCAAGAGCGAAGAGATCAGCCCCGAGCACCTTCTGCTCTCCATCCTCAAACACAAGGAAAACCCTGCTTCCAAGATCTTAAATCAATACGACGTGGACTACGACATCTATAAAGCAGAACTCGAGTACGTCCGCCAGGATCAGGATTTCAGCAGCGGTATCGACCCTTATGCCCAGGCGCCCTCCGACCAGGACGACCCCTACGAAGAGGAAGAAGGGCAATCCGGCCGCTACCAGCAGCGTAAAGGCAGCGCCAAATCGCGGACGCCGGTCCTGGACAACTTCGGCCGCGACATCACCAAGCTGGCCGAAGAGGACAAGCTCGACCCCATTATCGGCCGGGAGAACGAGATCGAACGCGTCTCGCAGATCCTCAGCCGCCGCAAAAAGAACAACCCCATCCTGATCGGAGAACCGGGGGTCGGAAAAACGGCCATCGTCGAAGGCCTGGCCCTGCGTATCATACAGAAGAAAGTGTCTCGCACCCTCTTTAATAAGCGCATTGTCATGCTGGACCTCGCCGCACTGGTGGCCGGCACGAAATACCGCGGCCAGTTCGAAGAGCGCATGAAGGCCATCATGAACGAGCTGGAGAAATCCAGGGACGTCATCCTCTTCATCGACGAGATCCACACCATCGTCGGCGCCGGCGGCGCCACCGGTTCCCTCGATGCTTCCAATATCTTCAAGCCGGCCCTGGCGCGGGGCGAACTGCAGTGCATCGGCGCCTCCACCCTGGACGAGTACCGGCAGCACATCGAAAAGGACGGCGCTCTGGACCGCCGTTTCCAGAAGGTAATGGTCGACCCGCCTTCTGCAGAGGAGGCCATGAATATCCTGGAGAACATCAAACCGAAGTACGAGGAGTTCCATAATGTAAACTACTCCGACGAATCGATCAAAGCCTGCGTCAAGCTCAGCGACCGCTACATCAGCGACCGCTTCCTGCCCGACAAGGCCATCGACGTGCTGGACGAAGTGGGCGCCCGCGTCCACCTCAAGAACATCCACGTTCCGGAGCACATCGAAGAGTTGGAAAAGAAGATCGAAGAGCTGAAGGAACAGAAAAACCAGGCGGTCAAGAACCAGCAGTACGAAAAGGCCGCCGACCTGCGGGATAAGGAGTCCAAGCTGGTGCGCCAGCTGGAGTTCGCCAAAGTCCAGTGGGAAGAAGAAGCCAAGACCAAGCGCTACCCGGTCGAAGAAGAAGATATCGCCGAGGTGGTTTCCATGATGACCGGCATTCCCGTAAAACGGGTCGCTCAGAGCGAGAGCAAGAAGCTGGTCGGCATGGGCCAGGACCTGCAGCAGGTGATCATCGGCCAGAACGAGGCCATCACCAAGATCACCAAGGCCATTCAACGCAACCGCGTGGGCCTCAAAGACCCGACCAAACCCATCGGTTCCTTTATCTTCCTCGGCCCCACCGGGGTTGGTAAAACGGAACTGGCCAAAGCCCTGGCCCGCTATATATTCGACTCCGAAGACGCCCTGGTGCGCATCGACATGAGCGAATACATGGAGAAGTTCTCCGTCAGCCGCCTCATCGGAGCGCCTCCGGGATACGTTGGCTACGAAGAGGGCGGCCAGCTGACCGAAAAGGTCCGCCGCAAGCCCTACTCCGTGATCCTGCTGGATGAGATTGAAAAGGCCCACCCCGATGTGTACAACATCCTGTTGCAGGTACTCGATGACGGGCAGCTGACCGACGGCCTGGGCCGCAAGGTCGACTTCAAGAACACGCTCATCATCATGACCTCCAACATCGGGGTCCGGCAACTGAAAGACTTCGGCCAGGGCGTGGGCTTTGCCACCAAGGCCCGGCAGGAAGCTGCCGACGAGCACTCCAAGAGCGTCATCCAAAACGCCCTGAAACGGACCTTCTCGCCGGAATTCCTCAACCGGATCGACGACGTAGTGATCTTCAACAGCCTGAGCCAGGAAGACATCTTCAAGATCATCGACATTACCTTGAAGGACCTGCACAAGCGCCTCAACAATATGGAGTACTCCCTGGTGCTCTCCGAAGAGGCCAAGAAGTTTGTCGCCGAAAAAGGCTACGATCCGCAGTTCGGCGCCCGCCCGCTGCACCGCGCGATCCAAAAGTACGTGGAAGACCCGCTGGCCGAGTTCATCCTCAGCGAGAACCCGGCGGAAGGCAGCCGGCTCGAAGCTGTCCTCAATGACAGTAGCGACGGGTTAAACATCACCCTCGCCAAGGAAGTCAATACAGACGTGAAAGAATAGATCACAAACTGATCTGCAGGCGCACTTGCCGTTCCCCGGCAGGCGCGCCTTTTTTTATGCCCTGATATTTATTTTTCAGCCATTGTATCTCCGTTTCGGTAATTTGCATTAAATTTATTGCGAACTTTTTTCACAAAATTCTCATTGAAACAAATACATGCCCTTCTGCCGATAAAGCAAAGGGCCGTTTCGCCGTTATTGTTTAACTAAAAAATTTACTATTGGCAAAGAGATATTCCAGAAGAAGCGACAATTCCAACAACAAATTCAACTTCAGAGTCAACGAACAAATACGGGTTCCCGAAATACGCCTGGTGGGCGATAACCTCGACGAGATCGCCAATATCGTAGGGCAAACCATAGAACCCGGCACCGTCTACCCTACCCGCAGGGCCAAAGAATGGGCCGAGGAAGCCGAACTCGACCTCGTTGAGATCTCTCCTAATGCCAAACCTCCGGTTGTAAAGATCATCGACTACAACAAATTCCTCTACGAACGTAAAAAGAAGGAAAAGGAGATCAAGGCCAAGGCAGCCAAAACTGTCATCAAAGAGATCCGCTTCGGCCCCAATACCGATGACCACGATTTTGACTTTAAGGTCCGCCATGCGAAAAATTTCCTGGAGGATGGCGCCAAAGTCAAAGCTTATGTCCACTTCCGTGGCCGCACCATCGTCTTCAAGGACCGGGGCGAGCTGCTCCTTCTCCGTTTCCTTAAAGAACTGGAAGAATACGGCGCTGCCGAAGCCCTCCCCAAAATGGAAGGCCGCCGCATGATCGTCGTTGTTGCTCCAAAGAAGGTGAAAAAGAAGTAACCTTCTCTCCACTCGGTTCCTCACCTGAAATGTACTGAACCGCAGAGAAGCACCACCCGGAAAAATAAGATTACTGAAGGGGGAATAATTGGATATTATTCCTTACCTTTGCGATCCGTTTTTATTATAGAATTTTAAAGATATTCGCAATGCCGAAGATGAAAACACACTCCAGCGCCAAGAAGCGATTCAAGCGCACGGGGTCCGGTAAGATCAAGCGTTTTCAGGCGAAGACTTCCCACATGATGCGCCGCAAAAGCAAAAAAGCCAAGCTGCGCCTGCGGGACGCCACGCTCGTGCACCCGCACGATGAAAAGCGCGTTAAGCGCCTGCTTGCCATCGGTGGATAAAGACCTGCCGACAATTATATTTTTTAACGAGAACGCAGGATGAAAGCGCCGGACATTCAATCGGCCTCTGCGTTGCACTAAAAACAACAATATGCCACGTTCTGTAAATTCTGTGGCGTCGCGCAAGCGGCGCAAAAAGATCTTAAAGATGGCCAAGGGCTATTTTGGCGCCCGGAAAAACGTTTATACCGTAGCCAAAAACGCCGTGGAAAAGGCCCTGAAGTACGCCTATCGCGACCGCAAGGCCAAGAAGCGTGCATTTCGCCGCCTCTGGATCGCCCGGATCAATGCCGCCGCCCGCCAGCACGGTGTTTCCTACTCGCGCCTGATGCACCAGCTGTCCAAGAACGGCGTTGCCCTCAACCGCAAAGTACTGGCCGACCTGGCCATGAACCACCCGCAAACGTTCGAAGCGGTGGTCAACTCTGTGAAAGACAAGAATTAAGCCCGCGGCCCTCGCCGGGCTGACAAAAAGGGAAATGGCCCAATGGCCGTTTCCCTTTTTTATATGCTCTCCCGGAATAATTATTATCCCCTCCCGGCAACCACCTGATTGCCAAATATTGTAATTTTGAGGAAGGGCATCAGTACCTTGTCAATTAAGATTTATAACATCAAGAAAGACTTGACAAGTTTCCCGGCAGACGCTCCGCTGAAAACTTGTCAAGTCTAACCTCAGGCAAGATCTGTTATAGCTGACACTGTACTTGCTCTTCAAACTGTATCCACTCTCCACAAGAGTTGTTAACAAAAAACTGGAGCTTATGCACTGGCGTAACTACCCCGTATCGGCATTGTTGTCCGTCCTTTTGTTTGCAGCCTGTAAAAAGGAGGAGCCTGGCCCCTACACGCCCGACCCCCTCGATGAACAACTGGAAGCCGCCTTGCTGGAAGCAGCGCAGGGCAAGGGCCTGGCGTATTTTCGCCTCCCCGCCCCCGATGCCTTCGATGCCATCCCTCAGGACCCCCGCAACCCCCTGACGGCGGAAAAGGTGGAACTGGGAAAGCTGCTTTTCCACGAGACGGGAATTGCCTTGAACCCCAGGAACCCCGCCGGGGCCGGCGCCTACTCTTGCGCTTCCTGCCACTTCGCTTCCGCCGGTTTCCAGGCCGGCAGGCACCAGGGCATCGGCGAAGGCGGGGAAGGCTTTGGCCTCAACGGCGAAGGCCGGCGCCGGGACGAAAATTTCAGCGTGATTGACCTGGATGTGCAAGCGATCCGCACCCCCTCGGCAATGAACGGCGCCTACCAGGAAGCCATGGTCTGGAACGGCCAGTTTGGCGCCGCCGGCCCCAACGCCGGCACGGAATACGCCTGGGTGCCGGGAAGCAAACCGGAAGTCAACCACCTGGGCTTTCATGGCCTGGAGTCTCAGGCCATTGAAGGGCTGGATATCCACCGGCTGGTGACTGATGAAACCTCGCTGGAAAGCCTGGGGTATAAGGAGTACTTCAACCAGGCATTTCCTGAGATGCCCGAGCAAGAGCGCTACAGCCGGGTAACGGCAGGATTGGCCATCGCTGCTTACGAGCGGACATTGGTGTCTGATGAAGCCCCCTTCCAGAAGTGGCTGAGCGGCGAAAAGGAGGCCTTGTCCAGCCTGGAAAAAGAAGGAGCCATCCTGTTTTTCGGAAAAGCCCAATGCAACAGCTGCCATACCGGCCCGGCCCTCAACAGCATGGAATTCTACGCCCTGGGCATGGGCGACCTCTTCGACTGCCCCGAAGAGACCTTCCAGACTCCGGTAGACGCCCCCACCGACCTGGGCCGGGGTGGCTTCACCGGCAGGCCGGAGGAGATCTACCAGTTTAAAGTCCCTCAATTATACAACCTGAAGGATTCGCCTTTCTACGGCCATGGCGCCAGTTTTCGCTCCATCCGCGACGTGGTGGTTTACAAGAACCGGGCAATCCCCGAAAACCCGGATGTGCCGGCGGCCCGGCTGGCTGAAGGGTTCATTCCCCTGGGCCTGAGCGATCAGGAAATCGACGCCATAACGGCCTTCCTGGAGAACGGCCTGCACGACCCCAACCTCCGGCGTTATGAGCCGGCGGCACTACCTTCGGGGCTGTGCTTTCCCAATAATGACCCGCAGTCGAGGGTAGACCTGGGGTGCGAATAGGCACTCACCCTACAGGTTCTTTTTCCATCACGAATTTAACCTCAAAATACTGTTCCACCTCCTGCGGAAAGGCCATTGTACTCCCAGGGCCATTGTCATGCACCGCATGCATTCACTCCCCGTCTTCGCCTCAGCTCAGCCGGGTAAAATTCACTCATTGGGCATCCGTCTAGGGTTGGACAAAAAGCTTCGGGTGCGTGTACGATGTACGGGGCCAATGGCAGCCCACGGGCGTGTACGATGTACGAGCTTGTCCAACGTTAGACGGGTAGCCCACTCATTTTTACCCTGAGCTCGCCGAAGGGCACTCATTCCACCCCCCCCTCAACCACCAGCTCCAGTTTCCATCCGTTCAGCCGGCCCACATCCTTAAAGGAGAGGTCTCTGGCCTTCAGTATCCAGTCTCCCTTTGCCGGCTCACCGATGAAAGGCCTCAGCGCAGGAGTATCGAGGTTGCTAAATGTCGGCCACATTCCATCTGCCGCCCCTCCCCTGCGGCTGTGCAGGACGGCCACTTTGCCCTGAGGAGAGACGAGCGACACCTCCAGGTCGCCCATGAATGGATGAGAAATGTCCAGTTGAACGGAAGCTTTTTTCACCGTTCCACCCGTTTCCACGCCGAGCACGCGCTCTATCCCGAAGGGCTGGTCGTCCGGGATGGCCTGGCCGGGGCGGTCTTCCAGCAGGATGGTATGCGCCGGGCCGGTTACCAAAGATAAATTCCACTCCTCCAATGTTCCGGTATCCCGGGGTGCGATGTCCTGTATCTTCAATTGCCAGGCGCCCTCCGACAATTCCCCGATCAGCCTCCTCAGGGAAGGGGTATCGGCAATGGTGTACGTTTCTCTGATCTTGTTCCGGCTTCCCCCGCCCTTATCGTGCAATAAGGCATGGCGGCCGGAGGGCGCCACCAGAGAGACCTTGAGGTCGCCAATATAGGAATGCCGGATGCGGACACTGGCTTCCAGGCTTTTCACTACTCCCTGCTCTGCTACCTGAATGGCATCCGCCACCCCTCCGTATTCATTGTCGGCAATAGCCAGGGCCGGCGCTGAATGAAGGCTGATATTACGGGTACTTTGCCCTTTCTGCCCGGCGGCCCGGGCCACCGCCCGGAAGGCATTCACCTTGCCGTAACCGAACCAGGGCGAATGCCCACGTTCATCATAAGCGCCCAACCGCATACCCAGTTGGGGGTCGGGCCTGTCGTCCTGTATCTTGTCCGCTGTTTCTTCGATGATTTTCCTCACCTCGGCGGCGGTAAGGCCGGGGTTGGCGGATAGCGCCAAGGCAGCCACGCCCGCTACCAGAGCGCAAGCGCCGGATGTACCTCCAAACCCGGAAGTATAGTCGGAACTGCCATAACCCTCCCGGCCGGTGCGGTCGGAAGTATAGACCGTCTTGCCGGGAAAGGGGATCCGGACCCGCGGATAGGTGAGTTCTTCTCCAATAAACGGGTGGCCATTGCTACTGGGGGCGCAAACGGAGGCCTCCGCTCCCCAATTGCTGTAGGCCGCCTTGGTATTGAGGCTGGTGCAGGCCGTCACCGCAATGACGTCCGGATGGGCGGAAAACCCGTTGTACCAGCGCGTCGGCCCGGAAAGGCGCCTGCCGGGCCAGCCCTTTTCATCGACGGTATCGTTGATGGGCCGGTTGGCATTGCCGGCCGCAAAACAGATGACGCAGCCCTTTCCGCCCCGCCCTTCGGTGGCAGCCCGGTGAAGGGCGATATGCTGGCGCACGCTGAGCGGAAAATTGACGGCGGCCACTCCCCAGCTGTTCGAAATGACCCAGGCGCCCTTTTCAACCGCCCAGTCGAATAAAAGCTCGATAGCGCCGTCGTCTATAGCTCCGAAAGAATGAATGGGCATCAGCGCGCAACCGGGAGCGGCCCCGACAATTCCCCGGCCGTTCTCTTCGGCAACCGCCAGGCCGGCGCAGGCCGTGCCGTGGTTTCCCTTCTCCGTGGCGCCGGAGCCCTCCAGTTTCAGCGGCGCCACAATTTTTCCCGGGCCCCTGAAATCCGGGTGGCTGGTGTCTATGAAGTCATCGCTTACCGCCACAACGACAGAACGGCTGCCCCGGGTAATGTCCCAGGCCCGGGTGATGTCGATGTGTGCGCCTTCCTGAAGTTGGGGTCCGCCATTATGCTGCAGGTACCATTGATGTTTGAATAAAGTGTCGGCCGGTTCGTAGTGGTGCAGGAACGGGATAATTACGTTGGCCTCACAATATTGTACTTCAGCAAGTTGCCCCAGCTGGTCCGCCAGCTTCAGCGGATTGGCGCGGGCCTCGGCAGTAAGACGGTAAACATAGCCGTTTTCCATGCCTTTTACCGGCTTCACCAGGAGAAGCCCCTCCGCCTTCATTACCTTGCCCCCGGCGGCCTCGGAGATGCCGGGGTAAAATTGCACCGTAACCTCGTCGGAAAGGTAGAACCGCCCCAGCGGGCCGGCGCCCACCTGATACACATGCGAAGCAAAGGCCACCTCCCGGCTTGCCCGCAGGCGGGCCATGGCTTCCTCCAGCCGGGAGGAGGCTACGGAAAGCACGGACAACTCCTGTTTCCCGATCCTTTCTTTGATGCGGCAGCCCGCCGCCCGGCTCAGGCTTTCCGGAGCCGCCCCCGGCAAAGGGCGGACAGTGAATTCGTCCGGCATCTTTTGGATGGGCAGCCGCTGGCCGCCGCGAATGAGGGGATAGGATGTTCCATTGTTGGTTGGCTTCATGGTTAAAGATTAAAAACACAGATCTTACTATACTAAACACTTCAGAAAGAACGATTATTGAAATAAACCGTATCAATTCCCAAATATGAAGGCCATGCCCACCATCCTGCTCTTAGCCCTTGCCTTGTTTAGCTGCGCTCCCCCTCAGATAGAGCCCCCCGCCGGCGAACCGGAAGAAGCGCCTTTTGAGAGCCGGATGTTATCCGCCGTCAATGCCCTGCGAGAGCGCGGCTGCCGCTGCGGTTCCCGCTGGATGCCCCCCGCGCCGCCCCTGAGCTGGAACGGCCAGCTGGCCCGCGCCGCCCAGCGCCACGCCGACGATATGTACCGCAACGGCTTCTTCAACCACCGCGGCTCCGACGGCAGCGACATGGCCCAGCGGATAAGCGAGGCCGGCTACCGCTGGCGGGCGGTTGCGGAAAATATCGCCTGGGGCCACCCGGATGTGGCCGCGGTTGTGCAGGGCTGGAAGGATAGCCCGGGGCATTGTGAGAATATGATGGACGGGGAGTATACGGAGATGGGAGCGGCGCGGGCGGGGATGTATTGGGTGCAGGATCTGGGGAGGCAATAATATGCCCAACAAAATTTTACAGATCCGGCCTTTCCTCTTTCTGTAAAAAAACGTAGCTTTACATGAGAAGTTTCAATATTTTATCCCCAAGCCATGGCCGCATTTAACCAAATAAATTACCCTCCCATTGTCGTTTTAAGCCCCTTCTACCCTACTTTTCCCCCACCTCATTCGGGAAGAATAAAATGCCCCGGGGCGCCACCCCCCACGAATTGCGGCGCCAAAAGTTGAGGCGAGGTTGAGTTCAACCGCTGTCCCTTGCGTCCCTGACGCGCCCCCCTTTTGATCTCACTTATCGAAACATCTAAAATCACAGCATACCATGAATGACCTGAATGTCAACTTAATTGAAAAAACACCCCTATTTGTCGAAGGGCTAAAAGGCATCTTACACTCCCCTCCTGTGAGTAAGTTCGTAAGATCCGTTTCTTCCCATAGTTGCCTGACAGCCAACTCCATACAAATGCCATGTGGCCTGTTAATCGCCAATTTGGAAACGGAGTCCCCCAACAGCCTGATCTGTGGCCTTACCCAACTGAAAAAGCAGCATTCCGATTGCCGGATCATCCTCTATTTTGACAACATCTCTCCAAAAATTTTAAAGCGCCTGCTCGTTTCCAAATTTGAAGGCCTGCTTTTAAGACAAGACCCGGTAAGCGATTTTGTCCAGGCCATTTCCGATGTGGCCATGGGAAAACGAAGTTTGTCAGACAATGTTAAAAAATTGATACTGGAATATTCATTGGGAATAGGCCCCAAGAAAAAAAAACTCACGGAAAGGGAACAGGAGGTGTTACAATTAATCATAGAGGAATACACTACAAAGGAAATTGCAAAAAAGCTCTTCATCAGTTCCTGCACTGTTGAGACCCACCGGCTGAACATCATCCAGAAGCTGGGCGTCCGCAATACGGCGGGCATAGTGAGGGAGGCCATGCGGATGGACCTTTTCTGAGGGCAATCCCAGGGCGGTTCATCCAGGAAATCCTGGATATCCTAAAATCCTGGAAAACCTGGATGAAAATCCGTAAATACTATACGAAATTGTTGGGGCATCCGGCGGTGCAAAATGCTTGGCCAATGCCCGGTTGATTTCACCTCATAAACCGAAGAAAATGGAATATAAACCCAGAACTAAAGCCCTGATAAGGCTATTGCTCCCTTCTTGTTATTCTATTCCAAAAGATTCTTCCTGTTATCCCGGCCAAAAGGCCGGCCACCTGGCTTCCGGCATAATGCCGGCCTAATTTAAACATCACTCAAAATTTCCACCCCTATGATCAGGGACGCCATCCTCTACATCATTGGCCTGCTAAATGATTTCATCAGCCCCGTTGACACCACTGTAGACGACCAGGTCGTTTTAGGTAATATTGCCTTGGTTGACGCCTTTAACGATGCTTCTGCCCAAAACCTGCGCAACAAGATAATTGCTTCCGTTGCCAACATCGAGCAGGAAAGCACGCTGCGCAACCTGCCCCACACCATTTCTGTGCCCGGCGAAGATGGCATACCGAGAGGGGTAAGGCAATCCCCCAAGGTATGGTTAAATGTTTACGTCCTTTTTGCGGCCAACAATAATAATTACGAGAATGCCCTATTCTATATCTCCAAAGTGATCGGCTTTTTCCAGGCCAACCACGTTTTCGACCCCGCGCAGAATCCCGGGCTCAACCCCAACATTGAAAAACTGATCTTCGACCTCTACTCCATGAGTTTTGAGGAATTGAACCACGTGTGGAGTTACATGGGCGGAAAATACGTTCCTTCCGTCATGTACAAAATGCGCATGGTCGCCATTCAGGAGGCTGAAGAGGGCGAAGCCGGCGTTATTCGTTCTTTGGGCACCACTCCAAATGTACTGTAATGAGTGTCGATTGGCAATACGATATCATATTCTCGTTTCGGGTCAACCATCCGGACGACAGGGCCGGCCGGGGCTTTCGCATTGTGCCAACAGTGGCCTGCCGCCGCCAGCTGGCCCGATATGGGCTCATTTTTAAACCTATGGCCAACGGAGGCGCGGTGGTTGTTGAAAAAAAAGTTACCCCGGGCCCGGCAGGGCCGCCACAGCCCATTCGGCAGATCAACGAAGTGGCCAACTTCAGCTTCCTGCTGTTTTTGGATAACCCTGGTTTGCTGACGAGCACCATCCCCTTTCACCAGAGCGGGCTGCCTGAATTTATCGGCCGTTCCCGAATCCTGTATTTTGATAACCTGAGCACTGACAACCGCATTGACCTCGACCTGAACGGCATGCCCGAGGCGGGCCCCTACGGCATGGAACTGGCCGTTTATGAGCTGCCCCGTGAAGGTGATGTAAGCCTCGGGGACCTGGCCTCTCTGGGCCTCAATAAATTTGAGTACTACGCAGACCCCCTAACCACTTCCATCTTCCAGGTGACGCCCATACGCCCCGGTGGGGGTACAGCCCGGTCCTGGCCCATCAATGCCAACAATAAGCGAGTGGAGCTGGAACTGGAAGAGGGCCCTTACCTCATTAAACAGGATGAGGAAGAGGTCTTTTACGCCGCCGCCAGCCTGCTGCCTGCCGGCGCATTCGGCCTGATCCATATTTTCAAAGACCAGGACATCAACTACGACCTGACCATTCGATATGACATATTTTTTGAAAAAGCTTAAAACACTTGAATCATGCCTTTAAACCTGAATGCCATTAAGACGCCGGGGGTATACATCGACGAGGTTTCGTTGCTTCCGCCCGGGGTAGCGCCTGTTGAGACGGCAGTGCCGGCCTTCGTTGGCTATACGGAATCCAACCCAAGTGGAGATAACGTACCTGTACTGATCACTTCTTTCCTGGAATACCTGGAGAAGTTCGGCGGCCCTCAAAGCCCAACCGCACTGGGAATTGGCGTAACCGTAAGGGATACTTTTGAGGACATCCTCGCCGACCCTGCCGACCCGGCTTCTTATGTGGAATCCAAGCTGGTGTCCAGAGAAGTGATGACCGACACGGCCAAGATCAGGCCGGACAATAACATGTTCTTTGCCGTACGGCATTACTTTGCCAATGGCGGCGCCAAATGCTACATCGTTTCCGTCAGCACCACCTTCGGAGCAGTAAGCGATAGCGACCTCGTAGCCGGCATCAATGCCTTGGAACAGGAAGACGAGCCCACGCTGATCGTAGTCCCTGAAGCCCACGGCCTGGGCTTAGGCAGCGGATATGACAACGTCTATTCCACCGCCCTCAACCAGTGCAATAAGCTCAAGGACCGCTTTACCATCATAGACGTGCCACAAGCGGCGGACAACCCCGACAGCAGCCAGGCCACAACCGACATCACCGACTTCCAGGGGAACTCCAACCTGGGGGACTACGGGCTCTACGGAGCGGCCTACTACCCCTACCTGGAAACGACCATCGACTTCGAATATGACGCCTCTGAGGAAAGCCAAATCGGCATAACCTATGAAAAGGTACAGGCCGACGGCAGCCCTTCCCAGGCCCCCGATACCCTGGGCGCCGACCTGAGCGCCATCACCAGCGACCTGTTGCGCAAACAAATCGGCAATGCCATCCGCGACATCTCCATCATTCTCCCTCCCAGCCCGGCGGCGGCAGGGCTTTATGCCCGGGTAGATAATGAGCGGGGCGTCTGGAAAGCCCCGGCCAATGTATCGATAGGCGCTATCGTCGGGCCGGTGGTAAAGATCAACAACACCCTGCAGGACACCATGAACATCGACCCCAACGGCGGCAAGTCCGTCAATGCCATCCGCCACATCACCGGCCGCGGCACCGTAATCTGGGGAGCGCGAACCCTGGCCGGCAACGACAATGAATGGCGATACGTGCCGGTGCGCCGCTTTTTCAACTTCGTTGAGGAATCCGTCAAAAAAGCCACCTATCGGTTCGTTTTTGAACCCAATGACGCCAACACCTGGGTAAAGATCCGGGGGATGATCGAAAACTTCCTCACGCTGCAATGGAGCCTCGGCGCCCTGCAGGGCAGCAAGCCGGAACAGGCCTTCTTCGTTCGCGTCGGCCTGGGCCAGACGATGACCCCCGACGATATCCTCAACGGGCGCCTCATTGTGGAGATCGGCATGGCCGCCGTACGCCCGGCAGAATTCATCATCCTGCGCTTCATGCATAAGCTTCCTGAAGCCTAAAATAAATTATTATTCATTCAAAAGATTAAATCCATACCGTCATGGCTGAAAAATATCCATTGCCAAAGTTTCATTTTCTGGTAGACTTCGGCGGTTCGACCGTCGGGTTTTCAGAAGTGTCGGGACTGGACGTCGAAACGGAGGTTATCGAATACAGGGACGGATCCAGCCCTGAATACCACAGCATTAAAATGCCCGGCCGGCAAAAATTCAGCAACATCACCCTCAAGCGCGGCACCTTCAAAGGCAACAACGAGTTTTTCGATTGGTGGAACACCAAAGCCCTGAACACCATTGAGCGCCGCGACCTGACCATCAGCCTCCTGAATGAAAGCCACGAACCGGTGGTCGTCTGGAAGGTCAAGGCGGCCTGGCCCGTAAAGGTGCAATCCACCGACCTGAAATCAGACGGCAACGAGGTGGCCATTGAAACCCTCGAGTTGGCCCATGAAGGGTTAGTGGTTCAAAATGAATAAGCATGGCTTCAACAAAATATTATCCGCCCGTGGGATTCCACTTCAACGTGGAATTCCAGGGCTTACCCGGGGCCACCGGCCAGGATAACCGCTTCCAGGAAGTCGGCGGCCTGTCCGTAGATATTCAAACCGAAGACATCAGGCCGGGAGGGGAAAACCGCTTCACGTATAAGCTTCCAACCAGGGCCAATTACCCAAACCTCACCCTCAAACGGGGGTTGCTGGTAGATTCGGCTGCCATCGCTTACATAACCGATGCCATCACCAGCCTGGAAATAACGCCCATTACGCTTCAGGTCACCCTCCTGAATGAAAAACACGAGCCCCTGCAGGCTTATAGTTGTGTCAACGCCTATCCGCTCAAATGGTCATTGGATAATTTCAACGCCAATGACAGCAAAGTAGTCGTGGAGTCTATGGAGTGGTATTACCAATACTTTAAAATATTGTGACCATGCCGGTTGAGATCTTAGAACTTATTGTCCGGGCAGAAATAACGGAAGACGCTCAACACACCGAGGCGCCTGCCGAGCAGGAAGAGCCCGGTACAGAGCCTGCCTTTTCTGCTTTGGAAATAGCGGAACAGATAAACGAAATTCTAAAACGCAAAAAAGAACGATAAATGTTTTCAGATGTTACCAGCGGCGTGACGGGCGGCGTTTCCAGCCTGGTCAGCATGGTGCCTTTTCCGGATAAGTTCACCTTCATCCCGCTGAAGGAAACGGACCCCATTCCCATCCCTTCCGGCTTGCCTTACTCCCTGATGTTCAACCCGGAAAACTTCAGCGAACAGGAAAGGTACTTATACAACAACCGGCAGCCGCCCGGTTCTACAAGCGCCCAGCAGCGTTTTTTAAATACGGCGCCAAGATCCTTCAGCTTTGAATTTACCGTTGACGGCACCGGCGCCAGTGGCGAAAAAAAAGAAGTGGAATTAAATATTGCCTCTTTCAAAAAAGCGGTGGGGTTCAACGGCGACATCCACCGGCCAAACTTTCTGCTGGCGGTCTGGGGCACCTTCATTTCCACCTGTGTGCTGACCCACATGAATGTCACCTACACCATGTTCCGGAAAAACGGAACGCCGTTAAGGGCCAGGGTGAGGGTGAGCTTCGCCGGCCATACCAAGCGCATCCTGGAGTTGCTGTCCATGAACCTGTTGTCTCCGGACCTTACCCATTTTCGCACCGTTGTAGAAGGCGACTCCCTGCCGCTGCTGAGCAGCAAAGTGTATGAGTCTCCTCAATATTATCTGGAAATCGCAAGAGTAAACGGCCTGACCAGTGTGCGGAGCCTCAAGAAAGGGCAACAACTGCGTTTTCCTCCTCTCGAAAAATAAAAATGCATGTTAAATTCAAGCCAGCTGCTGCCTCCTCTACCCGGCCGGACCGATGTCGTCACTTCCAGTATCAAAGTAAACGGCTCGCTGATCCCCGACAATTTTGAGGTGGTTTCCATTATCGTCAACCGTTGCTTCAACAGAATACCTTATGCCCTCTTACACGTACTCGACAGCGACGTTTCGGAACAACAGATGGCGGTAAGCGACCAGGACATCTTTTCGCCCGGCAATGAGATCGAGATCGCCGCCGGTTATTATGGGGATGAGGCGCTTATTTTTAAAGGGATCATCATCCGGCATGCCTTAAAGATCAGGGCCAACCAGTCGCCGGCTCTGGAGATCGAGTGTAAAGACAAGGCTGTCCGCATGACGGTAGAACGAAAGAATAAATATTTCCTGGACAGTACCGACCAGGAGATCATTGAATCGGTTTTGAGGAGCCATAGCCTGACGCCGGATGTGGGCGATACCGGAGTTACCCACGCCGAGATGGTCCAGTATTACGCCACCGACTGGGATTTTATCCAGGCCAGGGCCGAAGCCAACGCTTTGCTGACGCTAGCGAAGGACGGGACGGTCATTGCCCGGAAGCCGGATTTCGATGGGGAGGCCAAGATGGTGCTGAACTACGGAAGCTCCATTTTTGAATTTGAAGCCGAGATGGATGCCCGCGACCAATATCCTGCCGCTAAAGCTTCGGCATGGGATTACTCCAACCAACAGCTGGCCGAAGTGCAGGCGGACGCCTCCGGGGTGAGCCCTTTGGGCGGGTTGGGCGGAGCGATCGGCCAGGCCGCAAGCGCTGCCGGCAGCGCCGCGCAATCGGTGGCCGGAGCCGTTGGCAGAACGCTGCCCGGAGTACCGCCCAACACCGACTACCGCCAGGCCCTGAATGTCAGCCACGTTCTGCTGCAACACGCCGGCAGGCTCACTCAACCGGAACTGGAAAAATGGGCGGAAGCGCAGTACCAGAAAAGCAAGCTGGCAAAGCTCCGCGGCCGGGTAAAATTCGAAGGCGTGGCCGACATTTACCCCGGTGACAATATCGAATTGCAGAACGTCGGTTTACGCCACAACGGAAAGGTGCTGGCCACGGCTGTCCGGCACGAGGTGAAAGAAGGCGCCTGGTTCACTCAGGCCCAGTTCGGGCTTCCCCAGGAATGGTTTATCGAAGAATTTTCCAATGTGAACAGCATGAAGGCCGGGGGGCTGCTGCCGGCGATCCAGGGCCTGCAGGCCGGGGTGGTCACCCGCCTGGCCGGCGACCCGGACGGGGAAGACCGCATCCAGGTGCGCCTGCCCCTGATCTCCCCGGATGGGGAAGGCGTCTGGGTCCGCGTTGCCGCCATGGACGCCGGCGACAACCGGGGCGCCTTTTTCCGCCCCGAGATCGAGGATGAAGTCATTGTGGGCTTCATCAACGACGACCCCCGGCAGGGAGTCATGCTGGGTATGCTGAACAGTAAAAACAAGCCGGCGCCCCTGCCCACTACCGACGAAAACCACGAAAAGGGATGGGTGACCCGCAGCGGCATCCGAATGATCTTCAATGATGACAACCCGAGTTATACGCTTGAAACGCCGGCCGGCAATAAATGCGTCGTTGACGACAAGGATAAGAGCATCCTTCTGGAAGACCAGCACGGAAACAGCATTAAGATGAACCAGGATGGTATAACGATCAATTCTGCCAAAGACATAAAACTGAGCGCGAGCGGGGATGTCAAAACCGAAGGAGTGAACCTGGAAAACAAAGCCCGGGCCGAGTACAGCGCCGAGGGGATGAGTAAGGCGACCCTGAAGTCTACCGCCGATGTCGTCGTTCAGGGCACATTTGTGAAGATCAATTAAACCATTAATAACATGCCGGCAGCAGCAAGAGTAGGCGATATGCACACCTGCCCGATGGCCAACCCGGGCGGTTCGCCCCACGTGGGCGGCCCCATTATGCCTCCGGGTGTACCCACGGTGCTGATCAACGGCCAGCCGGCGGCAGTAGCCACCGGAATGTGTACCTGTGCCGGCCCGCCCGACACCATCACCACCGGGTCGCAGACCGTGCTGATCGGCGGCCAGCCGGCGGCGCGCATGGGAGACCCTACCGCCCACGGCGGCCAGATCGTGGCGGGCAGCCCAACCGTACTGATCGGTTGAAAAGCACCTGCTTCGCAATAAGGAATTGTCACAGAACAAAAAATATGGCTATGCCACAACAAAATTCATTTCTTGGAACCGGCTGGGGATTCCCCATCACTTTTTCAAAACGGCGCGGGTGTACCGTCAGAATGGTTTCGGAAGAGGAAGACATTCGCGAGAGCCTGGCCATCCTGTTCAGCACCCGCCCCGGCGAACGGGTGATGCGGCCCACCTACGGCGGAAGCCTGGAGGAACTGCTCTTTGAACCCAACAATGCCAGCCTGGAGACCTACGTCAAAGACCTCATCAGCAAGGCCATTTTGTACTTCGAGCCAAGGGTTGACCTGGACAGCATACAGATCAATTCAGATGAAGCCAACGCCGGCCGCTTTTTGGTAGAGATGAACATCACCGTCCGCGCAACCAACTCCCGGTTCAATTTCGTATTCCCCTATTATCCGAATGAGGCAACAATCGTTGGACAATGAGCACGAACAACAACCTTATACACCCTCTGATCCACCACGGCGCCGGCCAAACGGAGCGGCTGCTGGAGGCGCTGATCCCCGATAACCTGAAGCTGGACAACCGCAGTATTCAGGACCTTATCGTCGCCGCTTACCGCTATGCAGGGCTGTTGCATTATTACAACGAGGATAACGAGGCTGACGGCGACTGGCGCTGCTTCTGGGAAGTCGAAACCCTGACCTTCCTGGCCGTATTGGCCGAGCTGGATACGGAGGCCATCCTCCAGCAATTCAATGCCCTGGAAATCGGCTTTGCCGAAGACATCGACGAGGGCGCCGGCGGCCCTTTTGACCCCGGCGGGGAAAGCATCACCAATTATTACGACCAGGCTCAATTCATTCATCAACTGGCCCTACAGGTACACAAAGCCTACAACGACCTGCCCGACAGCCTGGCCCTTAAACGGGAAATCGGCGCCATGATCGACAAGCGGGCCCCCTACGACGGAGAAAACCTGGTGGATGCCCTGCGCAAACTCATTGCCATCCACAAAGAAGCGTATAATGACGAACACGGCCAGGCGTTGCCCTACACCGAATATGCGCCCTTCTTTGGCCCGCTGTGGGGGCTTCCCGACAGCGACGCCTTCGACGCCATCCGGTTTCAGGCCACCTTTACCCGGGAAGAAATGCGGGCCCTGTTCCGCCGCTTTTTCGAAGTACTGGCCAAGATCCGGCAAAGGGCGCAGCACTGGTTCAACCAGATCATCGGCGAACCCCGGCTCCATCAACCCCATGTGGCCCTGTTCCTGGCGTTCCTGCGGTTGTTCCACCATGCCCAGAACAGCCTGAACGCACTCACCGGCAAACACCTAAACTACTATTACGAAAAAGTCCTCTGCCTGTCTCGCCGGCCGGCGGCGCCCGACGACGTCTATCTCATTGTCGAACTGGCCAAAGGGTTTGAAGAATCCCTCATTGAAAAAGGTACGGCCTTCCTGGCGGGCAAAGACAAGAATGGCCGCCCCTTATTGTACGAAGCTCTCGAAAACTGGGTAGCCCGCAACGCCCAGGTCAAGGAAATAAAAAATACCCATTTCGGCCTGTGCGCGTTCCAGGGCGCCGGAAGAATACTGGCCAGCCCCGATGTACACGCAGCTTACGAAAATGGCGAGATCCTGCCCAACGGCGATGTGGCCAGCTGGCGCCCGATGGGCGACGACGGCGAACTTCCCGATGGAGAGATCGGCTTTGCCGTTTCCAGCCCCCAGCTGATCCTCAGGGAGGGGAAAAGGGTCATCGATGTTTTTATCAACCTCATTAGCGTGGGAACGGATGTCAGCTTCAGCAGCGGCGACTTCAAAATTTCGCTCAGCTCCCCGGAAGCCTGGATCGAACCCACCAGGAACGAAGACATCACTTTCACCGCTGACGACAAAAGGCGCCCCCTGGAAAGAGCTGCTTTCAAGGCCAGGCTGGACAATGACATTCTTCAGATCAGGGTCATCCTGGAAAAGGACGACCTGCCGGTAGATGCCCTGGGAGAAGAACTGGCGGCAGAAGCAGGGTATAATACCCGCTGGCCTATCGTTAAAGTGGTTCTTACCCGGCCAGATCAAATAGCGCAGTTCTACAACGCCATCCGGTTGCTCGAGTTCGAAGAAATAAGGCTGGCGGTGGATGTATCCGGAATTCGCGAGAACCTGATCATCCAGAGCGACCAGGGCGTTTTCGACGGCACGCAGAAGATCTATCCCTTTGGGCCCGTTCCGGCAAAGGGGCACCGTTTTTACGTAGGAAGCACAGAGGTATTTCAAAAGGCGCTCAATAGCCTGAAAGTGGAATTCGAGTGGATTGCCGCGCCGGAAAATTTCCAAAATTACTACGCGGAGTATAACATCGGGCCCTACAGTACGCCAAACCCCAAAGTCAGGATAGATTTTATTGACCGGGCGGATGACCGGGACATCAGCATCACCCAGGTGCTGAGGGTCGAACAGGATGGAGGCAATGAAATAAGGTTGAAGGTCAGCAATGTCAACTTCGACCCCGTTGAAGGGGCAACCATCCAGATCCTGGATGCCAATGGCAATTTATCGGACATGCAGGCGAACTCGCCGGAGCCCGGGATCTACGTTTTCGGCTTGAACCAGATCGGCCCCGTCGGCGCACAACTCATAGTGTCTAAACCGGGTGAAGATTTTGAACCCCTGACTATTCCGCTCCAGGAAAGCGGAGCCACCACCACTTCCTTTGAGCTGGTGCTCTACCCGCTCGAAAAAGCATTTCAGGAACCGGATGTTTATACAGGCATTGCCCGCCAACTGGAAAACGGAGCGTTTTTGCCCAATATCACGATCAACGGCAACAGCGCTTCGCTGAGCGATGGCGTTTACAGCGCGCCGCTGAGCGCAGGCTCCCTGGATTTTTCATTGGGCGGCTATTCGGACAATAATGTAAGCAACCTCCGGGGCTATAGCGTGATCGACGTTTATATGGCTCCAGATTCGTTCAGCCCCGAACAGGTTTTCCGAAGCCCGCCCAGCGAAGAGGTGGCTATACGCTTAGGCCTGAAAGATGCAGATGGAAACGCCCTCAATAATGTAACCCTGAGTATAGACGGCGATACGCAAGCCGTACAGGATGGGGATACCGTTGCGGATGTAGATGGCACAGCCAGGATACGGTTGTCTAAAGCAGGCTTTCAGGACCTGTGGGCGCCGGTTGAGTATGCGACACGTTTGCAAGCCGTTCTGCTACCGGGAAACAGCGAAGAGGAGGGCTCCCGGGGATCAGCGGAAGAAAACACAGTGGAGATAACCGTGAAGAACTGGCAAAATGGCCTTTTGAGGAATACTGAATTTATGGTGCAAATAGGAAACAACACCCCCTCAACTGAGGCCAGTGATGATAATGGCATTATTCGCCTTTCTGATTTTACTACCGCGGCAATAGTAGAAGTCTCCCACCCCAACTTCCGGCCTATAATTCTGACCCCTCAGTTAGAGCCTGGAACAAGCGCAGTTGTTAAGCTGGCCACAACCACTTTTTCTCAGGTATTGAATAGTGACTTGGATGATGAAACTGCTATCTCGGTCATTGACAAAGCAGGCGAGCCAATCGCAGGAGCGGAGGTGACGGCTATGAGAGGAAATACCAGAAGGGATGGCATTACTGCTGACGATGGATCGGTAACGCTTCCCGATATTGGCACTGGCGGAACCTGGAACCTCTATGTCAAGAAAGGCGACGCGGCAGCAGCCAGCCCTCCCACCACCAACGTCCGAAACCGGCAGGTTGTCATCAACCTCGGGCAGGTAGAAAAATCGAGGCCCTTCACCGGCAAGCTTGCCGGGCGGTTGACCAATACTGCCGGCGAGGTCATTGCCGGCGCGCTGGTAAAGGCCGGCAACCAACAGCAACGGGCCAATTCCCGGGGAGAATATCTGTTTACGGGCCTGGCCCAGGCAGATGTAGAGGCAAACGGCGTAAGCTTCTTCCATCCTTTGTATCAGGAAATTGATCCGGTAGCCGTAATTGACGACTCTATAATAGATATAACCCTGCACAACCATCTTCAGTATTTCACCTACCAGGGAACCATCACCGACATTTTCCGGGTGCCTCTTTCCGGGGTGGAAATCGGGATACGGGCCAATACTGACGATGAAGAGTATATCATTGAATCCTCCGGCACTAACGGGCAGTACCGCATTCCCGTTCCGGTTGCGCTCGTGGATCAGGTGGAAATATTTTTCCGCTCACCGGGTTATGATGGCCTGACGCTGGACTTTCCCACCACCGGCGTGCCAGACAATACCAGCGCCTCCCTTTTGGATGTGCGGTTGAGCCCTGTTGAGAATTTCTCTCCCCTGCTGGACGGGAATAAATTGGAAGACCTTTTTGACATCAGGATCAATGCCTTAAACCTGACCCGGGACATTCGCACCCAACATTTTGAGCGCTATGAGCCTACCCTGAAGAGGGGGTTTGTCCGCTTCACGCTGGTTGAAGATGATTTCAAACACGCCGCCTACCCTCAAATTCTGACCTGGTACACCCTGGCGGCGGCCGGGCAAATTACTTTGGAAGGGGTTGATGCTGACGCCGGCCCTCCCCCTCCCCTGCCCAACCCGCCTTACACGCCCGCTACCAACGGCATCAGCCTCAGCTATTCGTCCGAACAGATCATCACCGGAGAGGCCAACGGCGGCATCGACCAATACTTCCACCTTCTGCCTTTCAACGGCCACAAAGAAATAGGCCTGGCCGAAGGGCCGGAATTACAGCTCCTTTGCCCCTACCGCCCCAGCGACGGCAGGGCCGGCTTTGCTACCGGCAACCTTTACCTGGGCGTAGAAAAACTACAACCGGGAACCAACCTGTCTTTGCTGTTCCAGATAGAAGAAGGCTCAGAGCGTAAGGCCGAATGGCGCCCTCCCCGCCTGGTATGGTCATACCTGTCCCGGGGCAACCGCTGGACGGCTTTCGAATCTACCGATTTCCTGCGGGATACTACCCGCGGCCTTACCCGCAGCGGGCTGGTGCAGCTGAAGGTCCCCAAAACGGCAAGTGCCGAAAATACGATGCTCAACCCGGCGTTACACTGGATCCGAATTGCTGCGGTGGAACAACTCGATGAGGCTGTGCCGGTATCCGTTCGCGCCCTGCCCAATCTGGTTTCGGTACGCGCCCAGGCTATTCAGGCCCGCTTCGCGGATCACGAAAACAGCCTGGAACACCTGGGCGAGCCCCTGGCCGCAGGTACCATTGCCAAGCTCGAAATCAGCCGGACAGCGGTCAAAAAAGTAGAACAGCCCTTCGACTCTTTTGGCGGCCGCCTGCCGGAGCAGGGCAACGAGTTCTATCGCCGCATCAGCGAACGCCTGCGCCACCGGGGCCGGGCGATCACCCTTTGGGATTACGAACGCCTACTGCTGGAGCGATTCCCCAAGGTGCATCGCGTCAAGTGCCTGCCCCATACCCGCATGATCGCCAGCACGGACAACTGCAACACGCCAACGGAACAGGACCTCGCCGACATGCCACCCGACCTGTCGGCCATGGCCCCGGGCTACGTCTTATTATCGGTCATTCCCGACCTGGCTCAACGCACTGCTACCCGCCAGGCCGAACCTCGCTTCTCCTTCGGAGACCTGCTGGAAATGGAAGATTACCTGCGCTCCAAAACCAACCTCTTTGTAGCGTGGGAAAGGGAAAACCCGCCATGGCTATGCGAACCGGATATAGTGGAAGATGAAACCAAATACCTGTGGGTCGTCAATCCCAAATACGAGCCGATCCGGTTATCCTTCAAGGTAGCTTTCCATCCGGGGGTTGATGAGAACTACTTTACTTTTCAACTCGACCGGGAACTAAAAAACCACCTGGCCCCGTGGATCGAGAACCCGACGGCGGAGATCACTTTCGGCCAAACCCTTTACCAATCCCGGATCATCGCCTTTATCGAGAGCCGGGAATACGTGGACGCCATTGCCGATTTCGCCCTGTACAAAGCCCCGGCCGCCTACCTGCTCGACACGCTGCCAGCCGAGTGCCAGGTAACAGCCGACAGGGTGGTTCCGGCCACGCCAAGATCGGTGCTGACCACCTATATCAATGCCGGTAAAGGCCCCGATGAAACCGATCATCATATTGTAGTAGCCGATAAAACTACCTGGTGTCAAAGAACGCGAACCGGCACATCACCGGAAGGCCAATCCAATACCAGATACCAAAAATCACGATAATGAGCGACAATCCCACCATATCCCGGTTGAGGCCAGCTGACATCAGTATGGACTACGAGCGCCTGCGGGAAGAAGGCATCCGCCACCTGGAATCTCTGGCTACAGAGATCTGGACTGATTTTAACGTACACGATCCGGGCATAACCATACTTGAGGCCTTATGTTATGCCATCACCGACCTGGGGTACCGCGCCAACCTGCCTTTGGAAGACCTCTTTGCTCCCGGCGGCGGCAGCGCAGAACCGGCCTTTTTCCCTATCCAGGATATCCTGCCCAACCGACCCTTTACGGCGAATGACTACCGCAAACTGATCATTGACGTAGAAGACGTAAAAAACGCCTGGGTTTATAAATATTACACCAACGACAACCTCATCAGCGATGAGGTAATACTCAACGGCTTGTATGATTTCCTGATCGAAGTGGAAGATGGCATCCCGGCCGACAGTAAGCTTGCCCGAAGGATCGTGGAGCGGGTAAAAGCCCGCTACCATGCCAACCGCAACCTGGGCGAAGATGTCGCGCAGGTCCGGATAGTGCGCGACTGCCCCATTTGCCTTTGCCTGGATGTGGAGCTGGGCCTGGACACCAATGAAGAAGAAGTGATGGCAAACGTCATATTCCGCATTCAGGAATTCCTGGCCCCTCGCCCCCACTTTTATTCCTTCCGAGATTTGAGGGAACAGGGCGTGCCTTGTGAAGATATTTTCAACGGCCCGGTTCTGCAACACGGTTTCCTGCCCGATTCCGAATTGGAAAACGCACCTTTGCGCAGGCAGGTCTACAAATCCGATATACTGAGCGTCATAATGGGCACCCCCGGAGTTACGGCAGTCCATGGCCTGCTTTGGCGCAAAGCGTCGGAACCCGGGTTTAAAGACAGCTGGTGCCTCGACCTACACACCTGCGGGCTGCTCGAAGAGGAGGATCCCTGCGAAGTCATTTACCAGCCCTATCTGGACGTATGCTGTTCCCAAATGCAGATCAGAAAAGGCGTGCTCAGGCGCGAGCTGGCAGAAGCGGACATCAAAGAAGAAATGGGCCTGCTGGCGCTGCTGCGGGACGTTCCGACCGACAAAAATATTCACCAGCCACCCCGGGGGCAGTTTCGGGCCGGCCTGGCCGATTACCAAAGCATACAGTACGAATTTCCGGATAATTACGCCCTTGGGGACGCAGGCCTGCCCCTCGGGGCCACCGCCCTGCGCCAGGCTCAGCAGCGGCAACTCCAGGCCTTCCTGTTGTTTTTTGACCAGATCCTGGCAGCCTACCTGCAACAGCTGGCACAGGTGCGCGATTTGCTTTCGGTACAGCAAAGCCCGGATGCGCCGACTTATTTTTTCGACGCCCTGCTTCAGGCGCCCGGCATGCAGGAGCTGATCGCGGACTTTGCCGTCTACAGCCTCAGCCAGGAAGCCATTGACGAACTGCAGGGCGGCCCGGCTCTCCCTTCCTCCATTGAGGAAAAACTAAACAACCTTCCGGAAGATTTTCCCCGGAAGTTTTACAGTACCAGCCAGTTCAACGAGGCGATGCGCGCCTATCTGGGCCCGTCCTGGGACCTGTACGGCCCCGCCCTGCGCACTGCTTTTCGGGTCGCAAGCGATGCCGAAAGCTGGAACGCCTACTGTGAGGCTGAAGAGGGCGCCTATTTTTCCGAATTGGATAACCTGGCCGAAAGCGAGACGCTGCGGCAGTTGCGCCGCAACCAGATCATGAACCACCTGCTGGCCCGCTTTGGAGAGCAATTTACCGCATTCAGCCTTCAGCTCTTTCAAACCCGGGTAGACCGCGAAAACGACCCCTCCACACAGGAGTTCCCGGTATACCTGCAACGCAAAGCGGCGTTTTTAAGGGAAATTCCCGTCCTGGCCAGCGAAAGGGGCGGCGCCTTCAATTACCGGGCCAAAAACAGGGAAAGCGGAGAGCCGGACGTTTGGAACACCAACAACGTTTCCGGCCTGAAAAAGCGGGTGAGCCGCCTGCTGGGCATAGAAGACTACAGCGCCCGGTCTTTGATGTGCGACCCGGATTACGACATCAGGATAAAGAAAGGAGAATCCGCCAACGGCTTCCCCACTTATCAGTTGCAGCTGATCAAGCGCGAGGAGCAGCAGATCTTGCTGGAAAGCAAGGTATATTCCAGCCGGAAAAAAACCAAAGTCATCGAGATTCAGGAATACCTGCGCAAGGAGCTGGACCAAACCGGGAATTACCACATCGAAGAGGAAGGCAATAAGGCCAGAGTGGTTTACCGGTCGAGCTTTACCGATGCGGAAGGCAATGTGATAGAAGCTGTGTTAAAAAGCCCGCCCCTGAGCAACCAGCAGGCGCGGAGCCTTCATGAGCGGATCACTGAGCTGGCCAGCGACACCTCCTGCGAACGGGAGGGCTTCCACTTGCTGGAACACATTCTCCTGCGGCCAAACGATCCGGACGACAGCGTCATTAGCCTGCCCGAAGGAACCTGCGCTTCCGAGCTGGCCGACCAATATTCCTTTCTGGTGACAGTGGTTCTTCCCGATTGGCCGCAGCGCTTTCGGGATGCTAATTTCCGCCAATATGTAGAACAGGTATTTCGCCGCGAGGCGCCCGCCCACATCCTGCTCCGTTTCTGTTGGATCGGCCGGGACCAGATGCAGGAATTTGAGCGCCCCTACCAACGCTGGCGCGAAGAGCTGGCCAGGTGTACGCCTGACGAATGCCAGGTCAACGTTTGGGCCAATCAATTGATCGCCTGGCTGAATGCCTCAGATTGCACCTGCTCGTATCCGGAGAGTATGGATGAACCCTTCTGCCAGGCCCCCACGGATGACGCGCCGCCGGAAGAAGAAGATAATGACGCCGGAAGGCAAAGCAGCACTTCCAGAAGGAGAAAAAGTTAACGGCTCCTCCGCCTGCACTTTAGCGCCGGGAGGAACCTGCGCGCAGCGATTTATGAGTCAAAAGGCCGGTAAACGCCGGTGTTTCAAATAACATTGAGCAATATGATCCACGATCCGAACCATCCCATCAATCAAATGCCTGCCCACCTGCAACCCGGGCACTGGACCCGCCATCTATTACTGGGGCGAGGTATTGTATGTGGTTTGACTGTAAAGGTACTCGACGATTGCACCTTCCGGCTGTGCGGCGGCCTTGGAGTTACATCCGACGGCACGCTGGCCGTTACCCCCAAAAAACAATACCACTTCACGCATTACCGCCCTTTTACGCCGCCGGCTTACCCTTTGTTCCTGGATGAGGAGGGGGAGTTTTACCCGGTATGGGAGGTGTTGGAAGGCCGCCCGGCGGGAGTGGGCCAGGATGTACGCCCCCTGACCCCCCAAAATGAAGAAGAGGAGTTAAACCTCTTTCTTCGCGATAAGGCGCTCCTTCTCTTTCTGGAGGAGCCGCGCCCGGCGGATACGACAGTGGAAAGGAAGCCTGATTCGACAGAGGAAGCCGAAGAGCCGGGACAAGGTGAAAGTATCGCTGTTTATCGTTCAAGAGGCAGTGCCGGCCCCGAAGAGCCGGCCACCGGGCCAATGGAGGGCCCGGCATCGGAAATTCCCTACCACCTTCGCTGGCTGGTTATGCGCCAGGCGGATGTGGCCGCCCATCTCGGATTGACGGAACGCCTGGCTCAGATCGTAGCCCGCAGGCAGGGCGGAGAAGACTATGTCTACAGCGAAGCATACAGTAACCTCGATGAACAAGCCTTCGAAACAGACCTCTATCAGGCGGAAAACCAGCGCCTCGACTGGCCGGAAATCCCATTGCGCCGCTTTGGTTTTGGCTGCCTCGACCCTTTCGATTGTGAACCCGAAGACCTCGACGCTTCCGAATTCCCTCACATCCAAACCCTCAACGACATTTATGAGCAATACGTTTGCATCGTCGATGCGGCGACAAAAGCCCTGGACCGGGAAAGCAAGCGGCTGCAAAACTGGCTCATCGACCATTTCTATTGTTTTTCCGAACCGGAATGGGAAGAATGGCGGATGCAGCTTTGCCAGAAATGGGAAGCTTTTAAGGCATTAAACCAACTGGCCGACAGCAGCCGGCACCGAAAAGAAAATGCCCAGTATTTTTACGACTGGTGCCGCGACTTGCTGGCCGCCTATCACGAGCTGCGCCGGGAAGTACTGGACTGGCGGGCCGAATGCTGCCCCGATGCCGGGGCGCACCCCCGCCATTTATTGCTGGGCCTGGTAATGCGCAATGCCGAGGCCTATTTTCCTCTACCATTACGGCACCACTACCTCCAGCCGCCGGTCTATAACGAAATGGCGGCGCGGGCAGAGCGGATCCGGCTGTACCACCGCCGGTTTCTGCTTATGATCAGGAATTTCTACCTGCCCTATTCCATCCCGGACGATACGATCAACCCCTATTGCGTTCACGAAGAAGCCGGCGAGGAAGAAGAGCTGCCCGCTATGAACGTTGTAAAGGTGACGCCCGGCCGGTATTACGACCAACCCCTGGGCCAGCAAAGCGTTCCCTATTATTACCCGCTGACGGAAAGCCGGTTTTCCGTCCACCGCTTTTGGGATGATTTTCGGTCCAGGACGCTGCGCATCGCCAACCACCGTTCCTACCACGCCCGGTTGGAGGACGGCAGCTATTCCCTGCTTCCCAACGCTACCCACCCTTTGCGATACAATATTGATACGGACGGCTTTTTCCGCATCGAAGGCCATATTGGCCTTCAAAAGCCTGATGTTGAGCCCGTTCTGGAAAAATGGCGCCGCAAGTATAACCTCAGCTTTGACGTTGTTTATCGCCAGATTAACAATTTAACGGAGGAAGCAGTGGCCCTGGACGGAGAAACCTTCAACACCTTTCAGGCGGCGCTGCAAGGCGCAGAACACCTGGCCGGCGTGGTGGCAGGAGGCGCCTTTATTGTAGTGTATGACGGCTCCGGAAAAGTGGTGGCCGACTTCAGCTTGCCCTATCGCTGCTGCCCGGAGGAATCGCCGCCGCCGCCACCGCCGCCGCCGGTTTCGGAAAGAGATGTCAGGGGGCTAGTGATGGATTGCAATGAACAGCCCTTACCGGGAATAACCGTCTTGGTAGGCGACAAAAGCGCTGCTACGGATCTGGACGGCAGATACCTGAGTTCATTAACTCCCGGAGATTACATCCTCAAGATTGAAAACGGCCAATACCTTCCTTACGTACAAGAATTTACCCTCACCACAGATGACGATCCTTTAGGCCTGGAGGATATCATCCTGATACCCAGGGCAATAACCATTTTCGGGCGCTTGAGGAGAGGCGATACCGCGCTGTCCGATGTATTGGTTGCCGTGATATTACCAAACGGCGCCCGAATTGATGACATTACCGATACCAAGGGCGAATTCACCCTGGCCAATGTCCCCCGGGAAGTGAATTCCGTCACGTATTTCCTCAACGACGAGGGAACCCAGTATCCATTGCCGGAGGAAGAACCGTGCGATTCCGTTCAGATAGACATCAACATCAGCGACATCACACCACAACCCATTCCCATTCCCCAGCCTGTTCCCCAACCCGGGCCCAGGCCGCCCCTGGTATGGGATCGGAATATCCCCGAACTGATCGGGCCTGAATACTATGCCGCTTTGGATATCAGCCCGAATTCGGAAGAAGGAAGAGGGATAGCCGGTTTTTACGAGAGCCGATTCCGGCAGTATGCGGAAAACTACAACGCCGCTGCCGGCGCCCCCCGGGCCAGCGATAAAAGCAGTTTAACCGAAGTGGAAAGTAGTTTCAATAAATTACTGAACGACCCGGGCCTCAATACCAATCAGATACACGCCGCTTACAAGTCGGCCAATAAAGCGCTGGACGAAGGCCTGCGCACTGCTGGCCCGGAAGAGAAAAAGCCATTGCTTGCGGTTGCGGAGAACCTAACCATGTTATACCTCGACCGCATAGCTCTCAGCCAACCGGAGAAGGTAACTCCCGGAACCATCAATGCCCTGTCTGAAGCGGGAAAAATAGGCGGCGGCGCCGTCAAGATCGGGAAGATCACAACGGACTGGAGCAAGGGGATAAGCAATAAAGTCAACCCGGCCATTGCCGATACCCTGAGAAAATTCAAGCCTTGAGTACAGAACAAAGGCATATCATCCACCGGCAGGCCATTGAGCTGCGCCTTTCCTCCAGGCAAGAGGCCCACCGCATCCAGTCGCGGGCCAGCCGATTGTTTCAGGAGGAGGTGGCTCAACGGCTGGCCTCCCATTTCGACCGGCTTGGCCTGGGCGAGGCGGTACTGCGCATTCCCCGTATAGAGGTAAACCTCGGCCGCATACCAATAGGGGCTCTGGACGGGCGTTTTGCCGATCAATGCGCCGCCGCCATTCAACAGGAAGTGGAGCGCATCCTGCGGCAATTGGATCTGCAGCCCGGCTTCCACAGCGTGGTATCCGAACCCTTCCCGGGGGAAAATGCGCTGATCTCTGCCACCGGCCACCGCCTCTATGCGCTGAGGCTGTTCTTGTCTGAAGGAATATTGCCTCCCGCCTATCAGGAGCACTCGTGGAAAGCATTGGAAGCGCTGTGGCTGGAAGTATTGGAACAAAACGGCCGGAGTATGGCCCATATGCTGCAGGAACTGGCCAGGGAGAACCCCTCCGGCATCGGGCGCCTGGTTCGGCAATTCAGCCCCGCCTGGATCAAATCCCTGTTGGAGTTCCTGTTCGGGCCGGCTGCGGCCTCCCGGGCGGCCGAAACGGCGGCGGCCGCATTGTTCCAAAGTGCGCCAACGGAAGCCTCCGAGTTTCTGGGGTTCCCTCCGCCGGTATGGGCAGCACTGCCGGAACGGTTAAGGCAACAGCTGCAACACTGGTTTGAAGAACAGCGGCAAACCGGCTTTTCTCTATCCCGAATGGCCCAATTGCGGTTGCAATCGGAAATTCTGCGGGCCCTGCTCCTTTACCACCCGGATGATGGCTCGTCTTCCATCTCCATCCAACTCCCACGCCCGGCAGAGTTGGAAGAAGGGTTGAAGCACCGGTATCCCGCCGGGAAACATAAGGAAAAGGAGGAAGGGCCTTCCACCCCGGTTCCCCCCCGGGATGAAAAGGCAAAAAACGACAAATTGGCGGTTCAAAACGCCGGGCTGGCCCTACTTCACCCTTTTTTGCCTGCCTTTTTCGATACGCTCGAGTACCTGGCCGGCAAGCATTGGAAAGACAAGGAGCGCCAGGAACGCGCTATGCACCTGCTGCTCTACCTGGCCGGGGGCGAAGAGCAGGCAGGCGAATGCGGCTTCGCAGTTCCCAAGCTTTTCTGTGGCTGGCCGGCGAATGAGGCGGTAGACCGCTTTATCCGCCTGAGCGAAAAAGAAAAACAGGAAGCAGAGGAATTGCTCGGGGCTGTTGTCAGCCATTGGGGCGCCCTGAAAAGCACATCAGCCGGCCTGTTGCAGAGTGGTTTTTTGCAGCGCGACGGCCTGCTGCAGGAGCGCCAGGACAGCTGGCTGCTGCAGATGGAACGCAAGGCCCAGGATATTTTACTGGATAAACTACCCTGGGGGATTTCCTGGATAAAGTTGCCCTGGATGGAAAAACAAGTGGTGGTAGAGTGGTAATTTCAAAAAACCTGATGCCATGAGAGATCTTAAGCCGAAGGCTACAAATACCAACATACACCAAAAGGCGGCGCCTTTTTTCGGCGGGGCCAGGGTATTTCCCAAACTCACCATCAACGCCCCCAACGACGCCTATGAACAACAGGCCGACGCCATGGCCAACCGCGTAATGCGCATGGAAGAAGAGGAGGAACAACTGCAGGCCATGCCTCTGGAAGGCGCCCTGCAACGAAAGTGCGCCGCCTGTGAAGAAGAGGAGGAAAATATACAAAGCAAACCACTGCTGCGCAAAGCGGAAGGGCACGGCGGCCAGGAAGCCTCTCCTGAACTGGCAGGCCAACTGGACAACAGCAAAGGCGGAGGCGCCCCCTTGCCTGATACCACGCAGGCCCGAATGGGCCGCGCTTTTGGGGCGGATTTCGGCAACGTAAGGGTGCATACGGGCCGCCAGGCCGCCGCCATGAGCCGGAGCATCCAGGCCAAGGCGTTTACCCATGGCCCGGACATCTATTTCAACGAGGGGCAATACCAGCCGGAAACGAGGGCCGGAGGCCATCTGCTGGCCCATGAGCTGACGCACGTGGCGCAGCAAACAAACGCCCGCGGTATGGTCCAGCGAAGCCCGGATGGGCCTGAACAACCCTCTCCCGACCCTTCTTCTATTCTAACCCCGAGCCCACTTCACCCCGAAAACCAGCCATCTGTTACCCGGCGCTCAGGGCCCAATTCCGTCGATATAATGTACCAAAGCCGTAATTATACGGTAAGGCGCAGGCTGGTTGGGCTCAGGCCAACCACCAGGACGGTGAGCGGCGAACCCCCTAATTTAAGCGGTGGAGCGGACCGGGAGAACGTCTGGCTCCAGGTCAGCTGGTGTGAAGGGCAAAGGCACCGCGGGCGAATTCAATTGGGCGCAGATGTGCCTGCCTCCGCCGTTCGCTTTCTGCGCAACGTCGGCCAGGCGGTTATTGGCGGAGATGACCCCGGCACGGCCGTAGAGAATTTTGACCTCAATGCTTTTCTCGAACTGGAACTGCAAGTCCATCGCGCTTTTCAACTAAGAGCGAGAGGAACGACACGCGTGGCGGACCCCACCAGCCCCAACGTTCCTCAGGCCGGCGCAAGGATCGAACTAGATATCGATGCTCTTCCCTTTGATATCTACGGAGAGTATAGATATGAACGGATCCCTACACCCGGAGGGGGCTCTGTAGGCAGCCATACAGGCACAGTCGGCGCAAGCATACCATTGGGCAGGACGGGAACACGCGTTCAATGCCCTACCCGCGAAGTAGTTGAATATGTGCCGGAATACCGTTTCGAATGCGTAGAACACATTCCGGAAGGCAGCCGCACGATAGAAGAATCAGCAGCCATTCATTTCGAATACGCCACCGATGTCATTGCAACCCACAATAGCGCTTCGGGGCGGCAAAGAAGGGAGGAGAACGAAATCGCCGCTTCACAGAATGACCGAAACCTCTCCCGGATAGAAACGCTACTGAACCAGGGGTTCAGGATCTCCAGCATTCGTGGGCTTACCTCTCCGGAAGGGCCGAGGCAACAACTTCGCGAAGGCGGATTCCAGGGAAACCAGGCGCTTTCCGAACAACGGGCGGAGGCAGCCCGCCTGTTTGTACAAAACCATTGCACGGAAAACAACCTCCCCAACTGCTTCGCTCAAAATTTCACGATGACAGGGGCGGGCGAATCACCAACGCTCGACGACCCTCAAACGGGCGCCGAACTGGAAGGAGCCGCCCTGTCTGAAAGAACAACCGAACACTTCCTGACTTCTGAAACAGAAAGTTCCAGAAGGACAGAGCAACTGGCCGAAGAGTTGCGGGGTGCCGATCCGCAAAGAAGAGCCACACTGGTATACCCTCTGTTACGGCGGGCCGAGATCACTTTTGTCCGGGAAGAAACCGTGCCGGCAAGGGATGAAAATATGGAATCCTGCCCTTCGCTGGTGGAAGCAGCGGCAGCACGCTTTCTTGATTAATTGGCAGCCTGATCGGTTTGGCTACCGACTAAAACGGGAATTATGTTTTCTAAACAATCAAAATCAAAATCGGCTTCAACCCGGCCCGGCCGGCCATTTTTCGGAGGGAAATCCATTTTCCCCAAACTCACCGTCAATGCCCCTAACGATGCCTACGAGCAGCAAGCCGACGCCATGGCGGACAGCATAATGCGCATGGAAGAAGAGGAAGAACAACTGCAGGCCATGCCCCTGGAAAACGCTCTGCAACGAAAATGCGCCGCCTGTGAAGAAGAGGAGGAAAAGGTGCAAAGCAAGCCGTTCCTGCGCAAAGTGGAGGGCCGTGGCGGCTCTGAAGCTTCTCCCGAACTGGCCGGCCAGTTAGACGAAAGCAAAGGCGGAGGCGCTCCATTGCCCGAGGCCACCCAGGGCCGAATGGGGCGCGCCTTCGGAGCAGATTTCAGCCATGTAAAGGTGCATACGGGCAGCCGGGCAGCCGCCATGAGCCAGGGCATTCAGGCTAAAGCCTTCACCCACGGCTCGGATATTTATTTCAACGAAGGGCAATACCAGCCGGAAACGAGTTCGGGCAGCCATTTGCTGGCCCATGAGCTGACGCATGTGGTGCAGCAGGGAGGGCAAGGCCATATACAACGCAGCCTTCTGGGAGGCCTTCTTGGCGCCGGGATCGGTGGAGCATTGGGGGCGGGAATCGGCGCGGGAATCGGGTATGCAGTGGGGGGAGGCCTTGGAGCATTGATCGGGGGAGGGATCGGGCTGCTGGCAGGCGGGCTGGCAGGCGGGCTGATCGGACACGCTGCAACCAATGACAGGGATCGCCAGGCCCTCCGCCGCCCAAACCGGCCGCTGCCTCAATCCCTGGAGGCCCTGCGCACCGGAGATATTTCCTTACTCAGTGAACGGGAAATAGAAAACACCCGGGAGTACCAGGAGTACATGAGCCCCGGATCCATCTGGCAAACGGGCCTCCATCTCACTGCGGCCGAAGCCCGCCTGGCCTGCTTATTGCTTTTACAAGCCATGCGCAACAGCCCGGGCGTCAGTTGGTCGGAAGCCACCGCACGACAATACGCGCTTGCCGCCAGAGCCAGAATACAGGGCAGCAGCCAAAATATTGCCCAGGATCAACTGGCTCACGAGATCGAAGTAACCAGTATGGAAGGCGCCAGGAGGATCTTCAATGAAATGAGTAACCTCACTTTTTTAAACGAACAAGATCAGGCGACGCCCATTCCTTTCCACTATCCTCCCGACGGTTGTTATGCCCGGGCAGAATTGATGGCCGCTCGCCTGACCGCCCTGGGTTATGCTTCCGGCCGAAAATTCGCCATTTCCAGAAATCCCGGCCTCAGCGTTGAAACGGACTATTCTGTAGATACGGCTACCGCCGGAGAAACGCCGGTTACCACCTGGTGGTATCATGTCGCGCCCATCATTAAGGCCGAACAAAGTAACGGGGAAATCATCGACATGGTAATCGACCCGTCAATCGCAAACGGGCCTCTTTCGGTAGAGGAATGGACCGGGCTGATGAGTGGGCAAACCTTTACCGAACGTTCCCTGGAAGAGGTGCGCAACCGGGTCGGCAGCGGAGGAGGTTTCGAAAGCAACACTACCTTTTCAACCAGCAGGGCAAGCGTCGGGCCCAGCGACCTCGACCAACCGTCCCGAATTCAATCCCCCCAGGAACGCATTGACGAGGCGAGGGCCGTACTTTCACAGTATGCGAATTACGCTCCGGCACACGAGTTGGCACAAATTATTCGTTCTGAAATGAGAAACTCCGATATTGATGCCGGCCGGATCCTTCTGCACATCCAAACAATGTCCAGAATATCCCGGGATTATTTCAAACAGGAGTTCCACAGCCTCAAATCCAGGCTGGAGAGCAGGCTGTCCGCCGAAGAACGAGCCAGGATCAATTCAGCATTGAATAGTCCATAATTTTATACCATGAAATCACTAATTTTCCTTTTTTTTCTCGTGGTAGTGAACGATTGCGGGAGTAACAATGAAAGTTCTAACCCACAAAATGTACAAAGTATGACAACCGATGCCTTCACAGAGCACGTACAGTTTTTTCAAACGGAGAATAACCAGATAAAAATCGGGTTTTCGCTTCACGCCGGCATATACAGCATTTCAAAAAGCAATGTCCATTTTGAGGAGATCATGGCCAATATTGTCAAAGCCTGGCATCAGGATAAAAAAGTGGCAATTGAGTTGAAGGGCAATGAAGTCATATCTGCAAAATTATAAGGAATGCGCCAACTTCAACCTAAAAAGCGGCCTTCCCCCCCGTCAAAGCCTGTCTTCTTTGGCGGCACATCGATTTATCCAAAACTCGCCATCAACACCCCCAACGACGCCTACGAACAACAGGCCGACGCCATGGCCAACCGGGTGATACGCCAGGAAAAAGAAGAGGAAAACCTTCAGCCCGAATCGCTGTCGCGCCAGGCGGAAAGCAGCGGGGGTTACGAAGCGCCTCCCGAATTGGCCGGGCAACTGGCCCGTAGCAAGGGCGGCGGCGCTCCCCTGACCGAAGCCACACAAGGCCGCATGAGCCGCGCCTTCGGAGCGGATTTCAGCGACGTCAGGGTGCATACCGGAGGCCAGGCCGCCGCCATGAGCCAGGGCATACAGGCAAAGGCCTTTACGCATGGCTCGGATATTTATTTCAACGAGGGGCAATACCGGCCGGGCACGAGCGAAGGCGGCCATTTACTGGCGCATGAGTTGACGCATGTGATGCAACAAAGAAAATCCAATAAAGGATTGATTCATCGAGAAACTACTCCGGCTCCTGCCTTTTCTATCACTCAAATTCCCGGTATCATGACTGCAATGTCTTGGAATACCGCAGCAGGCTTGATGAACGACTGGTTTTCCCGCCCCAGTCATTCGGATCCCCTCACTGGAACTCCAAATACTAGTGCTGTTTCCATTTCCTGGGCAAATGGGTTCAGCCGGTCAAGGTCCGTATACGATGCTCTGATTGCTGACAAGATCTGGGTTAATAGTGCTGCGCAGGAATTGATCAAACGAAGATTGATCAGCGAAGGGCTTCCAGGCCCTGGAGCCAGTTCTACTTTTGGATCTGTATCGGCTTCTCCTGCCGTCCTTGACAACGATTATATAAATTACCGGGCCGTCTCGCAGGGCATTATGGCGCCACTTGACGGCCTTGCCGGCGCGCTCGCCAACTTCGTATTCAGAGTCGCTGTACAGGGAACAATTACCGATACCGGGGCTTCTCCCTGGTACGCTATCGGTACCCAAAGGGCTTATCGAGTTGAAATTCAACAGGTCGCAATCTACATTCGGGATTCCTATGATTTCATTGGCGACCAGTCTCTGGGGTGTTGGGACCCAATAGCTAATACGGTCAGTAGAACCGGAATCGGCGAGACTAACGCTACCTGCGTTGGAAATGTTGATTTTCGTAACTGGCGAACGGAAAATGGCCGTGGCGGAGATTTTTTAATCTATTCAAGCCCTGATATTCTGAGTACTTCAGACCAATTTACTTTTTACGAATGAAGGCAATATTACCATTGACGTTAATTTCAATGATTTTACTTTTCATGTCCATTAGTTGCAATAACCATGCAGATGGCGCTCCTGGGCAGGAAGTCCGTCGTTTTGAAAGCCCTGACGGCCGCTACGCCGTCGTAGTGCGGCTTGATTCAAAGTCTGAGGGCCCCATAACTCCCGGTTCCAGTGGCGACCGGCAAGGCTTTGTACAGCTAGTAAACAGCCAGGGTAAAATACTCAAACAGGCCTCTGTGGATATGGTTGGGCGCATAGACCAAGTGCTTTGGAAGGAAGATCAGGTAGAAGTGAAAATGGTTGCGACCTGGCAACTGAAGCCTGAAAAACGCTGATCATCTTAGCAAGCTATATAATGAAAGAAGATAGTTTGCCGACTCAGGAGAATTATCATAATTTAAGCTAAAAAAATACGCCGCCGATAATGCCCCACCAAAACCTCCTCCTTACCTTCTCCTACCTGGAAGCCCTGGTGCGCTTCCGCCTGCAGCAGGACATTCCTTCGGCCAATGCCCCCCAGGTGGAAACGGCCCCCAAGCCTCCTTCTTTCGACCTGCAGGATGACGCGCCCTTCACCCAATTTGTGCTCGACAACCGGCTGACGGCAGACGAGCTGGCCGTTCTGATCATGGGGCTGGCCCCGCACGTATACCCCCACTTCTTTGACGCCGTCATTTCCGAATATTTGCCTGCGGGGGGGGATTTTCCGGCCTTTGGCGGCGTCAAGGGCGCCAACCACCGGGGTACTATCCCTACCGGCGAAACCGCACTTTACCTACTGGCCGGCAGCAACCTGCAGCGCCGGTTCGCACTCCAGGAGCTGTTCAGCTCCAGTCATTTTTTTGCCCGCGAAAAGGTATTATACCTGGAAGAAACAAAAAGAGGAGAACCCGCTATGAGCGGCAAACTGATCCTGGACCCGGATTATGTCGACCTCTTTACCATTGGGAAGGTTGCGCTGCCCCACCTGAGCACCAATTTTCCGGCACAGCACCTGTCTACCGAACTGGAATGGGAGGACCTGGTGCTCAACGAGCAAACCATGGGCCAGATCCGGGAGTTGGAGGCCTGGGTAAAACACCACCAGACCCTCTTGTACGGATGGGGTATGTACCGAAGCCTGAAACCCGGGTATCGGGCTTTGTTTTATGGCCCGCCCGGGACCGGTAAGACCCTGACCGCCACCCTGCTTGGTAAATATACCGGCAAAGAAGTGTTCAAGATCGACCTGTCGATGGTCATATCCAAGTATATTGGAGAGACGGAGAAGAACCTGGCCAACCTGTTTGATAAGGCGCAAAATAAAGACTGGATATTGTTTTTCGATGAAGCCGACGCCATCTTTGGCAAGCGGACCAGCGTTCGCGACGCCCACGATAAATACGCGAATCAGGAGGTGGCTTACCTGTTGCAGCGCATCGAGTTGTATCCCGGCCTGACCATCCTCGCCTCCAATTTTAAAGACAATATCGACGAGGCATTTACCCGCCGTTTTCAGTCCATCATCTTTTTTCCCATTCCCAGGCCCCAGGAACGGCTGGCCATTTGGCGACAGGCATTTCCCCAAACCATTCAATTCGGCGATAAAGTCAAATTCGAAGAAATTGCCCACCGGTATGAACTTACCGGTTCCCAGATCATGAATATCGTACAATACACGTGTATTGCAGCCCTGGATAATGGAAATCCGACGGTTTCGCTGGAGGAACTGGAAAGAGGGATCAAAAGAGAATTCACAAAAGAGGGGAAGGTCATATAGGGTTCCCCTGTTCCAGTTGTTCCAGGACTTTTACCGGGTTGAAATAACCACAACCATATTCAATATCCCTGCATTTAATACTGGGGTATTTAGGCAAGGCGGTATCCCTTATTATTTTCATTAATTCTCCGGGGCTCATCTTCCTGTTATTGTTGCGCAGCCATTCCATCAGCAGAGCCGTGCTTCCGGCGGTAAAGGCGGCGGCGGCGCCTACGGCTTCGGGGCTGGGCTGCCCGGATCCGCTCATCAGCCCTCCCCCGGGAGAAACGATGTCCAGAGCATAACTCCGGATAGAATTCGCAGACCGTTCTCCGTTCTCTTCGTACGCCCCCACCGACAGGCAGGCCCTCAGGGCCGCCGGATATCTGTTTTCGGGGCGGACATTTTTGGAGCGGCCCGCCGGGGCTATGCAAAAGGCGCCCTGTTTGGCCGCCCTTTCATAGAGCCTTGAGAGCTGGTTCTTTTCCGGCCGGCTCAACGAACTCTCTCTGAATTCAATATTTGCCATGATGATATCCGCCCGCTCTTCTATCGCCCACTGAAGGGCCTCCAGAAACTGGCTGCAACGAATATCCAAATAATTGGCCATCACTTTACCGACCAGGAATTGGACAGCGGGGGCAACGCCGGTTACCGCCCCTTTCCCTTTGCCTCCTATGAGCAATGCAAAGGCAGTGCCTTCTCCATTTTCGTCCTTGAAATCAGAAGCGGGCCCGCCGCTGAAATTTTCCCCTTTGACGATCTTTCCCGACAGGCCGGGATGGCCTTGTTCAACCCCTGTACCCAATAAGGCCACCTTTATTCCTCTTCCAGCAAGTTTCTTTTCTTTCCAAAAAAACTCGGGAATACCGAGCGCCTCAAGGCCCCAGTTCAGTGGCATCGAGGCGATGCCTGCGCCAGCTTCCCAAACCGGAGGAGCAGGTGGCGCTTTTGCCGTTTTGGGCGCCTCGTCCCTATTATCAGGCTTTGTTTCCCTTGGCCCTCCCGGCCATTGGCCAGGCGCCGGTTGAGTATCCTTCTCCCCAGAGCCCGGCTCAGGCTCCTCTCCTGGCTGCTCTATGCTGAATTGCCAGGAACCTCCAACGTTCTCTCCCTCAGGCTCTGGCGCTTTTTTTCTCACCTTCGGCCCCTCAAGCGCTTTGTATAGGATAACGACTCTCCCACTCCAGTAAAACCATCCGTGGCTGTCCCTGAAATAGGTGTCTACCCCATCCAAAGGCCGCCCCTTGTACAAGCGGTCTTCCACTTCCAGCTCGACGCCGCTGTAAATGACCCCTACCGGGGGCCGGGAAAGGTCGGTAGGGGAAATACGTATATTGGTATTGGCTAAAAACCTGATCCTCATGGCAAAAGTTTTATCCTACGGGCTTGTTGATCAACTGATTTCCACCTTCTTCACGGGGGCCCCTGGATACCGGGCCGGCGCCGGCTTCCGCTGAAACAGGTTCTGCCACTGCCTTGGGTTTGGCCGCCGGCTCTAACCCCGTACCTCTGAAACTGACCACCTTTTTTAAAAGGTCAAACCAGAAAGGCGCGCCTTTTGATATGGCGACAGCCGTAATCAGCCATCCGAATATTTTGAAAAGCCAAAAGAACAGGTCTGTGGTAGGCTCATAGTGTTCCCATCCTATTCCAATGGGGTCGTCCAATTCCTGAATGTTCTCCTCGATGTACTCAAACAACTGCGTATTGAGAGAGTAAAGCGTATCCTCCCTCATACCGGCCAAAGAATCCACCCCTTCCCGCCGGACATACAGGTCTTTCCGGCTCACGGATTCGGCAAGCGCCACCAGCCTGTCCAGGTCCGCATCCGACGCCTTCGCCAGGTTATTGTAAATGGAAAGGGTGTCGACATTAAAAATAACGGCGACGACAAAACCGAGCAGCAGCAGAAAAAGCTGCACATTCCTTTTGTACCATCCCGAAGCCCGGTCCATAATATCATCATACCAACCTTCCACGCTGGTGATAAAATGGCTGTAATTGTAATTGGCCTGCTCCAGAAGCTGCAATAAGGACTGCTTCAGGTTTTCATCCGGGAGGGTTTCGATCTTTTCCTCCAGGGAGCCGCCCTCTCCCCTATTGTTCAGCACTTTCAGCAATATGGCGCGAAAGGACTCCGCTTTGAGGTAGGAAGGGGGCGTTTTCTTACCGAAGTATTTCCCGGAAAGTTGTTCGTAAACAGGGTTGTTTTTGAATGCCTCAAGTATTTCCTCCCTCTTATCGTCCGAGGACAAGATCATCTTCAGTATCTTTTCCAGGTGTTTTCCCCGAAAGGAAAAAAAACTGGAGATCAATTCCATGACGATGGTAGTGAGCAAGCTATAAAAAAGGATTATCAGGATAAGGCCTATAACAACTTCTAAGGAAGGCATTTCTATTGGTTTCTACGGGTTAAAGGAATTTTGAAAACAGCATTTAAAAATACTTAAAAAGAGAGACAAATGCTAACCTGTTTCCCGATTTTTGAAATTCTTCCGAGGCCGGAATACCTTCCTCTCCCAAGAATCCTCAATGAGTTTTGGTTTTGTGGCACAAAGTCTTCCTTCGCCCAAAAGCGCACGCTCAGACATCAGCCGACATGAATAATTCCGTTCTGCCCCTGAACCCGGCAACTACACTACGACTTCGAATGCACCACCAACCCCACAATCTTCTCCTCCTGGTACCACACCAGCACGTCGAACAACTTCGGGAAGCTGAAGGCGTGCTCCACCTGGTTCTGGATCTGGGCGTTGGGGCTGTGCAGGCGCCGCCACTGGCTCTCTACGTTCAGCCAGAGGCTGCGGGCGCTTTCCTCGGGGTACTGCAGCAGTTCCAGCCAGTATTCCGTCGCTACGCCCGACTTGACGCCGGCCTCGATGCCGAGCGCTCCTCTTTCTTTTACGACATCCTTCGGGCCGGTAAGTGCGAATAAAGGATCTGTGACCTGTTTCATAACATTCTTTTTTGTTGTGTCCAGAATAGGATATTGTCTATGGCCAGTTCCTGGCCGCCGATCTTCAAGCTGTTGACCACACCGTTGAACTGCCAGAGGCCGGGGTTCTCGCCGTGGCCACTCACTTTCACAGCCACTCCGCCGATGATGGCCCCGTCGACTGCCGCCAGGCTGGGATAGGGGCTGCCGCCCGGGTCCCCATTCACTTCCAGATAGATATTTCCGCCGTAGTATCCGGCGTCAAAGGCGATATAGTGCCGGGGCAGGCATATCCGCGGCTCCAGCCAGGCGTTCTTCAGCCACATGGCCTGCCCGTTGCCCACGGCCAGGTCATTCCGGATCATGGCGAAGCCTTTCCCTTCGGGCAGGGCCCGGATGGCAAAGCCGATCCCGTCGGAAGCGATATGGCTGATGGGGAGGAATTCTTTTCCAATGGGGAGAGCCTCGAAACGCACGATTTCATCGCAAACCGCAGAAATGGGCTGCACCTCGGCCACCCTGCGGTTGTTGCTTTCATCCAGTTCCCGGATAACATCCTGTAGGTCAATGGAAAAGGCTACCTGGGTTACTTTCCCCAGGCAATTGTTATCCGGCGTGGGCAGGTGCCGCAGGCTGATGTTCTTCAACGCTACTTTTTCACCGTAACTCAGCCCGCTGATAGCCTTCCGGTATGCAACTTCAACAACTGCGCCGGCATCATCGAGCAGCAGAATTTCTATCTCAAACGGAGACGTGGTTTTTGCACCGTTGTTCACGATGGCAAAACTGGCTGATTGCTGAACGTTATCCAGGTTTGCCGACGCCTGGGTAATGGCCAGGTCGGGCCCGCAACTGCTGGCCAACAGAGCCAAAGCCGCAGCGGCAATAACCAGTGATGTTGACTTCCTCTTCATGACAGTTGGATATGTTTGTAAATGGGATGAATGAGGTAAGCTTTCGGAAAAGAAGGGTGCTCACGGAAATTGCCGGCAGGCAAAATCCTATGCACTGAAATGTAGGGCATTCAGCAGAAAAAGTAAATGATAATTGTCATGAAAAGGCTTACCCTGCGGAATCGTCGCTTCGCGAATTCCCCAGGGTTAATGAAACGCCGCCTCGATCTTCTCCACCAGCACCCGGGCGTGGGCGCCCATTACCTCATGCGACAGGCCGGCCGTATGGGGAGTGAGGATCACGTTCTCCGCCCGGCGCAGGTACTGAAAGGGCGCCGGCAGGTTTTCCACCTCCAGCTTGTTAAAAGACTGCTCTTCGTACTCGATCACATCGAGGGCGGCGCCGAGCACCTGGCCAGACTGCAGGGCCTCCACCAGGGCGGCCGTGTCCAGCACCAGCCCCCGGGAGGTATTGATGAGAAAGATGGGCTTGCGAAAGCTATTCAGTAACTGGCGGTTGACGAAATAGTGGTTGTAGTCTTCATAAGGAATGTGCAACGTAACGACGTCCGCTTCCCGGAATACAGTTTCCAGGCTCACCTCTTCGGCCAGTACCCCCCCGAAGTTGGTTTTGAACTTGTCATAAGCGATCACCCGGCAGCCGAAGCTGCTCAGGCGCTGGGCCACGGCGCTGCCGATGTTGCCATAGCCGATGATGCCCACCGTGCGGTGCCGTAGCTCGTAACTTTTATTACCTTCCCGTATCCATTGCCCGTTGCGCACCTGCAGGCTGGCCCGCTCGATGTGGTTGAGCAGCCCCAGAATGAATCCCATGGTGTGCTCGGCCACTGTATCGCGGCTGCCCTCCGGGGAGTTGAGCACCAGGATGCCCCTTTCCTTAGCATACTTCACGTCGATATGCTCCAGCCCGATGCCCATCCGGGCGATGAACTTCAGGCCGGCGCAACGATTAAGGAACTCCTCGTCCAGCGTAAACCGGCTTCGAATGACCATACCGAAGTAATCCCCCAGCAGGGGCCAGAGTTCATCAAGAGGCGTGTCGTGATGATCGTCTATTTCGTATCCCAACAGGGTGAGGCGCTCCACCAGGTAGGGGTGGGCGGGGTCGATGAGGATGATTTTGTGTGGAGTGGGCATGGAGGGGGGACGTTATTCGTTATTTGTTGTTCGTTATTTTTACCCGGCTCGAAGAGACGGGCGTTATTCGGGATTCGTTGTTCGGGATTTTTACCTGGATCTCGGCGTGAGACTTCGGCGTGAGCTCTGTCGAACGCTGAGGAATTTATCCGGCTGCGATAACAGACGTGGCGAAGACGGGCGGGAATTTTTGCCAGGCCCTTATTCGTAATGCGAAAATAAGCTATTATCCAATAAACATAATTTATCCGGTGAATATCCGGCCAGTTTTTTCATCCTCTTGTTGCCGCCTTTCAGGCGAGCACCACCACTCCCTCCGGAGCCTGTATCCGGGCTGACAGAGCCGGCTCCGGGCCGTACTCAACCTTCATATCCAGGCCCAGCATTTGCATCCAGGCGCTTACCTTTCCCGGCGCCGGGTGCCGGGCTTGCAGCGCCACCAGTTTCCCGCCTTGCGGCAGCCCCAGCGCCGGGTGCGGCGAATCTCCCCAATCGATGAAGAAGGGAATAATGCCGTCCGCCGGATTGGCCCGCGGGCCGGTCAGTTGCCAGCTCAGCAGTTGGCCATCCGGGCGGGCGCGGCTGCCGCTGGAAACCTCGCCCAGTTTCAGCCCGCTACGGCCGGCTTTTTCAACCAGGGCTGCCAAATCGTTGGATTTGGCGGCCCAGTAGATCAGGCGGGGCTCAGCTACCCTGTCCGCCGGGATCCAGAGTGGGCGGGGCACATCCGGCTGATCCGGGTCGGGGGCAATGACTTCCAGATAAACCTCGGAGCCCAAACCGAGCAGGGCATTATGGGTGCCCCGCCCCGGGTGTTGCCCCCCGTAAACGGGCCGGACGCCCAGCAGCGCCTCTATTGCGTCTATGCCGCTTTCCAGCGCAGGGGCGGCATAGATGAGGTGGTCAATGGGCAGGTTCATATACGTAGTAATTTTATCCTTGTCCAAATGATCAATAAATGAGGCCATTTTCCTTAACTTTATAAGGGCGATCGGCCGCTTCCCTCATTCGTTCATTGAGAGCATGTTTGGAGGTAACCATTTAGCCGGCCTCCAAATATATCCCAAACATCGATAAACCCTGGAACTATGAGCACCGAAAAACCCGTCGTTTTTCTGGCATTCGCCAACGAATACGAAGCCAACCGCCGCCTGGACAACGTCGTAAAGGAAAGAGAGCAGCTGGAGTCTATCCTCAATGAAGCCTACCGCAACGGCCTGTGCGACAAGCCGGTCGTCCGCCAGAACGTTTCCATCAAAACCTTCCTGGACATCCTCGGGAGCGATGAGTATAAAAACCGCATCGCCATCATCCACTACGGCGGCCACGCCGACGGCTACCAGTTGCTGCTGGAAGGGCTGGACGGCAAAAGGCAGGTAGCTAAAGGCGACGGGCTGGTGAACATCCTGTCCAGAAGGGAGAACCAGGAAAACATGAAGCTGGTCTTCCTCAACGGCTGCTCCACCGAGCGGCTGGCCAAGGCCCTGACCGGCCGCGGCGTGCCCATTGTCATCGGCACTTCCACCTCAATTAAAGATGAGCAGGCGCTCACGGTAGCCACTCGCTTTTATACCGGCCTGGCCAATGGCCTGACGATGGCCGGCGCATGGGCAGACGCCAAAAACGAAGTGGAATCGGTTACGGATGCGGCAGATACCGTCAGAGGCAGCGAAAAAAGCCGGGGCATCGTGATCCCGAAAGAAGAAACGGACAGCTTTCCCTGGGAAGAGTCATTCAGAGACAGCGCCGCCGAGGTGGATTTCAAAAACTGGAACCTGCCCGAAGTGTCAAAAAACCCGCTTTTTAACCTGCCTCCCCTGGAAAAGACACAGCTGCCGGCCAGCCCGTTCCTCTTTCTTAAACCCTATGAAGCCCGGCATGCCGAGATCTTCTTCGGCCGCTCCAGTTATATCCGCGACCTCTGGCTGAAAGTCAACGAACGCAATGCTCCCTCCATTATTATGCTGTACGGCGAATCGGGGGCCGGCAAATCTTCCCTCCTGGACGCCGGCCTGCGGCCCCGCCTGGAAGCCGCCAAAAATAAGGACGGCGGCAAGCGCTTTGAAATACGGTACAGGCGCCGGGACCACATCCAGGGATTAGTCCGGACATTCGCGGAAATGCTTTCCTTTCAGCCGGAAGAGGAAGTGGAAGAATTGACGGCAAGCGAAGAGCCGGAAGCGGACCCCAACCTGGAAAAACTTCAGAAGATCGAGGCCCTTGCAGAAGGGCTGGAAGAAGAAACGGCCAACACCTTTCGGTCCGTTATCAACCGCTATCGATCCATCCGGGCATACAGGCCCCGAAAGCAGAGCAGCCGGGGGTTATACCATGAAGAGGCCAACGGAAACCTTATACTCGACAAAGAAGCCGGCAGCCGCCTGCGAAAAGCCTGGATAAAACTGGAAAAGGAAACGGGCCGCGAATTGATCATCATCCTCGACCAGGCCGAAGAGGCTATTACGCAACCCAACCCCAGGATCGAAAATGAACTGGAAGGCCTGCTCAGGGTGCTCAAAGATATATTCGTGCGCCCCCCTGACGGTAAAGAGGATAAGGCCAGGGGAAAGATCATCCTGGGCTACAGAGAAGAGTTCAATGCCAAGATACTGGCCCGCAGCCAGGAGTATGAGTTGTCGCCCAGCACCGTATTCCTGGAACAATTGAGAGGAAAGGATATCGAGGAGATATTTCGTGAATTGCCCAGGCTCAGGGGTATCAATTATTATAACCTCACCATTGAAAAAGGCCTTCCCGAAAAGATCGCCAACGACCTGCTCAGAGGCAGGAGCGCGGTAGCCCCCGTTCTGCAGTTGTTGCTCACCAAGCTGTGGGACAATACGTATGACCCGGACAAAAACTCCGCCTACTTCAGCATCAGGGCTTACAGCGAGGCCCAGAGCGGCGGCAAAGAGATGGAAAAATACTTCCGGGAACAGATGGAAGCCGTCCGGAAATGGAAGCCGGAAGTGGTAGAATCGGGACTGGTGCTGGACGTCCTGCAGTTTCACGTCACCGAGTTGGGCACTTCCCGGCGGCGAAATTTCGAAACTGATATCCGCCCCCGCTACCAACACCTGGAAGAAGAGGAAGAATATGAGTATCCTCCGGGGTTTGTAGAGACGCTCGTCAAAAAGCTCAAGAGCCCTGAGATCTTCCTGCTCAATGACGATGGCCGCGGATATACCAGCCTGCCGCACGATACCCTGGCGCCGGTTGTCCGCAGGGAATACGACCGCTCGGATAAGCTCGGCCAGCGGTCGGCCCGCATCCTGGAGGTAAAGAAGCCCGACCTGGACAGAGCCCGGGAAGAGGAAGAATTGAGAAAGCTGCGCCTCAACGATAACGACCTGGATGTCGTCTGGAAAGGGAAAAAAGGCATGCGCGGCCTGAATGAACGGGAAAGAGCGCTCCTGGAGATCAGCCGGACAGAAAGGGAAAAACGCCTGCGCCAGCGGCGCGCCTGGGCCAAAGCGGGTATCGTAGGCGGGTTGTTCATCCTGGCCTTATCTATTCTGGCCGGGCTGCTTTCCGTCTCGGTGAACGAACAACTCAAAGAACAGGTGATCAGTAAAGCTTTGGATGCTTCTTTGATCGAACAGGACAAAACTACCGACAAGCTGGATAAAGCCATTCAGCTGGGCCAGTTCGCTTACAACAAAAGCCCCATACGGCGTATCGACGTGGTGAATAACCTCTACAACCTCTATGGCAAGGGCTCTGAGGGCGATCCCTATTCCGATACTGCTCCTGCAGCAGAGGAATCCGGCCCATTGTCCATTACACTGAAGCCGGGAGGCAGGATCGACGCGCTGGATTATATTGCGCCCTTTGGCCCCTTCCTCGTCCAATACAGGGACAGCCTGGTAAAATACTGGCCAAAACCCGGAATCGAGCAAACGATCCGGCTGGCCAGTAACGAAGAGGGATTAAAGCGGGAAGTGAGGCTTTCTGCGGATGGCAAAAAGGTTGAAGCTATTTCCTATGATTACCGGGAGCCGAGGTACATTCTTAACGGGAAATTGGTGGAAGGGCTATGGATACCGGTTTACGCCTCCGTATCGACTTTCGAAAAAGATTTTCCCTATCTCGGATACTATGATTTCGTAACCGGGAAAGTATTCGATGAGTATGGCAGAAGCTATTCCAAAGAGGAATTCACGGAAGTAAACTATGAATCTCTAAACCAGGATGGCGAGTACTTCCTGAATTTAGAAATGCCATCGCAAGACGACTTACCTTACTATGCCCCGATCAGCGTGGATACCCTTTTTTCTATTGTATTGATGAATGAAAGAAACGGGCTTCTGGATACGATAGCCTACGCAAAAGCCCGGAAGATAGACTGGTGGCGCGCAGTCAGCGGAAAACTCGATAATGTGAATCCCAGCGGCAGTAATTCTTTGCGGAAGACCAACCTGTCCCTGATCAGTTATAAAGATATCCGGTCATGGGATCCCGCCCGGTCGGAAAAGGGCCCAGGCAGCCTGGCCATCGATAATACCCTTTTGTATTTTCAGGCCATTGACGAAAACCGGTATCTGGCGGTGGATGGAAACCAGGAGCTGGTTATGCTGATCCCCAACGGAAGCCAGCTGGATACCGTTACCCTCCTGCGTGCCGAGGACGGCTTGCTGGATATCGCCATAAGCCCCAACCGCCGCTATATTTTTGCGATGACCAATAAATTGGCATTTATCTGTGATCTGTCCGGGGTGTTGTTATCCATTCATGCCCATGAAAACATTGCCGGGTATTCTTTTTCAGAGGACGGATACCATCTTCTGACCGTATCCGAAGATACGGTAAAGGTATTTGCCTGGCAATCCGGCAATGACAGTACTTCTTTGTCCGTCTATACCCCTGCGCAGGATACTACCCTGCCGCGCAACACCCGGATTGCAATGGCCCGCTTCCACGAAAACGAGGGCTATCTGGTTATCGGCCTGGAAAGCACAACGCCGGCGCCCAGGTTGGGAGGATTTTTCAACTGGCTGAAGAGCCTGTTGCCCGGTGGCAATAAGAAGCGCCAAAAAGTAGAACAACCCATAATGGCCCGGGTCGTATACTGGGATTATCAACGGGATAAAAACCCGGCGGTAACCTTTGAAGGCCCCAATGGCCGGCTGTTTGACGCCACTGTCAGCCGTGACGGCCAGTTTGCCGTCGCCCTGCAGGCAACCAAAGCGGCCATTATCCCCAAAAACAAAGGGATGCTTCCCGCCGATTCCCTGGTTGTAGAGGCCGCCGGCTTTAAAGGCCGGTTGAATGGCCGGAAGGCCTCGAAAGTCCGGCTTTCTCCCCGGGGCAGATACATTATCCGGCAATCACCCGAACTGGTCGAGGTTTTCACTCCGGATGGCAAAAAGGCCAACACCTATCAATTCAAGAGCGGATTCCAACCCGGGTTTAACGGACAACTCTTCAGCCCGGACGACCACTTTATGATCAGTGAGCAATCAGATGAGGTTTTTTTCTGGAACCCCGACGACCGGGAGATCAGGGAATGGAGCGGCGCTTATGTACTCCCTCTCGATGAAAAACGAGATCATGAACTCACTACTTTTATGGATGAGGTCCCCGGCGCCTCAGACAGGGCCAAGTGGTGGGCGTTGAGGGTGCTCCTGGCGTCTCTGATCTTTATCCTGGTCTATTATGCCGACCTCATCATTGAGTCCATCCAGGAAAAGAAATACCTGGAGCCTGCCTTATACTTTGCCGGCTTTTCCGTATTCTCTCTTTACCTGGCTTTCCTGTGGATAGAAGGAGCCTACTATCCTGAGATCCGAAAGGGTGTTTTTTACAGTATCTTCTGGGCAATGCTGGCGCTGTTGTCCCTGGGTATCTACGGCTTTCGGAAAAAACTAAAAACGCTCTGGGCCGGGCAGGCCGGCGCCACATTTTCGGAACAACTGAGATACTGGTTTTCACAGCTCCCCAAATACGGCGCCCTTTTTATTTTCATAGCCGTAGGGCTTTTTGTCCTGGCCGGCGCCGTCATTTTCTTTCGAATAGAATACCCCGAAGGAGGCGAACGGAGGCTGCTCCTGGCCGGCCTGTTGATCCCGCTGATCTTCGGCGGCCTGATCGGATATCCCATATACCGGCTCACCGGGGCATACCGGGCCGGCAATTTTTCCGCACTCTACCGTTGGCTGTTATTGCCGGCTGGCCTTATCATCCTGATCTTCTGGCTAATATACAGCGCCAATTTCGACGATGGCTACGGAGACGCTGTAGCCGCCTTACTCAGCCTGGTTTCCATTCTGATCTTACTGTGGGCCATTTTCCGGCAATGCCGGGCCTATCTCATAAGCAGGCAATATGTTCCGTTTGCGGCTTTTGCCGTGCCCGTTGCCGCCATTCTCCTTTTTTTAACAGTAAGCGCTGCCGACACCCACCTGGCCGTCTTTTTCACTCTCGCCCTGCCGACAGCCTTTATTTACGGGCGAAAGTACCGGCGTCAGGGCAACTACAAAGCGGCTTTCCTGCTCTTCAGCATTGTTATCTTCCTGGTGGCCGGCGTATTGGCCTGGGCGGAACTGGCCTTAATTAATGCCGTGCCAACAGGCCTGTTGTTGGCCGCAGCCCTGGCCCTCTTATTTATTGGGATGCGGAAGCAGCTGAAAAACAGGGCGGCCCGGCGGGCGGGCGGCAAGCCTGCCTGGCCCAACTGGCTGGCCATCGCAGGCCTCTGGGCGGCAGCGATATTCTCAACAGCAGCCTTTACCGGAGCGATGGTGGATTCCACCTATGCGCTCGAAGATGATTATGACGACTATATCTTCGAAGAAGATGCGTATTGGGAGGAAGAGGTGGATGCAGATAGCCTTGACGGCAACGTAGGCCTCATAAATGAACCTGGCCTGGAAGATTCGCTCTCTGATGAGGCAGTAAGCAGTGCCCTGGATAGCTTTCAGCATGAGGAAACGGATGCCGAACCTGCCCTACCTGCCGATGTCGATTTCGGCGCCCCGGTACTCAACAACCGCCAGCAACTGATCGTCAGGCTTTTCGATCCGGACGCGGTCACCCGTGAGCGCGCCCTCACCGAACTGGAAACCTACTGGACAGACGACCGCGCCCTTATCCCGGAACTCATTCAGTACAGTTCGGAAAACCCGGAAAAGGAGGAAGGCATCTTCGAAGCGCTGGGCTTGCTGGCCGCACAGTCGGACCAGATGCTGCAAACCAACCGCAGCCTGCTGGGGCCTTACCTGGAAAGGGTTGCCCAAATGGAATTGGGCGCCGGGGAACAAATACAGGAGTTGCGGGACAGGATGGGGTATTGAAGAAGCTTAGTGCCCGGGACTGTTCGCGGTTCGCGGTTCGGTGTTCGCGGGGGGCCTCGGGCAGGCGAACGCCAAACCGCCGAATACCGCCCTTCTGTTCATTAGGGTAAAAACTGCTGAAGTTGGGGCATACCCGTCGAACTTGGGTTAGGAACGTTCAAAACCCCGAACCATCGATTCATTTCCTTAATACCCTGCCTGCCCTCCTCACCAACTGCCCTTCCCTGAAGGCCACCTTCCCGTTGACGGCCACCCATTCCATCCCTTCCGCCAGCCGGTGCGGTTCGCTGAAGGTAGCCCGGGCCTTCACTTTTCGGGGGTCGAATACCACCAGGTCGGCCTGATATCCTTCTTTTAATACGCCCCTACCCTTCAGGCCGAGGGTTTCCGCCGGGAGGCTCGTCATCTTGCGCACCGCTTCCGCCAGAGAGAACCGCTGTTCTTCCCGCACATACTGCTCAATTATTTTGGGAAAGCTGCCGTAGCCCCGCGGGTGGCGCATGGTGGGGCTGCCGTCCGAGCAGATCATCACGTGGGGGGCCTCCAGCAGCCGGCCCTGCAGGGCTTCGTCCATAACAAAGTAGGCGCCGGAGGCGCCGCCCGGGCCGATGTCGAGCAAGACTTCCTCGAAGGGCCGGCCCTGTTCGGCCGCCACCTGGGCCAGGGTTTTGCCGGCATAGGGTTCGGTTCCGAATAGCGTAGCCTCGGGCCCGTTTCGGGACTGGATCTTCTGTCGAAGGAATTCCAGCAGTTCTTCCCGCCTTTCCCGCTTCACCTGCCCGTAATCATTCGGCGGCTTGGCCCACTGAGGGAAAACGATGCCGATGCCGGTGTAGCTGGCGGTATAGGGGTAGATGTCGGCGGTGACAGAATAATTGCTGTTGTTACGGGCGCTGTCCAGCAGGCCGAGGATCTCCTCCGCCCGTTCTTCCCCCTTGCCGTACACCACTTTCAGGTGAGAAACCTGAACATTACAGTACTGCCCCTGCCGGAGCAGTTCCCGCAGGGAAGCTTCGATGGCGCCGTTGTCCTCGTTTCGGACGTGGCTCATAATGAGGCCTCCCTTCTCCCCCACCACCCTGGCCAGGGCCGCCAGTTCTTCATCGCCGGCGTAAATGCCGGGCGTGTATTCCAGGCCGGTAGTCATGCCGAAGCATCCGGCGTCCAGCGCATCGGTGAGCAAGGTTTGCATCCGGGCCATTTCCTCCGGTTCCGGCTGCGGTTTGTAGCCGGCCCCGCTCAGCTGCCGCAGCGTGCCATGCCCGGCGAACATAGCGATATTCACACCAGGCCCGACGCTGTCCACCTTTTCCATCCAGGGCCGGATGTCCTCGTATTCCGGGCTGCCGCCGTCCTGCCCCAGGCAGATGGTGGTGACGCCCATAGCCAGGAAGTTCTCAAAGGCGGGCGTTTCCAGCGGGTCGCCGTGGGCGTGGGTATCGATGAAGCCGGGGGCGACGTATTTTCCGGTAGCGTCGATCACCTGCTCAACGGCGATGGCAGAAGCGTCTACTTCGCCGATGAACAGGATGGAGTCGTTGCGGATGAGGATGTCTGCCCGGTAGGCAACGGAGTCTTGCCCGTCCAGGACCCGGCCGCCGCGAACGAGCGTATCGTACTGGCTGCCCCGGGTTTGGAGAAGTTCCTGAAAGGGCGTCGGGGAAGTACAGCCTGCCAGGAAGAAGAGGGGCCAAAAAGAGAAAAGAACCCCGTACCTGAGCCTGCCTGGTGTATTGCTTTTATTCATGCCTTACTTTTTAATTGAACAAAATAAGCTCATTTCAAGCTCAACAGCCCCGATTTTGGGATAAATGTGCAAGGATTTGAAAGATTTGTCCTGGCCGCATAAGGATTTTAACCCGATCTTAGAAGCGAAGAAGCTATTCATAAACATCTAAAATTCAAAACCATGAAAACATTTTTCCTTTTTCTGTCTCTCTTTATTTTTCTATTTACCGGGCTGCATGCCCAGGATGTGCCTGCGGCCGCTTTGCTGGAGGAAGATTTCGAGAACGGCATTCCTGATGACTGGACAGCCGAATGGCCATGGGAACACGGAAATTCCGGATCACTTGCCACCAACTCTTTCTTCAACAACTTTCCCGTCCCTAGCCACAGCCAGTTTCCGGGGATCAATGACGACAGGCAGTCCGAAAGTACCCAATCCGACGCCATGCTCATCACGCCGATGATCCACCTGGCACAGGCGGTAGAGCCCGTAGTGCTTACATTCGATGCGTACTACCCCAACCTGGATTTTTACGGCGATGAAAAGGCCTCCGTGCTCATCAGCACCGACGGCATGCAAAGTTGGGAGGAGCTGTACCGGTTGGATGATGTGGCCTACAGCGTTGGAAAGTGGGAAAGGCATGGTGTTCAGATCGGAGAAGATTTCCTGGGACACAGTGTGCACCTGGCCTTCCATTACAGCGACGACAACGGCCACAACACCGGCCTGGCCATTGACAATGTAACAGTCGAGGCCGCTCCCCCGTACATGGCGCTGGCCCATTTGCGCCGGCTCTACAAATACCCAACTGTATCCGCCAGCCAGTACCGGCCTTTTGAGTGGGAAGTCAAAATAAACAACCTCGGCTTATCCAACCTGAATGGTGTAACTTTAAGAAAGATACTGTTCATTGACGGCAATAACACTGGAAGTACGACAGATACGCTACCTTCCGTTGCCTCCGGTTCCATTCTCACGGACACGGCCCGCATTTTCCCGGAACTTACCGGCAGTTACCGCCTGTTTCTGATCCTGTCGGAAGAAAACATTGAAGGCAACCTGTTCAGCACCAATACCACCTTTGCCTACTCCGATTCCGAACTGGCACAGGATGACGGAAGCCGGGAATCCAGCCTGGGTTTCGGGTTCGGAGACCCCAGTTGGTATGGCTACTACGCCACAGTATTCCAGTTGGATGCTCCTGACACCCTTATCGGGATCTCGGTTGGCATTGCCTCCGGTTCAGACCCTTCCGGAAGCATAAATTTCATCATCAACACCTTTGATGAATCAGGGTTGCCCACGATTGAACAATACCATTCGGAAGTGGTAGAGCTCAATAATACGCTGGGCTGGCAATATCATGAGCTCCCCGAGCCGATGCCGCTCGACATCCGCCACTACCTCTTTGCCGCCGGGCAGGACACCCTTCAGGGAGTCATCGGGTTCAACTTTGACTACCAGCCCGGAGACGGCAATTTCTGGCTCATCTCGCCGGTGGCCGGCGGCGGGTATCCCTGGACCCACAGTTACCGCCACCCTTACCGCCTGATGATCCGGCCTCATTTTCAGGTTCCTGCCCCAATAGTAGGAACGAAGGAACCTTTGCAGGAAAGCCCGGCATCGGCCCGCATCTGGCCCAACCCGGCGAGCCATTGGGTAAATGTAGAGATCGCAGACACCTCGGGCCCTTCTGTAGTTCTGAGGGTACTGGGAGCAGACGGAAAGCTGTGGACGGAGCGGCGCCTGCCTCCTGATAAGCGCATGATGTTGAACATTGAAAACCTTCCGGCAGGGGTGTATATCGTGGAATTTCTGTCTCCGGATGGAGCCCGGCAGGTGAGGAAATTAATGAAGCAGTGAATTCGGGGCTGCAAATATCAACATCATAAATAATTCTACTTTGTTAACTTAAATTTTAGCCGCGTAGCGGCGAAAGATATTTGCCAGGGGCGTCAGCCCTGTGGAGTAGTTTTCAAATTCCACAGAGTCAGCCCCTGGTAAATGATTGAGGGGGCATTTAGCTCCGTAGGAGCGACAGGCTCTCTGTCGCTCCTACGGAGCTTATTTCCCCGTGCCCCCTAACCCGGAGCTAACGCTCCGGGCTATGGACTACCGCCGCTACGCGGCTTTATTTTAAGTTAACAAAGTAGTAATAATTAGTAAGCAGGAAATTGCCGGTGGAAAAAGTTTGGCTCTTTGGCTCTTATGCCAGGAATGAACAGACCCTGCTTAGCGATGTCGCCTTGATCACCCGTTTTAAACCCGATTCCCAAATAGACCTCTGGGATTTTGCCGGCATCATGCAGGACCTGGAAAATATTCTTGGATGCCGGGTAGACCTCGTCCGTGAGGGGGGGGCCAAATCATTCGCTGCTTCTAATATTGAAAAAGATAAAATTCTCATCTATGAGAGAAAAGCCACAGGGCAAAGAACGTCTGGAGCACATTCTTGAGGCAGCTATGAAACAGTATGGAATTCCAAAGAAACTATACTTGGTTGAAAAAATTATCACTATTTTCTTCTGAGTGCATGAGGCTATCCATTCAACTGTATCCTCTCTTAGCTACATTTCCCTCCAAGGGCGGCTCCGTTTTGGCCTTTCGCCCGAACCCATAGCTCACCTGCCCCAGAAACCCCTTCGGAAAGCGCTCCACGCCCGGAAAGCCGAGCTTGATGTCCCGCCCGTTGTGCGGAATAACTGCCGTTCCGAAGATATAGTCCCACATGGCCAGGGTAATGCCGAAGTTGATGCCGTGCGGATGGCCTTCCGGCAGGTCGTAGGAGTGGTGCCAGATGTGCATCTCGGGGCTGTTGAAGATCTTTTTCATGAACGGGCCCAGCAGCAGGCTGCCGCCGGCAGTCGCCAGGGCTACTACCGCTGCCTGTTGCCATGCCGCCGGGTTGGACAGCAGGTTGATGTCGAACCCGCCGGTGGCAATAGCGATGCCGACGAGCAGCCCCACTACCCCGCCGGTGACATAGCCCGGCACCGTGATGTTGGAATGGTTGTAATGCCCGACCGCCAAAGTGAAAATATGGATAATGAAGAAATCGTACAGGCCAACGCCCAGCAGCGCCAGGGGGATGTATTCAATGGTGCGGTAAACGATGGTCTCCATCCAGTGATAGCGCAGGTGAGCGGCAAAGCCCATCTGCTCCACCGAATGGTGCACCTTGTGGAACTCCCACAGGGCCGGCACGCGGTGCAGCAGGCGGTGCGTCCACCACTGCACAAAATCGCGGACGAAAAAGCCGACGATGAGAACGAGCCAGAGGGGCGCCGTGCGCAGCGGGTTGGAGGCCTGCAGGTCAAAGCCGGTAACGGATTCGATGATGTTGTTGAAGAACACCACCACCACATCCGAGGCGGCATTGTAGATAATCAGGGAAAAGAGGAAAAAATTGAAGAACATGTAGAAGAAGTCCAGCCAGAAGTCCTTGCGGAACTTAGGCTGCTCCCTGCGCCAGGGAGACATCAGCTCCAGCGCAAAAAAGAAGGCCGAAACCAGAATAAGCCAGTAAAAATAGTTGTGCCAGTCCGGGTGCGTCACTTCATGCCACAGGTAGCGGGCATAACCGCGATAACCGTCAATAAATTCCTGCCAGTAGTTCATCTTGAAAAGTTGATCCGCTAATTAGTTGTTTAGGTTGATCAAGTTGGCTGGAAACCATGCTCTCGCTATCGAAAGCCAGCCCAATCAACCCAATCAACCCAATCAACCCAATTAACTAAATTAACTAAATTAACCAATAAACTACTTATTCGGTTGCGGCGTCATACGCAGGTAGGGCTTGATCTCCTTGTACCCTTTCGGGAATTTCTTGTCGGCTTCCTCATTGGTGATGGAAGGGGAGATCACCACGTCCTGGCCCTGTTCCCAGTCGACCGGCGTAGCAACGCTGTAGTTGTCGGTCAGTTGCAGGGAATCGATCACGCGCAGGATCTCGTGGAAGTTGCGGCCGGTGGAGGGCGGGTAGGTCAGCGTCAGCCGGACCTTTTTGTTGTGGTCGATGACAAATACGGAACGAACCGTAAACTTCTCGGTAGCGTTGGGGTGGATCATGTCGTAGGCCATGGCCACCTTGCGGTCTTCATCGGCGATGATGGGGAAATTCATTTTGACGTTCTGGGTCTCTTCGATATCGCCCAGCCACTTCATGTGGTCAGCCAGCGGGTCGACGCTCAGGGCGATGACCTTGCAGTTGCGCTTGGCGAATTCTTCTTTGAGGGCGGCGGTGCGGCCCAGCTCGGTCGTACAAACAGGAGTGAAGTCAGCGGGGTGTGAGTAAAGAACGCCCCAGCTGTCGCCCAGCCATTCGTAAAAATCAATTTCACCTTCGGTTGTTTTGGCTTTAAAGTTGGGAGCGGTGTCTCCAAGTCTGAGGGACATAGTCGTGTGGTTTTAAGTTATGGAAATGATTACAAGCTCATAAGGAATAACAAAAGTAAACGCCTTTCGCATGAAAGGGTGTGATATTTTTCACAATTAAAGGCTTTCCCTTAAAATCTTTCCGTCCCTGGCAGCGGCCGCCTGGCCAGGTATCCAAAGCCATTCTGCTTTCGCTGCCGCAGGGTGTATTTGGCGTGGCCATTCAGGTGGGCCTTCCCCTCGAGGAATGGCCGCGCCAGCCGCCCGATGGCCTCGCTTTCGATCAGGAACCCGTCGTGGCCGTAGATGCTGTCGATGAGTTCCAGGCGGGCGCGCGGGATGTGGTTGGCGATAAAGGCCTGTTCTTCCACCGGAAAGAGTACATCCGACTGGATGCCGATGACCAGGGCGTTGGCCTGTATCTGCCCCAGGGCCTTTTCGTGGCTCCCTCTTCCCCGGCCCAGGCTGTGGCTGTCCATGGCCTTGCTCAGGGCGAGGTAGGAAAGGACATCGAACCGCTTATGCAATTTGTACCCCTGGTAACGCTGATAGGAACTGGCCCGGAAATCGTCGAGCTTGTCCGGCCCCTCCTCGGCCTGCGACTGCTGGTAAGTCCGGTAATTCCGGTAGGAAAGCATGGCAATAGCGCGCGCAGCCTCCAGGCCCCGGCGGCCGGCTTCCTCCCCTTCCTCATCAACCGTAGGGTCGGCTTCGATGGCCATGCGCTGGGCTTCATTGAAGGCAATACCCCAGGGAGAGTGCTGGGCATTGGAAGCCAGGATGCAGATATTCTCGAACAGCCCGGGATCCATAATGGCCCATTCCAGCACCTGCTGCCCGCCCATAGAACCACCGATGGCCATCCGGATGCGTTCGATGCCAAGATAACCCTGCAGCAGCTGATGGGCACGAACCATATCCCGGATGGTCAGCAGCGGAAAGTCCCGCCCGAAAGGCCGGCCCTTCTCCGGGTCAATGCTCCTCGGGCTGGTGCTCCCGTAACAGGACCCCAGAATATTGGCGCAAACGATGTAATGGCGCTCCGGGTCAAACAATTTGCCCCGGCCCACCAGCCCCGGCCACCAGTCCTCCGCTTCCGAATTGGCCGTGAGGGCATGGCAAATCCAGACGACATTATCCTGTCGGGGGGACAAACGGCCGTAGGTGGTGTAGGCAATCTTCAGTTCAGCCAGCG